>NZ_JBSFFY010000073.1:0-29621 GCF_053596315.1 Streptomyces sp. NPDC001732
CCCTGTACGACGGCGACGCGGACGACACGAGTGAACCCCTCCCGGCACGATCAACCACAAGATCATCCCACCCGGTCAGTCAACGTGACAGTGCCCGTACCGGTCCTGGCCCACACTGGAACGCTGGTCCTGCCCCGTGTGCAGCACGCCGATCGGGGCGGTGGGCGACGGTGATGAGTACCTCGGAATCTGTGTTCCGGCCCTGGACAACGGCTCCGGGATCGTCTCGGTCGGGCACAGCTTCCGTCACAACACCCCTGCATGGCTTCCTCTCGTCCCCTCCACCCAGCCACTGCCCTGAACTCCCGGGGCAGTTCTGCCGCATGCCGGACAGCACCTTCAGCGGTTCTCGCATGGCCGGCCGCGGGGGTTCTGCCAGCGTCAGGGACATCTGCTCGGCGGGGGAGGTCATCGGCTCGTTCTCTTCTCTTCGCGGGATGGCTCGGCGCTTGCGGCCGGGGCCCACGGAAACGGGTCGGTCGCGTAGCGATGGAGAAGGTCCAGAGCTTGATCCACGGCATCCGGGTCCTCTGAGAGGTTGATTCGCAAGAGCTGACCACCGGGGTACAGCGCTTCCCAGGCAGCGGTGGTGCCGCCGTGGACGACGGTCGGGTTGAGCCGCAGTCCGGAACGTCCGCACTGTATGACCCACTGGAGGAAGTCTTCTTGGGGTGCGCGGAGTTCGGCGAAGACGGAGTAGCCGGTGGTGGGCTGAAGGCCGGTGATGGGCCGGAGCGGCGACCGGGGGCCGCCGATGGCGAGCGCGTTGCGGCGGAAGCGTTCGTTCATGACGGTCAGGCGGTCGAGGACGCGGCGGTAGGTCTCCTCGTCGGGGAGTGCGGGCAGGCCGGTGCGGTGTGCACAGTCCTGGGCGATCTGGACCAGCTTGTGTGTCTGTTCGCGGGGGGCCTCCGCGAGGGCGAGGAGGGAGGTGTAGAAGAGCATGACGATCTCGCCGACGGGGTCGCTGCTCATGGCCATTCGCTCGAACCGGTCGCGGCCAAGGTGACCCAGCAGCGCCTTGTTCCTGGTGACGACGACTGCGGCGCGAAGGCCGGGCAGGGAGAGATCCTTTGAGGCGGTGAGGATCAGGGCGGCGGTTTCCAGGTCGAGGCTGTGGACGCGGTCGCGGAGTGTTGTGGCCGGCTGTGGGCCTTCGGCGCCGATCTGGAAGGGGATGTCGATGAGGGTGAAGTCGGGCCTGGCCTGCTTCGGCAGGTCGTGGCGGGCGCCGGTGATGCCGTTGGGGAGGACTTCGACGAGGCAGGTGCGTGGTGCGGGGGCCGTGCCGGTGGGGTGGAGTGCGCCGTCGTGCCGGTAGTAGGCGGTGACGGGGGCGCCCCAGCGGACGGCGGACTGGTCGAAGGCGTAGTAGTTCGGCAGGGGCAGGACGAGACCGTGG
The DNA here is from genome assembly GCF_053596315.1 of Streptomyces sp. NPDC001732. Taxonomy (NCBI): domain Bacteria; kingdom Bacillati; phylum Actinomycetota; class Actinomycetes; order Kitasatosporales; family Streptomycetaceae; genus Streptomyces; species Streptomyces sp. NPDC001732. The sequence continues at coordinate 1,403 of NZ_JBSFFY010000073.1, forward strand.
CCGGTGTCGGCGAGGTGGGCGATGGTGAGGTTGATGGCCTCGGTGCCGCCGCGGGTGAAGAAGATGTCCGAGGCGTCCAGGTGCATGTTCAGGTGGCTGCCGAGGAGTTCGGCCATCGCTGCCTGGGGGTTGGCCGGGCGGTGTCCTGCGTATGCGGAGAGGGTCCCGTCGCGGATGAAGCGGTCCAGCAGCGTGGAGAGGTAGCGGGCGAGGGCCGGGGAGGGCGGGAAGCGGTTGCAGCCCTCCCCGAGCTCGATCGTCGTCTCGGGGTCCGAGACGGCGTCGGCGCGCAGGGCGCCGAAGGCGGTGAGGCAGTCGGCCTGCGCGGGCGCGGGGATGGTGTCGTGCACGGGTGGCTCCGGTGCGCCATGGGCCGGGGCGCTTCCGGGCTTCCGCGGTGCGGACCGTGGTGAGGTTACCGGCTCGGCAGGGTTCCGGGGGCGGTTGTCTCCAGCGGGGGTACCTCGTGCAGAGCCGGGTGGCGCCGGTTCGAAATGGGGCCAAGGGCCAGGAGGATGCCTGCGGCCGCGTCGAGGCCGGGTGTGTCGGTGTGCTGGTTGCGCCGGACCCAGATGGCATTGATGCCGGCGCGCCGTGCGCCCGCGGCGTCGGCCTGGGGGTTGTCGCCGATCATGACGAGTCGTTGCGCGGGGCCTGCGGCTGCCCGGGCGAGGCGGAATGCCTCGGGGTGGGGCTTCTCGTAGCCGCTGGCGGCGGAGTTGATCACCGCCTGGAACCGGTTGTCGATGCCGAGGGCGGCCAGGAGCGTGGGAAGTGCGGGGACGTGGTTGGAGAGGAGCACATGCTGCCAGCCGTGCGCGGTGAGCTGGTCGAGGACGCGCAGGGCCTGCGGGTAGAGGCTCCATGCAGCGGGGTCGGTGTAGGCGGCGCGGGTGGCCGCCGCCGCAGCATGCGCGTCGGCCGTGTCGAGGCGGGTGAGCGCTCCGGCGACCACAGTGGTGATGTGGTCCCACCAGACGTCCGGGTCGTTCAGGTGCGGGTGGGGGTCATGGGCGGTGTGCCAGGGGAAGCCGGTGGTAAGGGCCTCGAACATTTCGGGGAACGCCCAGCCGTGGCCCGGCTGCTGGACGTCCAGGACTTCGAGGAGGCACTCGGCCCAGGTGCCGCGTCGGCGGTGGCCGAGCGTTCCGTCGAAGTCCCATATCGCGACCTTGGCCCCCGTCACCATAGATCCAGCGCTTCCAGGACTTGCGCGGCGGTGGGCAGCGGCGCAGTGGGGGTGGTGGTGAGGAGGTTGTCGGGGAGGGCGGTCTTGGTGTCGAGCTTGATCATCTCGCGCCAGCGCAGGACCTGTGGCCACTGCGCAGTCCAGGCCGGGCGCAGTTCGTCGGCCGGGATGTTCTCGAGTCGGCGGCCGTCGTTCAGGAGCCGTGCGGCGGTTTTGGCGCCGATGCCGTGGATGCCGCGGATGTTGTCGGCAGGGTCGCCCATCAGGGCGCGGAAGTCAGGCCATTGCTCGGCGAGGACTCCGTAGCGGGGGAAGACGTGCTCGCCCGCGGTGTAGCGGCGGCCCTGGGCGAGGCCGGTGTTCAGCAGGCGCACGCTGGGATCGGCCAGGAGCTGGATGTAGTCCTTGTCGGTGGTCATGATGTCGACCGCGCGCCCGTCGGTGCGGGCACCGGTGGCCAGGGTGGCGATGACGTCGTCCGCCTCGCAGCCCTCCTGCTCGATCCACCGGACGCCCGTGTGGCCGAGGACGTTCTTGACCAGGGCGAGGGAGTCGATCAGACCGGACTCGGGAGCGGGCCGCTGGGCCTTGTAGTCGCTGTCCTGTCCGACTCGGTGCTGGGCACCGTCCTCGGAGTCGAAGACCACGAAGATCTCGAACCCGTCGGCGTGCTGGATCTGGGCCTTGCGCAGGAGCGCGGCGAAGCCGAACACGCCGGTGCGGTCGAGGGTCTTGTCCCGGCTCATGATGCGGGCGGCGAACCCGTACCAGGCGCGATGGAGGAGGTAGTGGCCGTCAACGAGCAGCAGGGGAGCGGTCATGGCGTGGCCTCCAGGGGGTGGTGCGTGCTGGTGGGCGCCTGTGACCGCGGCGTACGGGCATCCGTTGCCGGATGGCCTTGGAGTCTAGCCACGGGGTCGGTGCGGGGCTGCCAGAATGCGCCCAGCAGCGCCGCGAGATGTTCGGCGGCGTTACGTTCGGCGACGATCCTGCGGTGGGCGGCGGTGCGCAGCCGGGCGCGTTCGTCGCTGGTCAGGGTGAGCGCCCGGCGCAGGCCGGCGGTCAGGGCTCCGGGGACGGGGTTGTAGAGCAGGCCGTTGTGGCCGTCGGCGATCTGTTCGGGGAAGCCGTCGATGTTCGGGGCCAGGACGACGGCTCCCGTGTGCTGGGCCCACAAGGCGGTCTCGAAGACGATGTTGGCCAGTGTCTCGCCGCGGCTGGGAACGGCCATCACATGGGTGTTGGGCCAGGCGGCCAGCGCGCGGGGGATTTCTCTGTCGTAGCGGCCGATGATGGTGGCGTTGAGCCCGAGCTCGGCGCTGCGGCGGCGGTAGGAGTCCAGCAGGGCGGCGCGGTCGTCATCGGTCGGGACAGCGATCATCACCAGGTGGACGTCCTCGCGCAGCGGGGCGAGGGCTTCGACGAGGACGTCGAGGCCCTTGGTGCGGTCGGTGCGGCCGATCGCCGCGACGACCGGCCGGCTGGCGGGGATGCCGAGGGCATGCACGATGCGTTCGGCTTCGGCCCTGGTCGGTGGGGTGAGGTCGGCGGCGGTGAGGTGGAGCCCGGACGGCCAGGGCCGGAGGCTGGCCGGGGCGAGGCCGTATTGGTCCTTCAGATGGCGGGTGAGGAAGTCGCCGATGCCGGCGACCCAGACGCGCGGGTGGAGGCTGGCGGCGGCGATGGCCTTCTCCTCCCAGGCAATGCGGCCGGGGTCGGGGCGGGGGCGTTCGGTGATGCGGGCGGTGGAGAACAAGGCCAGCAGCACCTCCAGATCCGGGTGGGCTCCGGCGTGGTGGGCGAGTCCGGCGAAGGGGGTGTCGACGCCGATGGCCAGCACCTTGGTGTGCCGGCCGGCAAGGCGACCGGCGGCGCGAGCGGCTTCGCCGGACAGCTGCCGCCAGGTCTCGGGCCGCCAGAAAGGGCGACGGGTGTCATAGGGCAGGGTGATCACCTCGCCGCCGAGCTCTTCGACGACGCGGCGGGCGTAGCGGAGGTCGTCCTCGTCGTAGCCCCAGGTGGCCGGGCCCGGCTCGGGGACGGCGAGGTACGGGGTGAAGGCGCCGGCGTGCGTGCTCAGGCGGTGGTGGTGGCGAGCGAGGGTGGCCAGGAAGGTCTTGGTCTGACGGCCGATGCCGTTGGTGTTGTTGGCGATGCCGTTCACGGCGCAGTACAGCAGCGCGTTGGTCGTGGACAACGAGGGCTCCTCCTTGTGGGTCAGCCGGCGGCGTAGAGGTCTTCCGGGTTCGGGCGCCAGATCTTCGACTTCGCCGGTGCCGGCTTCATCCCGTGGGCGGCGAGCAGGCCGGCCAGGTGCTGGTAGGCGGCTTCCGCCTCGGGTTCGGTGGCGGCGAACAGGGTGTAGTTGTCCGTCATCCGCACAGCCGTCCATCCGGTCAGCTGCTGGTCGACGGGGGTCATCCGGAGGTTGGTCAGCATGGGGCTCAGGCCGCTGCCCGGTGCGAGCGGGTCGGGCAGCGCAGTCAGGATGCGCCGCAGTAGGGCCAGCACACGGCCGTCGTGGACGAAGCGAGCCACGGAGGAGATCGCGTCCTCCAGGGCGATGCCGCGGCTGGCGGCGGCGACGTCGATGTCCGCGACCCAGACCAGGCCCGCGCTCAGGTGGCGTGCGGCGGCCGCGACCGCGAGGGGCCGCCCGGTCCGCCGATGCCAGCCGAACATCCAGGGCGGGTAGGCGTCCCGCTCCAGGACGGGCTCGATCGCGTTGCGCAGCGCCCGGTGGACGATCCGGTCGGCGACTGTGGGGATGGTGATGGTGTGCCGCTTGCCCCAGGCGTCGAACTCCTCAGTGCGCAGAGGCCCAGGCCGCCACGAGCCGTCGGCCAGGGCGGCGGAGAGCGCCTGGATACGGGCAGGCATGTCCTGCCGGAAGGTCTTCCAGGTCATGCCGTCGGCGCCGGGGGAGCCGGTGCGCCCCATGCACTGGCGGGCGGCCCGCTTCAACGCTCGCTCGTCGACGGCCTGCCGCATCAACGAGTGCGCTGCCGCCTGCCTGCTCACCGGGCTGGTCCGGCGGCGTCCAGGAACGCCTGGGCGACGGCCGACGGCGTGTAGGCGGCGACCTGCCGCGGCCCCTGGGCGGAGGCCGCGCGGTAGGCCACCGGGTCGTCGAGCAGGCCCGTCACCGCCTTCCACAGGCTGCCGGGCCCGCTCTCCAACGCGGTCATCCGCCCGGCCGGTCCGGTGAGGGCCGGCAGGTGCCCGAGACCGTAGCCGGCCACCGGCGTGCCGACGGACAGAGCTTCCGCGGCGACGTTGCCGAACGTCTCCGGGCTGGTCGAGGAGACGACCGTGACGGCGGCCCCCGCGAGGAAGACCAGAACCTCCTGCCAGGGCATGGCCGGAAGGATCTCCACGCCGGGCAGTCCGGCGGCCAGGGCCCGGCACTCGGTGACCACGTCGTTCTGCATGCCCGGCCAGTACTCGAATCCGGCCTCGGCCAGCACGATCTGCACCGGCCTGCCCAGCCCGGCCGGGTACGCCTTCAGCAGTTCGGCGATGCCCTTGTGCGGCTCGGCCCGGGCCACGATCCGCACCGGCCCGCTCTCGCGCAGCGCCTCCCGCTCGCCCGGCGCGGGCGGTGCGACCGTGTGCATGAGGGCGTTGGGGACGACGGCCCAGGTACTGGAGTCCACGCCCTCGCGGGCCAGTTCCTCGACCATGAAGTCGCTGACCGTCAGGACCCGGCCCGGGCAGTGCTCCAGGCTGCGGTAGAGGGGGGCGTCGGTACGCGGGACGTGCACCATCAGCGCAGTGGCCGTCCCGGCCGGGGCCGGGCTGAGGTAGCCCAGCCCCCACACCGCGTCCACCCAGCACACCAGGTCCACCTCGTGGCCGGCCAGAAGCCCGCGGACCTCCTGCTCCACGGAAGTGGGATCGGCCAGGAGAGCGGTGAGGTGCTCCTCCATCGCGGGCCGGGGCAGGACCAGGCTGTTCAGGCGGAGCAAGTCCTCGCCGTCGTCGGCGGTTCCCGGTCCGGCGGCGATGACCAGGGCGCGGTGGCCGAGTTCGCGCAGACCGACGACGAGGGCGGCGATGCTGCGCTCGATCCCAGCGGGCTCGTCGGGGGTGTGGGTGAGCAGGACGAAGGCGACGTTCACGGGGTGACTCCATGGGCCGACGGGGTGGGGGCGGTGTCTCGGACGGGCCGCAGCCCGATGCCCGACGAGGCGATGCCGGGCGGGACGTCGTTGGCGTGGGCGCACTCGGCGTACTGGGCGAGGGAGTTGTAGGAGCCGCCGCGGAGCAGGGCGACGCGGTCGCGGCGCCAAGGGGCCGTGGTCCACTCCCAGACGTTGCCGCCGACATCCCACAGGCCGTCCGGGGTGCGGCCAGCCGTGTGGGCCCGGACCGGTGTGGGACGGCCGGGACCCAGGCCGCGCAGGTTGGCGCGGCCGCAGCTCGGAGCGTCGTCGCCCCAAGGGAAGCGGCGGACTGCGCCGGAGGCCATCCACTCCCATTCGGCGGACGTCGGGACCCTGGCCCCGAGCTGGTGGGCGAGCTGGGCGGCGTGGAGCAGCGTCATTCCGGTGACCGGTACCCCGGCGACCGCCAGGGGTGTCGCCGCCCACCACAGCGTGGCTACCTCCTGGGCGGGGTGCCACTCCCCGGCCTGAATGCGGCCGCCGGATATGCGGATCCACTCCACCGGATCCGCTTCAGCCGCTACCGTGGAGGCGTCCCGGGCAGCAGGTACGTTCCCCGGAGGAAGAACCGGCCCGCTCACCAGCACACGCGGGCTTGCCTCCGGCGAAAGACGGCCCTGTCCGGGCGCTCGCCCGCTCACCGCGGCCCGGCCCCGGCCGCCGCGAGGAGCTGGCCGCCGAGGGTGCCTTCGCCGGCAAAGGCGCCGCTGAGGTTGTGGCTCAGCGTGCGGGCCTGGTCCTGGCAAACACCCCGCATGCTCATGCACAGGTGCGTCCCCTCGGCGACCACTCCGACGTCGGCCGATCCGGTTGCCTTGGCCACATCCGCAGCGACGCCGTCGACGATTCGCTCCTGGAGCTGAAGGCGATGCGCGTGGGCGGCGACGATCCGGGCGAACTTCGACAGGCCGAGCACGCTGCCGCAGGGCCGGTAGCCGACCGTCAACTCCAGCCTCATGGGCAGCAGATGATGCTCACGCAGGCTCCAGGCAACGATGCCCCGCACGATGACGACACGGTCGCTGCCAGCAGGCAGGTCCTCCTCGAAGACAGTGTCCGTGCGGCCGGGGTCGTGGTCGAGGAACTCCGTCCACCAGCGGGCGAACCGCTGCGGGGTACCCTGCAGCCCCTCGCGCTCCGGGTCTTCACCCACAGCCTCCAGGAGCTGCCGGCACAGGTCGGCGACCCGCTCGCTGTCCACGCGCGGGCGTGGCAAAGGGTTGTCCAGGCTCGTCATCAGGCGCTGGCCTTCGTCTCGGTCCGTGCACCGGCACGGAGGATGGAAGCGGCGTTCGGGCCCTCGTACAGCAGCAGGTCCAGGGCGCTCAGGCCCGGCCTCCAGCCCGGCGCGCTGCCATAGGGGGGATGGGAGTATGTGGCGACCTCGACCGTGATGGCATGCTCGGCCAGCAGATGGTGGTCGAGGTAGGCCAGCGCGCCGCTTCCCACCCTCAGGCGCGTCGCGCCCCGCTGATGGCAGAGGCCGATGAGCATGTCGGTCTGCCGTCCGGATGGAGGCAGATCGCTGGTGCGGACCATCGCCACCGGCAGGTGGAACGCGTCGAGCAGCAGCCGCAACAGCGCCTCATCCAGGTCCGCGAGGTGCGTCCACGGCATCCGGTAGAAGGCTTCGAGAACTTCCCGGTGCTCGAGCCAGTACGGGGCGTGCCCATACGTCTGGGCGAGGCTACGCCAGTGCCGCCCGGCCCAGGCACCATCGGCGATCCGGGTGTCGGCGATGCTCTGGCCGAAGCGGCGGCGCACTGGCACGGTGAGCCTGACCGGGCCTGCGGCACCACGGATGTAGTTGCGATTCTGCCAGCCTCGTTCGCTGAACTGCACGTGGTCCAACAGGATCAGCTCGTCGGCGTCGGCCAGTCGCGAGAAGTAGCCGGGCCACGGCAGGTAGGCCGGCTGGTGGGCGATCAGTACGTCGCTCATCAGCACGCCATCCGGTAGGCCACGAACGCCTCCGCCCGCTCGGCGCCGCACGCAGCGCCGGTCGCGGAGTCGATCGCCCGGATCCGCTCCAGGGACCGCGGGTGGTCGCCCTCGCGCAGCTCGCGGGCGTAGCACTCCAGCGCTTTGTCCTTCACCGCCGCGGTGGCGGTGACGTCGACCCACACGGTGGGCCGGGGTAATTCCCGGCTCCAGGCGTGGTCCTCGGGGCCGCGGAAGCCGAGAACCATCCGGGGCCAGTGACGCAACGCTCCGCTGGGCCGCGCCGCCGCGTAGGCGGCCTGGTGGACGACCTGGTGGTCCTGGTGGACGGCTCCTGCGGCCGGGATGAGGAGCGCGGCCGGTTCCAGCGCGGCCAGGGACAGGTCCGGGCCGGCCTCGATGAGGCGGGCCAGTTCCGCGACATGGCCGACGAGGTCGCGGGCCGGGGTGGCGTCGTTCCAGGCGATGCGGCGGCCGCTGACGTTGAGGACGTCACAGGCCGCGTTGAACTCCTCCTGCCGCAAACGGCTGTTGGTAGGGGTGCCCCACCGGGGCTGGGTCAGGCATGCCACGGCCAGGACGTGCACGGCGATCCCGGCGGCGGCCAGGCGGGCGATGGTGCCGCCAGCGCCGAGGGTTTCGTCGTCAGGGTGCGGGGCAACGACCAGGACGCGGTCGCCGGGGTTCAGGCCGAACATGGATCTGCCTCCTCTTGATCCGTGGAAGGGGGACGGGCACAGGCGGTGCCGCTCAGGCACGGGACCGCGGCGGCATGGAACGGCTGCGGAGAGCGGCGAGCGGGGGCAGGGCTTCGACACAACCGTTCTCCGGCTCGGACTCCCACGGGAAGTGGACCCAGTCGGAGACATCCCAGCCCCAGCTGTCGAGCGGGTAGTTGGAGCCCTCGTTACGGCAGAGCACGGCCGTCCGGATCTCGGACAGGCCCACCGTGGTGGTGAGCATGTCCACGACCGCGCGCAGGGTCGCCCCCGAGCCGCAGATGTCGTCGACGACCAGCAACGGACAGGAGGCAGGCAGCGCGGCAAGCGCGTCCTGGTTGTGCTCGTGGTCGAGGAGGATCCGGCCGGTGGCGGCCTGCTGGATGCCCTCGGGCTCGTTGTGGCGCGCCCGGACGACGACGGCCGGGACACCGAGCTGCTCGGCGGCGATCTCCGCGAGGCGGACACCGCCGCGGGCGATGCCCAGCACAGCGGCCGGTGCGGGCTCGGCTTCCTGGGCCGCGATCAGGCACGCTGCGGCGAGGAACTCGTCCGGGGTGAGCTGCCAGATGCGGCGGTTCTCGAAAATGCGGGTGTTCACGGCCAGCTCCAGGAGTCGAGGACGGCGTGGATCTCTGCGTGGCGGTTCATCGGATCGGTGATCAGATGTGTCCTGGCCACCGGGACCGGGCCCAGCACCGCGGCGTAGGGGGGTTCCATCAGCAGCAGGGCCTCGGAGGAGGGGAACCGGGCCAGATGCCGGCGCAGGATCTGAGGCGCCGTCCCGGCCAGGACACGCGCCCGCTCTTCGGACATGGGCTGCTCGTACGTGGTGACGAGCGCGTCGGCGGTGACCAGCCCGTACAGGGCCGACAGCACCAGGACCCGGGCCCGCAGCCCGCTGCGCTCGGTGACTCTGTCGCGGATGAGCGGGACGACCCACCCCTCATACAGGTCGAGCGCGGGAACCGGGCCGGCGGTCACCCGCTTCTCCTTGCAGCAAGCCACCACGACCAGCCCGCCCGGGGCCACGTGCTCAGCGGCCACGCTCGTCACCCCACAGCAGCACATGCAGCCGGGTGCCGAGCCGGTAGCCCCGCTCGCGTACCGCACCCTCCAGGGCGCGCATCCCCGCGATGATCACTTCCGGGTCGGTGCCCTCCGGCATCACCGAGATGTCGGTCAGCGCGTAGGCCGCCTCCAGCGCGGCGATCTCGTCCACCTCAGCCGGCTCGGAGACGACGAACTTGAAGCGTGCCCGTCCGGTGGCCACGAAGGCCCGCAGAACGCCGGGGACGAGCCGCCGCGTCTGGGCCATCGCTGCTCCGAACCGGGACAGCTTCGGGGACACGTTGAAGTACGGTCCAGCCGCCACCAGGGGCTCGGAGGGCGCGACGGTGCCGTTCGTCTCGATCTCCACCATCCGGTCGGCCGCCCGCAGCCCCGCGACCAGCTCGGTCAGGCCGGCCATCTGGATCAGCGGCTCGCCGCCAGTGATGACCACGAGGTTCTCGGGCCGGTCCAAGGCCCACGCGATCAGTTCCTCGACGTTCTCGTAGTGGGCCTCCTTGCGCAGGTCGTACCGCGTGTGGTCCCAGGTATAGGGGGTGTCGCACGATGAGCAGATGAGGTTGCACAGGGCGAGGCGGATGAAACACGCGGGCACCCCGGCGCTGGGGCCCTCTCCCTGGACCGTGCCGCCGAACTTCTCCGAGACCCGAAGGCACAAGCCGGTGCGCCGCAGCGCGCTCACGCTGTACCTCCCCTGTACTCGGCCCAGCTGGTCTCCGTCTCCGAGACGCGCATGCACGCGCCGCCCATGGCCCGGTCCTCCAGCCACTGCGAGAAGTGCCGGGCCAGGTTCTCCGAGGTCGGGTTCACCCCTGGGATCACCTCGTTCAGCACCCTGCCGTGCATGGCGTTGCGCAGGTGGTTCCGCAGCAGCTCGGGGACATCTCGGGGCCGGGGGACGGCGGGTACGGGCACGCTGAGCACGTAGGAGTGGCCATGCAGGCGCCCGCACGGATGTCCGTCGCGCAGCCCATGCAGTTGGTGCGACGCTTCGAAGGAGGCGAACGCGGCTGACGGGAGAGGCTGCGGCCTCCCGGTGCGGAGCCGGACCTCTTCCAGCACGGAGGTGACACCGACGGGCAGGTGGTTGCGCACCCACCCGAGGAGGTGCTCGGCGACCCCCTTGTCGGAGGCGTCCTTGACGGCGTCATTGAGGATCTGGTGGTCAAGAGCGCCGTCGATGTACCGCTTGAGGGGGGCCAGGTCGCCGAAGTCGACAACGAAGCCCTCCGGGCTGAGCACCGGGGAGGACAGCACGACCTCCGCGGTGAACGAGTGGCCGTCGTAGGCGCTGTCGTCGAGCCGTCGCGTGGCCTCGAAGCGGAAGCTCTTCCCGATCCGGAAGAGAGGCGGTGTGCGGCTCATCGGGCGGCGCACTTCGGAGCCGCCGCGTAGCGGGTGGGGTCGGCCACCCCGGCCTCCTCGAACGCCTCCCGGCGCTCCACACAGGTCCCGCAGGCGCCGCAGTGGACCTCGCCGCCCTCGTAACAGGACCAGGTCAGCTCGAACGGCACACCCAGGCGGGCCCCTTCACGCACAATGTCGGCCTTGGTGAGTTCCAGGAACGGGGCGACGAGCTGGAAGCCGGAGTCGATGTGCCCCTCGTTCCCGGCCTTGATGGACGCTTCGATGAAGGTGAAGAACTCCGGTCGGCAGTCCGGGTAGATCGCGTGGTCTCCGGAGTGCGCGCCGAACGCCACAGCGTCCGCCCCCGCCGCGACCGCGGCGCCGGCCGCGATCTCCAGCATGATCGCGTTCCGGTTCGGAACGACCGTGCTGCGCATCGTTTCGGCGCGGTAGTGGCCGCTCGGCACCTCGATGGCGGGGTCGGTGAGGGCGGACCCGCCAAGGATCCGACCCAGCGACGTCAGGTCGACGATGTCGTGGGACACGCCGAGCTGGTCGGCCAGGTTCGCGGCGTGGGCCAGTTCCTTGACGTGACGCTGCCCGTAGTTGAACGACACCAGGCTCAAGGTGACGCCGTCGTCGCGGAGCTTGTAGGCCGTGACGGCGCTGTCCAGGCCGCCGGAGAAGATGAGGACCGCGTGACGCGGTGGGGCAGTTCGAGGCATGGGCATGTCCTTCCGAGGTCCCCCGGAACCGTGTCCGGGGCAGTGGATTTTGCGGACCTGGGTCTGCCGGCGGATAGGAAAATCGCCAGCCATGCGAGCGGGGTCGGACTATCTCCGCCACCGCCTGGTAACAGTCAGCCCGAAGCGGGCAGGATGAGGCACCAGTGAGCCGCGCTCACTCACGCAATCTGCGAACTCACCTACGGGGGCTTTACATGCTGGGCCGGGGAGAACCGTCGCTCGCAGCCGAACTGAAGCACTTTCGCGAGGTGCGAGGCTTGTCCAAGGCGGACCTGGCCCGTCGCTTGGCCATCTCTCCGTCGTACGTGAGCCATTTGGAGTCCGGAAGGGAGCACGGCTCCTCGGACCTGGCCCGTCGCCTCGACAAGGAGCTCGATGCTGGCGGCAAAATCTGGAAGGCGTGGCAAGACGATGACGGCGGCACACAGCCTCCTCCGGAGGCTGGTGAGACGCCGCCGTCCGCCAGCATCCTCGTCCTGGAAGACGCCGCAGCCCTGCACTACGACGGCTCGGCCTACCATCTGACGATGCACCGGCGACTGCGCAACACCGGCACGGAGCCGATCACCCGCTACCTCGTCCGCATCGCCGTCGACCGCTACCCCGGTGAACCCGAACGCTCCAACGCCCTGTACCGGTCCCGTCCCCTGACCTGGGAAGAACTCCAGCTGGAAGCCCACTGCGGCGACGAGCAGATGGGGCGCGTGGTCAAGCACGACCGTGACGCCTTCAAGGAAGTCTGGCTCGAGTTCTCCAACGTCCGAACCCGCTTCCCCCTCTACCCGGGCCAGGAAGCCGACATCACCTACAGCTATTCGGTCACTGCCGACAAATGGGGCCCCTGGTTCCAGCGAGCCGTCCGGCTGCCCACCCGCGAACTTACCGTCAGTCTTTCCTTCCCCACCGCCCTCCAGCCCGCTGTCTGGGGCACCGAGACCTCCCTGAGCGCCAACTTTGCCCCCCTGCGCACGCCCCCCACCCAGGCCGTCGACGCGGACCACACGGTCTACACCTGGACGACTCTGGACCCGCCCCTCCACGCCCGATACCGCATGGAGTGGCGGCTGAAGACCGCACACCCTCAAGAGAGCGAGCCCGTGAACACCCTCACTCCCAGCGCCCTCATGACCGCCGCCGGCATCGTCCAGGAAGGCGACATCCTCCTCCAGACCGTCACTCAGCCCTTCGACCTCCCCGCCGAGGCCGACAAGGCACGCCGCGCCGTGCGTGAACTCGACGCCGCGATCTCGCGCGTCAAGGAACTCCACGACTTCGGCAAGGGCATGGGCATCGCCGCCCCCCCCAGATCGGCATCGACCGCGCCGCCGCCGTCATCGTCCCGCCCGGAGACGGATCCGCCCCGATCGTGCTGCTCAACCCCACAATCGCGGAGTCCTCGGCAGAGACCGACCAGCAGTACGAAGGATGCCTGTCGTTCTTCGACGTACGGGGCCTTGTCCCCCGACCGCTCCACGTCGTCATCGCACACACGGACATCGACGGAACACCCCGGCTCACTCGCTTCGACCACGGTCTGGCGCGACTGGTCCTGCACGAGGTCGACCACCTCGACGGCAAGCTGTACCGCTCCCGCATGAAGCCGGGAACCCAGCCGATTCCTGTCGAGGAGTACCGCGGCACCGGGCAGAACTGGACCTACCAGTGAGGTCTGCCTGCGCATAGACCGGTCTGCCGACAACTCGGCACCTACGAACGGACATTGAGGTCCGTCTCCTCGCACCGCCCCGCCGGAACGACCCGCTCGACCAGGCGGCCGTAGAACGAGGTGATCTGCTCCAGCGATCTCTCGTCGGTCCCACTGACGAGAGTCGAGGTCGATCTGCTTCGAGCTGAACTCCAGCGAGAACGGCTCGCCCATCCACAGCCCTGATACCTTCTCCAACGCCGCACCCAGAACATCCCAGGTCGTGCCCGGGTAACTAGTGGACTCCAGCACCCCCAGCGCCCCCTCACGCAGGTACTGGCCCACCGTCCGCCCTGCTGCCAGCACATACGCGAGATCCGGCACACCGTCACGTAACGGCGTCGGCACCGCGATCACCGCCACGTCGAACCCCACCGCCCCGTTCGGCGACGCGGCCGGCCGGTAGGACCCCTCCCGTAGCAGCGGCTCCAGCTGCACTGCGGTGATGTCCTCCACCGGCGAGCTCCCGCACGCCAGGGACGCGACCCGCCGCTCGTCGGTGTCCAGACCCACCACCTGGTGGCCCGTCTGGGCGGCACGTACCGCCAGCGGCGGACCGACATAGCCCTGGCCGACAACCAGGACCCGCAGACGGCTCACCCCGGCGCGGCGCTCGGTTTCCGGCGCGGCGGCGCCGACGGCGGCCGGCGTCCGCGTACTTGCTGGAGTGGACACACTGATCATCAGGTGCTCCTCAGTTCGAAAGGGGATGAGAGGTCCCGCAGGCCCCGCCCGGGGCGGTCCGGCCCGCCGGAACGCAAAGAAAAGTGCTGGTGACCGGCGGCCGCCCGGGCCCGAAGGAAGCAAAGGGGGCCCGGGCGGCCACCGGCGTCTGAGGGCCGGAGGGGCTGGTGGGCCGCAGTGGCAGGCTTGGTCTTAGGAACCGCGCACAGCGGCATTCGGGAAGCGGGCCGCCGTCCCCCCGCCTGCCGCAGGCACGAGGGCCCCGGCCGGGTGGTCCACGGCGACCGACTGGTCAGGCACCGTGACAGGTGCAGGAGCGGAGGCGGTGCGCGCGGAGGCTATCTCGCCGAGGCCGAACCACGCCGCAAAGACCACACCGACAACGTTCGTGGCAATAACCGCCGCGCCGGAGAATGCGCCGTCGGGGCGTTGTCACGTTGGTGGGGTGTTGATCGATTGAGGGCGCGTCAGGGCGTGGAGGGATCGGGCGGGGCCTGGGTCACGCTGCGGCAGGCAGGCCGGCGACGCCGGTGATCTGGTCCCGGATGGCGAAGCGGGTGGTCATCTCGGTGCGGTATTCGGGGGCGGTCATCAGGTGGCGGCGGGGCCGGAAGTGGGGTGGGATGCCGCTGAACGCGGCCAGGAACTGCTGGGCTTTGCCGAGGCTGCGGAAGCCTTTCATGGCGCGTTCGCGCTGGCGGGTGGGCTGATGACTGTTCTCGGCCCGGTTGTTCAGGCCCTTGTGGGCACGGTGCTCGACGGAGGCATGACCTCTCGGTGGGCCGCGCCGTAGGAGCGGAGCTTGTCGGTGACGACCACCCTCGGCACCGTGCGGGTCGTCTTCAGCAGGCGGCGGAAGAAGCGCCTGGCCGCGGCCTTGTCCCTTCGGCCCTGAACCAGGATGTCGAGCACGGTGCCGTCGGCGTCGACGGCCCGCCACAGGTACGTCTGCTCTCCGTTGATCCTGAGGAAGACCTCGTCCAGGTGCCCCTTGTCGCCCGGCTGCACACGCCGGCGGCGCAGGCCGTTGGCGTAGGCCTGCCCGAACTTCGCGCACCAGCAGCGGACGGTCTCGTAGGAGACGAGCACACCGCGCTCGAGCATCAGCTCCTCGACCTCGCGGAACGACAACCTCGCGGAACGACGGCGGGAAGCGGAAGTACAGCCACACACAGTGCGCGATGATCTCCACCGGGTACCGATGCCCCTTGTACGACGGCGGCGCGCTGTCCACGGACCACCCCTCCCAGCACGACCAACCAGAAGATCATCTCACCCGGTCAGTCAACGTGACAGTGCCTCTCCACGGACTCCTGCCCACGACCAGCGTGAGTGCCCCGAGAGTCGGTCACACCATCCCTTTGACCTGCAGCTTCAGGTTGGCGGAGGCTCACTCCCGCCGACCGCACCGGCGCACCGCACGGAAGTGGCCGCCACTTCCGTGCGGTGCGCCGGTGCGCGTACAGAGGGTGACGGCGCATCGGATGCGGTGCACTCGATGCACCTCCCTTGACCAGGTGTGTCGCCGGATTCCACCCAGCCCATCGGATGGAAAGCAACCCTTGTCCACCCATGAGTTTCCGCGTGATCTTCGACGTTTCCCCTTGACAGCGTCCGCTACCTCTTCGGAGGCGGCACGCACAGGATGCCCGACGCACGGTGGCGGAGGGGAGAACTCTCCCTTCCGGCATACCGCGCACCGTCACCGTCCGTAAGGGCGGTGCGCGGTGCGGGCGGCGAGACCTACCACCGGATTCGCCGGGCAGAGGCGGCGAGCACGGAGTCGTCGAGCGCAACGGGCAGGGGCGTAGGGGTGGCTCCACAGGCTCCGTCAGCCGAGCAGGACGGTGGCCGTGTTGATGAGTTCCGCGTCGGCGGCCTCGGTGCGGTGGGCGGCAATGCCGGACCGGAAGAGCGCTGCTCCTTCGATCAGCGCGGTGAAAACCCTTGCCCGTGCCTGGCAGACAGTGTCGGGGAGAGCGGGGTTGCGGGCGTGGAGGAACCCGGCCACATGGTCCTGGTAATCGCCGTAGAAGGTGCGTAGGACCGTCGCGACGGATTCGTCACGGCCCGCCAGCGCCCACAACTCGGCGTAGACCCGTACGAGTCGCGGATCATCGTGCTCGGCCAGGAGTTGGCGGATCAGCCCCTCCACGTCCGGCGTAGTGTGCGAGGCCGCGTCGGTGAACAACGGGGTCAGCCTGTCGAGCGAACGGTCCAGGGTGCGGTGTAGAACGGCGGCGATCAATTCCGTGCGGGAGGGAAAGTAGTACTGGACGTGTCCCAGGCGCGCTTGCGCCGTGACCGCCACCGCCCGCATGGTCAGCTCGCTGTACCCGGACTCGAAGAGGATCTTCTCGGCGGCGTCCAGGATCAGAGCGCGCCGCTGGGCCCCCTTGGTCGTGGTTGCCGTGCGCTTCTCCTGCTCCGGGGACCGGTCGTTCATGCCGCCACACCCTCCGCGTGTTCGTCGCGCCGGGCCCTGCGCACAACCAGGTCGACGCCCTGTGCGGCAAGGTCCGACGGCACGCTCTGCGGACTCGGGAGCTGTTCGGGGAAGATCACACCGCTCGGTGCCGGGGCGCCGTCCTCGCCGCGTACCCGGCGCAACCCCATCAGGGCACCCAGGGCGGTCAGATGGGCCTGCCCGGCCGGATCGGTCACGGTCGCGGAGAGGGTGTCGCCCCGATGGGTGACGTCGATGCGGAGCTGGGCCGTGCCCCCTTCGCCGGGTGCGTACAGCAATCCGCGGCGGGCGCCGGTGAAGCGCTCACCACGGCCCCAGCGGAAGAACCCGAGCCGCTTGGCGGCCAGCAGGGCCGTCGTGGACGCGGGCGAGCTGAAACCGATCCGGGTGGTTGCGGTCTGCGCCGAGAGGGTGAGGGGGAGAGTGAACTGCTCGGGGGTGTCGATCCTCGCGACCCGGGTGAGCGCCTCTCCGATGCGGACGCGGCGTGCGTCACTCAGTGGCATGACCGTGTGCCGCTGTCCGTCCCGCATCACCTCGTAGTCCAGTCCGAGACGGTCCATGAACTCCACCGAGTCCGCGCCCGCCCGGTCGGCGAGGTCCCAGCGAATGGCTACTTCGACCGCGTCCGCGCCGCCCAGCCGGTCGCCGAGACTCGCGGCGACGAGGCTGGTGACACCGCCCATCCACGCGGAGGACAGCAGCACCGGCGCGGTCGGGCCCGCCAGTGCCGCGACGGTGGCCGCGCGCTGCAACCGCGTGGTCCAGCGGGTGACGTCCACGAACGGCACACCGCCGGTGATCGCGGCGCGCAGCACCCGGTCGTCCGGATCGTTGACCACGGTGACGACCGCGCTGATCGCGGCTTGGAACGGCGCCGGGTCCGCAAGGTCCCAGGTGCGCAGTTCCGCGCCCGTCTCGTCCGCCAGTGGCTGTCCGCGCCGCACGGTCCGTCCCGTCAGTACCAGCGGCCACGACGGGGCCGCCATCCGTGCGAGCTCCGCGCCGACCGTGCCGTATCCGCCGACCAGGAGCACAGGTCCGTCGGCGTCAAAGATGAGTTCGTCATTCATGACACCAAATATAGGTCAAGCGACCAAAAAATTTCGCGGGGGGGTGCCGGAAGCGCTCGGGCCCGAACCACCTCGCTCGCCGATCGCGTCGGCGATCACTTGTCGGGGCGCGCAAGGACGGTTCGGCCATGCTGCTGTGACGTCTCGGCACTCCTTCGGCATCTCCCGCCACTGCCCGCCGGTCCTGAACCGCCAGATCACCCCCTCGAACTGCTGCCGCAGCCGCTCGGGGTGCGGACCGTACTCGCCGATCGGCAGATACGGCCCGATGAACTCCCACTCTTCGTCCGTCAGTTGCATGCGCGTCACGCCAGAAGGTCTACCGGCCCAAGCCCCGCCGCGAGGGCGAATCCCGCAGATTGATCACGACCCGATACGGGGTCTGTCAAACGAGCGGTGTAACTCGACTTGTTTATTACTGACGGGCTGCGGAGAGGCGGCCGTCGAAGGTGATGTCGAAGGCGTTCAGTGCGGTCTTCCAGCGCATGGTCCAGCGAGCTTGGCCCTTGCCGGTGGGGTCGAGCGACATGATCGCCATGTAGACGCACTTCAACGCGGCCTGCTCGTTGGGGAAGTGGCCGCGGGCCTTGACCGCCCGCCGGATCCTGGCATTGACGGACTCGATCGCGTTGGTCGTGCAGACGATGCGTCGGATCTCGGTGTCAAAGCGCAGGAACGGGGTGAACTCCTCCCACGCGTTCTCCCAGAGCCGCACGATCGCCGGATACTTCCAGCCCCAGGCGTCGGCGAACTCGGCGAACCGCTCGAGTGCCGCCTCCTCGGTCGCCGCGGTGCAGACCGGCTTGAGGAGCTTGGCGATTTTGTCCCAGGCCTGGCGGGCGGCATAACGGAAGGAGTTCCGCAGCAGGTGGACCACACAGGTCTGGACGGTCGTCTTCGGCCAGACCGCTTCGCCCGCGTCAGGCAGGCCCTTGAGCCCGTCGCAGACGAGCATGAGGACGTCGTTCACGCCGCGGTTCTTGATCTCGGTGAGGAGGTGCATCCAGTGCTTGGCGCCCTCACCGCCGGCGCCGGCCCACAGCCCGAGGATGTCGCGACGGCCGTCCGTGGTGACGGCCAGGGCCACGTAGATGGGCCGGTTCGCCACGGCGCCGTCGCGGATCTTGGTTCTGTCGACGATCTTGTGATCCGGACGGTCTGGACTCATCGTGCGAGCAGGACGCGTTTGCGAAGGAGATCGAGGTCAGCACGGCCGAACATCTGGCGTTTCAGCATCTTCAGCCGGTTGATGTTGCCTTCAACAGCGCCGGAGCTGTACGGCAGGGACAGGCCGTTGCGGACGGCGTCGAAGTCGCGGCGGAGGTTACGGGCGAAGCCTGCGAGCGGAGCCAGGTTGTCGTGCTCGACGCTGGCGATCCACTCTTCGAGTCGGTCGCCGTGGCGTGCGGTCATCATCGCGGCGAACTTCCTGACGTGGCCGGTGAGCCGGTCGAGTTCGGGATCGCGCTCGCGGAGACGGTGCAGCTTGTCGGCATCCTCGTCGCGGAGGTGTTCGGGGGGCATGATCCAGGAGGTGACCTCGCGGACCGAGGGAGGCCTGGGTCCGACGGCGGGTGCGTGACCGCGCCCGGTCCGGTAGCGCCGTAGGTGACGCTGGACAGCCAGCTCACCTCCCGGATAGCCGAGTTCCTGGATCTCGTGGTAGAGCTGAGCGGCGTTTCTGACGCCCTCGGTCCAGCGCCGGTGCAGGTAGCCGATGTACGGGTCGACGACATGCGCCCGCTGCAGGCTCTTGGCGACGGCATCGTCAGCGGAGCGAGCGCCCACCAGCTTGCGGACGGTGGCCTGGTGCAGTCCGAGTTTCCGGCCGATCGCCGCCTTCGGCATTCCTTGCTCCCACAGTTCGTGGGCGGCGGCGTGCTGTTCACGCAGGCGGGTCACGATCTTCAGCTCTGTCGGTGGCTGGACCACTACGGGCTCGGCTTCCAGGGTGTCGGCGGGTTCGGGCTGCGGCTCGGCCAGGTGGGAGCGGTGGGCGTTCACCGTCTTCTCGACCGCCTGGCCGAGGGTTGGCCCACAGGTGATCGCGAACAGCCAACACCACCCGCTCAACCGTCCGGATCACAAGATCGTCGACAGAACCCGGATCTTCACGTGGATCGCGTCGATGAAGATCACTGGATAGACGGCGTCGAGTGGCCGGTTCTGCCATTCGGCCATGCCTTCGAGGACCTTGTCGGTGATCGTGGAGATCGTCTGGCGGGATACGTCGGCGCCATAGACCTCCGCGAGGTGGGCCTGGACCTCTCCGGTGGTCAGGCCCTTCGCGGCGAGCGAGATGACCATCTCGTCCACGCCGGTCAGGCGCTTCTGTCGCTTCTTGACGATCCTCGGCTCGAAGCTGCCCTCCCGGGCGCGTGGAACGGCTGTTTCGACCGGGCCGACGTCGGTGAGCACGGTCTTGGCGCGGGTGCCGTTGCGTGAGTTGCCGCTGTTCTTCCCCGCCGGGTCGTGCTTGTCATAGCCGAGATGGTCGGTGATCTCGCCCTCGAGAGCGGACTCCAGGAGCCGCTTGGTCAGCTGCTGGAGCAGCCCTCCCTCGCCGGTCAGCTGGAGGCCCTCGGCCTGAGCCCGACCCACCAGCTCGTCAATCAGCCGGTCGTCCACAGACTTTACCGGCGCCACCTCAGACGGCTCGACGGGCTCGGAATCGGTCACGTTGTTGCTGGTCATCGATGCATCTTCCATGATCGGGAGTTACACCGAACGTTTTACAGTCCCTGTTGCCGCTGCTTGTATGCCTCGCGGTCGAAGGCGGGTGGCCTGCCGCCCCGACTGCCCCGCCGTAACCGGTGGCCGCGCTGATCGGCCGGAATGGGGATGACCGCCCGGATACTGCGCTTGCGCAGGTGCTCGCGGATCGCGCGGGAGGAGTACGCCTTATCGGCCAGGACTACGTCCGGCCTTGTGCGGGGCCGTCCTCGCCGTCGAGGAACACGAAGGCGGGCCATGAGGTGAGCGAAGGCGGGTGCGTTACCGGCCTGTCCGGCAGTGAGCACGAAGGCCAGTGGCCGGCACTCGGCATCGGAGGCCAGGTGGATCTTTGTGGTCAGTCCGTCCCGGGACCGGCCGATGGCGTGGTCTGCCGGTTCGCCTGCTGGGGCCCCTTTTTGCGGGCCCCGGCCGCGTGCTGGTGTGCGCGCACGATGGTGGAGTCCACCGAGACAGCCCAGCTGAGGTTGTCGGCGGCGTCGGCCTGTGCGACCAGCGCGGTAAACACCCGCTTCCAGGTGCCGTCGATGGCCCACATCCGCAGCCGGTTGTACATGCCTCGCCAGTTGCCATACTTCTCGGGGAGGTGGATCCACTGCGGTCCCGTCTGGGACTTCCAGGCGATCGCGTCAATCACTTCTCGGTGATCCCGCCACCGGCCACCCCGCCGCGGTGTCCGGTCTGGGAGTAACAGCTCGATTCGCGCCCACTGCGCGTCAGCCAACGGCACACACGAACAACGACCGGAGGTGCTGGTTGGAACGGCGCCGCTTCAGGCAGGCGGCCCAGTGCGGAGCCGCCGCGCGTCCCGCACGAGCGTGTACAAAGCGCTGAGCAAGATCACGACTCCAGCCACGAGCCAGAAAGCTGAGGCCCCAGAGCGGTACTCACGAACGGCAAGAACGAGCAGCATCACGCTGGCAAGGACGCCGAAGGCCGAGATCAGAGCGCTGATGCGGTTAGTCACATGGACATCATCAGCGACTACCTCGGCCAGCGGAAGTGATCCAAACGAAAGACCCTAACAGCTCGGACGGATTGGCGGTCCCCATAGCCGCATCCTCCCAGCCTGAGCAATCCATTCCCGAAGCTGCTGGGCCCCGGAGCCGATCCTCGACGATCCGCGGTGGGGCGAGTGGCGTGGTGGTCGCGGGTGCGACGTCAAGGGCGTGGGTGTCGCCCGGCTTTCAGCGCTCAAGGACTGGCATATCAACTTCCTGGGCCGCTGGCAGTTCGACATACGCAGCAGTGGACCCACCCCCGGCCTCTACAGCTGTAGCAATTAGGGGTACTCTACGTCTGTAGAGGAATTGAGCGTGTGGACGGGAACGACTGTGACGGAGAGCTCGACACGACGGAAGCAGCCGGCCGACGCGGCGATCAAGGCGCCGGCCGCGACGGGTACGCGGGGGACTGACCCACCGAGCCGTCGACCAGCGGGCGGGGCTGGCGGAAGGCTCCTGCTCCTCCTGCTTCAGGACTCGGCAGGTGCTCCTGTAAGCCCGCCACATTGCTGCTGACGGGCATCACCTCGGTAGAGAAGATCGCCGAGGCAGCAGTGGCCGTCCTGGAGCACTGGCCAGCCCAGGTGCGTTGCGCACGACGGCACGCCACGAACCCGCCCTTGAGGCGACACGCAGGCCCGAACTGCGGTCGGTACTGAAGACCGCAGCCGGGAATGCGACGGCCGGTCGTCGACCCGCCTATGGCGGTCGACATCCCCGAGCCGGAGTAGCGCGCGAAAACACTCATGGCTTCCATCGGCGCTCTGATCTTCGAGCATCCGGCCGGCCCGGACGGACTCGACCTCTACCCGGCCGAACTGTGCACCAGGCTGCTGCACTGGATCCAGAACCTGGCAAGAACCGAAAGAGAAATCACCTTATGGACCACGTACTCATCGCCGGAGCAGGCATCGGCGGACTCACCCTCGCGGCGGGACTCGCCGGCCGCGGCATTCCGGCCGTCGTCCTAGAGCAGGCGGAGCAACTCGCCCCTGTCGGGGCCGGCCTGACTGTGCAGCCCAACGCGCTGATCGCGCTGCGCCGCCTGGGCCTGGCCGAGCCTTTCGAAGCCGTCGGCGCGCGGCTATCCACGGCCGCGGTCTACGATGCCCGCGGCCGCGTGCTGCTGAAGCCCAGCCCCGCCCAGGCCAGCGTCCTGCTGGCGGAGGTCGGTGCCCCCACTCTGGGCCTGCACCGCGCCACCATCCACCAGGCGCTGGTCGGACAGCTCGGCACCAGCGAACTGCGGCTCGCCTCGGCCGTCACCGCCGTCGACCCCGAACAGGCCACCGTCACCCTCGCCGACGGACAGGAAGTACGCGGTTCCGTGCTGGTCGGTGCGGACGGCCTGCGCTCCACCGTCCGAACCGCGCTGCTGGGCGTCCAGGCACCCAGCTACAGCGGCTACTACTGCTGGCGCGGCGTCACCGATGCCAACCCCCTGCCTGGCGACTGGTTCGGAGAGATGTGGGGAGCGGGCCGCCGCTTCGGCGGATGCGTCATCGACGGTGGCCGCCTGTACTGGTTCCTGTGCGCCAACGGCCCCGCCGGCGGCAAGGACAGCGACACCCGTGCCGCGCTCACCCGGGCCACGGCCGAGTTCCCCGATTACGTCCGCCAGGCCGTCAGGGACACCCCCGTCAGCGCCGTCCGACGCGACGACATCCGGGACCGCCCGCCGGTCACGCAGTGGGGCCGGGGCCGCACCACCCTGCTCGGCGACGCCGCCCACCCCATGACCCCCAATCTGGGCCAGGGCGCGTGCCAGGCCATCGAGGACGCTCTCGCCCTCACCGACCTGATCACCGAGTACGGTCCCACTCCCGACGCCCTGCGCCGCTACGAACGCTTCCGCCAGCCCAGGGCCAACGCCGTCGTCAAGGCCGCCCACCAGCTCGGACGCATCGCCCACTGGAGCACCCCCACACGCACCCGGGTACGCAACACCCTTGTCCGCCTGGCCCCGGCCTCCGTCCTGGTACGCCAGCTGCGCACCTCCTGGCGGCTGCCCGAGACCACGAGCTGACCCCCAGGCCCCCCTCCACCCACGCCGATTCACCGGAAGCGAGCACAAGATGCACGACCTCGACACCGACACCGGCCTTACCCCCCTCTCGGTCCTCGGCCTGGGCCTTATGGGCCAGGCCCTCGCCGCGGCCTTCCTGGGACAAGGCCACCCCACCACCGTGTGGAACCGCACCCACACCAAGGCCGAACCCCTCACCGCGCGGGGCGCGCAGCTCGCCTGGACCGTCCGTGACGCCGTCACGGCCGGCCCGCTCGTGGTCATTTGTGTCTCCGACTACGACACCGTGCGTGACATCCTCGAACCCGTGAGCCGGGACCTGGCCAACCGCACCCTGGTCAACCTGACCTCGGGCACCTCACAAGAGGCCCGCGAGACGGCCAAGTGGGCGGTGCATCAAGGCGCCACCTACCTCGACGGCGCGATCATGGCCGTACCCCCGGCCATCGGCACCGCGAACGCCACCATCCTCTACAGCGGTCCAACTACCGCATTCGACCAGCACCAACAGGTACTCAGCAGTCTCGGCGGCCCCGTGTACGTCGGCGCAGACCATGGCCTGCCGTCCCTGTTCGACGCGGCCGCACTGAGTTTGGTGTGGAGCACACTCAACGGTTTCCTGCATGGCGCTGCCCTGCTCGGCAAGGCAGGAATCCCCGCGACCGCATTCGCCCGCTTCGCCAAGACGGGCATCGAAACCGTAGCTGACTGGGTGCCCGGCTATGCGCAGCAGATCGACGATGGCGCCTACGAGGCCACCGAATCCACCGTCAACACGAACCTGGCCGGAATGAAACACCTCCTCCACGAAAGCCACGCCGCCGACATCAACGCCGAACTACCCGAACTCCTCATGACGCTGGCCGAAAGGGCCGTAGCCAAGGGGCACGGCAGCAACAGCTACGCAGCGGTCATCGAACAGCTTCGTCATCCCACGCCGTGACTGACAGCCACCAGCTGCCCTGACCGGTGGTGTTGCGTTGGCCGCCCTGAGCGAAGGGCGTAGCGGGCCTTCCAGTCGGGTGTCTGCTGCTCTGTGCGGACTGGGCTTGATCCGCTTTGACGGACATTCGAGATCAGGGGTTCTGCCCCGGGAGGATGTCCATCATGGAGAGCATGAGGGAAGAAGAAGCCTCGCCCTCGCCGTTCGTTCACGCCCGAGTTCAAGGCCGAGATCGTCGGGCTGTGCCGGCGTGGTGACCGCTCGGTCGGTCAGATCGCTAAGGACTTCGATCTGACCGAGACCGCGGTACGGCTGTGGGTCAGCCAGGCTGAGGTCGACGCCGGTGAACGAGACGGTCTCCCAGTGTTTGTTTGGGGGTGGGCTGGTGGCAGTGGGCGATTGCGATGCCCGTCATGTCTGACGATCTTCAAAGCGTCGGTCCGTGCCGTGAAAATGCGGTGACAGGTGGGTGGTTGACCGATCCGGGCTGGCTGGTGACTGCCAACCCGGAACGGGTCCTGGCGGCGCTGGGCGGTGCGGCGGGTCGGGAGGAGGTGCCGTCGGCTGCGGTGTACCGGGAGGCGGGGGCTGGGGTGCGGCGGCAGTTGCTGGCATTGGACGCAGCCCGGTACGGGGATGCGGCGTTGGCGGCACGGATCACAGCCGTGCCGGTGGAGGGCGAGCCAGCGACGCGATGGGCTGTGGACTGAGCCACGGGCGGCCTGGTTACCCCGCAGCTCCGGCACGCCCTGACCGGCCACACCAACCCAGTCCGTGCGGTGGCGACGGCGGCGGTGGACGGCCGTCCCGCCGTTGTCACCGGAGGTTTCGATTAGGTGGTGCCAGTGTGGGATCTGGCCACCGGACAGCAGGCCGCTTTTGTCGTGATGTTCCCCGCACCTGTCCGCGCGGTGGCGGTGGCACCGGGCGGAGACCTGCTGACCGGCTTCGGCTGGGAACTCGCCAGCTTCTCCCTCCGGTGACCGCACACACCGTGCCGGGCCCGCCCGGAGCAGATGCCCTCATACCATCCGGCACTGTTCCCGCGGCTGCAACCGCCGGGCATGGAACCGAACCAGACAACACACGTCACCGGCGACGGCAGGATCGCGGGCCCGGCGCGGGCGGGCCCGCACCCGACAAGACGGCGATGGCGGACCCACCAGGCGGGTACAACCAGCTGGTTCGGGCTCGCTCACGCATCCGCGGTACCGGCCGCAGGCGGCTACGGCGCTCGGCTTGCCCTGACGACAGTCCCATCACACCCGGCCGGGCCGCCTCCCGGCGGCCATGCAGTCCGAGGGATCGCGGCAGGAACACCGGTGTCCTCGTAAACCTCTGACCGAGTGGTGCCTGCTGTGCAGAAGAGTGGTGTTAGTCGTAGGTCGTGTCCGACTCATGGGTGAAACGGCCTGATGAAGCCGTAGAGCAGATCGAGAAGGTGCCTGCGGAGCTCCTCGGTTGTCAGGGGGAGTGCGCCTGCGCCTGCCAGATGGTCGAAGACGAGGCCGTCCAGGAAGGCCACGAATATCGGCGCCTGTGACGGCGGATCGGATGCACCCGCAGCGGTGAGTAAATTTTGTGCTACGGCCCGGTGGGCTTTGCCTGCGGCGACGAGAACGGCATGCAGCTCGGGGCGACGCGTGGACTCCAGGGATAGTTCGTAGCGGGCAAGCATGCGTTCGCGACCTTCGGCGACCCAGCGTTCGACGAGATCGGCAGCGACCGTAGCAACCTGGGCAATGTCCGCTGGCTCGGCTATGACGGGGCGATCGGCCAGGTCTGCAGTGTCCGCCTCGGCCAACCGCTCGACCGCCGCCTGCAGGAGCGCCTGCCGGGTGCGGAAGTAGTACGAGCAGGTGCCGGTCGGTACACCAGCGGCCTCGTCGACCGCGCGGTGCGTCAGCCCTCGCATCCCCGCCCGGGCCAGCGTGCTTATCGCCGCATCAGCCAGTTCCTGCCGCCTTGTCGTGCGTTCGGCCACTGTTTCCTCCCTCTCTACGACCACTCCACTCTACAGGTGTAGCATTTCTGGTGATTGCTGCAGATGTAGAGGGTAGGTGCAGTAGGTGCAGGGACGTCACGCGCAGGGCGTGAGTCCACGTAGTGTGATCGTGGTCGGAGCAGGGATTCGGTGGTCTGGCCGTTGCCGTCGCTCTGATCCGGCGCGGATAGCGAGTGAAGGTACTGGCACACGCCCCTGAGTTCGGCGAGATCAGTTCCGGGCTTTCGGGGCGGTCCACCGGTTCGGGGCCTGGGTGACGAAGGCGCGGTCGAGACGGTCCGGAGCCCGGTCGGCCTCACGCGTTTGCCGCGGACCGCGCCCTGGATACCGAGTTCGCGCATCAGGCGTTCGATGGTGCAGCGGGCTGCGGTATGCCCCTGCCGGTTCAGCTCGCGCCAGATCTTCCGGGCCCCATAGACGCGGTAGTTGGCGGTGTGGACCTGACTGATCAGCTCCTTGAGCTCCGCATCCCGCACCGAGCGCGGCGACGGAGCGGCCAGGCGTTTTTTTGTGGGCGTAGTAGGTGGAGGGTGCGATCTGGCAGTTGTGCTCGGTGAGCATCCTGCAGATCGGCTCGACGCCGCCGAAGCGGTCCCGGTGCTCGTCGATGAACGCTACGAGCGTGTGTGGGGTCGGTCGAGCCCGGCCGCGAAGAAACTCGCCGCCGCCTTGAGGATCTCGTTCGCCCGCTTCAGTTCGGCGTTCTCCTTCTTCAACGCCTTGAGCTGGGCGGACTCCTCCGTCGTCGTCCCCGGGCGGGCCCCCGCGTCGATCTCATGCTGCTTCACCCAGTTCCGCAGCGTCTTGCGGGAACCGATACCGAGCTTTCAGCCGGGGCACCTCCGCCGATATGCACCACAGCTTCGCCGACATGATCGCCTTCGCCTCCCGGTCGACCCGGCTGCACGCCGGAGAGGTCCTGTGCTCGGGCACCGTGCCCACCGGTTGCGGGCTGGAGCACGGCCGCTTCCTGGAACCGGGCGACACCATGGAACTCGAAGTCTCCGGCCTGGGCGTGCTGCGCAACCGGGTGGTGTCATGAACCGCGAACCACTCATCCTCGGCGTCGGCGCCACCCCCTTCGGCCGTCACCTCGACCGCTCCGCCGGCGACCTCGCCGGCCAGGCCGCGCACGAGGCGCTGCGCGACGCCGGGCTTGTCCCGGCCGACATCGGCGCCGTCTTCCATGCCGCGGTCAGCCAGAAGGCGATCGACGGCCAGCACATGATCCCCGGCCAGGTCGCCCTGCACCCGTACAGCTTCGCAGGGATACCCGTGGTGAACGTGGAGAACGCCTGCGCGGGCGGCGCCACGGCCCTGTGGCTGGCGATCGCCCACGTACGGGCGGGCCTGTCGGACGTCGCCCTGGCCGTCGGCGTGGACAAGCTCGTCCACGCCGATCCCGCCAAAGGGCTGGCGGTGTTCGACGGGGCCATGAACATCGCCCACCGCGAGGAGCCCCTGGCCGCGCTCGCCGCCCTGACCGGCCCACTGCCGCCCGAACTGACCGTGGACGGCGACCGGTCGGTGTTCATGGAGATCTACGCCGCCCTGGCCCGCGCCCACATGCAGCGCTTCGGCACCACCGAAGCCCACCTGGCCGCGGTCTCGGCGAAGAACCACGCACACTCCGTCCACAACCCCCGGGCCCACTTCCGCCGGGCGTTCACCACGGAGGAGGTCCTGGCGGCACGGCGGGTGGCGTGGCCGCTGACGGTACCGATGTGCTCACCGGTCAGCGACGGGGCCGCCGTCGTCGTCGTGGCGCGGGCCGACTTCGCCCATGACGGGTCGGCCGTGGCGGTGCTGAGCAGTGTCCTGCTGTCGGGCACCGACCGGGCGGCGGACGACGCTGGGCGGCACATCGGCCGCCTGGTCGCGCTCGCCGCCTACGAGAAGGTCGGCATCGGTCCGCAGGACGTCGATGTGGCAGAGGTCCATGACGCCACCGCCTTCGGCGAGATTCAGCAGGTGGAGAACCTGGGCTTCTGCCCGATCGGCGACGGCGGCCCGTGGTCGGCCGCGGGCGCCGGCGCGCTCGGTGGCACCGTTCCGGTGAACCCGTCGGGAGGACTCGAATCGCGCGGCCACCCGGTGTCCGCCACCGGACTGGCCCAGATCTTCGAACTGGTCACACAACTGCGCGGCCGGGCGGGCGAGCGCCAGGTCCCCGACGCGCGCATCGCCATCGCCGAGAACGGCGGCGGCCTCTACGGAATCGAGGAGGCGGTGGCCGCCGTGACCATCCTGGGGAGAACACGATGACACCCGGCTACGCCGACCTGATCCTGTCCGCGCTGCGCAGGCGGCGACTACGCGCCCGCCATCCGTGACGGCGTGCCCTACAACCGGTACACCTCCGTCTCCGACCCCGCCGACCTCGCCGCCATGGACGCCCTG
>NZ_JBSFFY010000074.1:0-27886 GCF_053596315.1 Streptomyces sp. NPDC001732
CCGGGCCTGACGGGCCCCGAGCCCGGCGACCCAGGCGTAGTAGTGGAGCGGGCCCTCCTCATCACCCGGCACAGCAGAACGACCGTGAAGTTCGCTTTCTCCGCATGGATGAACCGGCATATCACGCTCACCGATCGCTCTCCTTCGCGAAGAAGGCTGTGGTGAGGTCAATGGGTCGGTGCAACATCCCAGGTAGAACGGTTACTGGAGGTGTTGCTGGGGGGCGAGGATCGGGCGTCCGGGGTTGTCGGACGAGCAGAAGCGTGAAGTGTGGCGGCGATGGCGGGACGGGCAGTCGCTGAGCGACGCGGCGCTCCTGTCGGCCTTTGCGGCCTCGGCCGCCTTGGCCTTCTTGACCCGGGCACGCAGGGACTCGGCGCTGACGTCGAGCTGACGGGCGACCTCGGTCACCGTCCGCCCCGACGAACGCACGAGCTCGATAGCGTCCCGCTTGTACTCGTCCGAGTACCGCTTCGTGCACTTGCTTCCCACCTGGTACTACTTCCTCTGGAACCGCTCAGGCCCCAGTCTCCAGGTGTCCAGGATCATGGGGAAGCTTCAGATCTGCCCTGCCCCCTGTCCGGTGCACACCATCACCACAACCTCGCGGTCGCCATCGCCGCGATGGACGCGATGGCCGAACGCGGGCACATCCGCGAGCCCGACGGCGAACGACTCCGCGCACGACTGGCGGCAACGTCCTGGCCCGGCCGCCTTGAACTGCTCCCCCACGCACGGCTGGACGACTGGACGGGCCGCGTCCTCCTGGAAGGCGCCACCAACCCGCAAGGCGCCGCTACCGTCGCCCCGAAGATCCTGTGCCATGCCCGCGCCGACGGCCACTCGAGCCCGCCCGTGCTGGTCTTCGCAGCGATGGACGACAAGGACGTCGTCGGCATGCTTGCCCCACTCCCCTCCCACTGGCCTCTGGTCCTCACCCACACTGGCTCACACGAGGCCGCAGGCATCGCTACCCTGCACGGCCAGCTCGCCCCGGGCCGTGCAGGCGCCATGCCTGACAGCCGAAGACACCCCATCGGCACTACGCCGAGCCGCCGAATGCGCCCAACCCGGCGGCCTGATCGTCGTCTTCGGCTCGCTGCGCCTCGTAGGCGAAACCCGTACCGTGCTCGGTCTGCAGCCCGCGTGAAGGGGCTCAGGGCGGGCGTCACAGGAAGACCACGGTGGTGCAGTGAGAATCTGGCGACACAGATGAGACTGAGCGGGAATTCACCTGCTTAAACGCGACGACTCGGGCGAACCGGTCGTCGCAGGCGGCGCCTCTGCGGTTGTGCCGGCAGAGGGCACGTGATCGGTGGAAGGAATGTTGTCCGCGGACAACAAGTCTCGGGGGCCGGTAGTGGCGACGGGGGATTGTCCGTTCTCAGCGAAGTTAGTCGTCTCCAATCCGCTGACCTGCGACGACTAACTTCGCTGAGACGGCGGCCCCCGGGGAGGCCGCAAGCCCTCGGCCCTTCGACCAGCGACGACTGGATTCGTTGAGACGGATCGCCGGCGACTGGGTTCGATGAGACGAGACAGGGATTCTGGTGCCGTATCTGCAGAGGGTTCAGGGCTGGAGGCAGGTTTGTTGTCCGCGGACAACAAGTCCGAAGAACCAGCCTGTGCCAGGGCCTCGCGGCCAGCGGCCAGCAGACGCTGTTCCTCCGCTTTCTGCTGTTCCGCGGCTTCCTTGGCGCTCGTGAGGTGGGCGAGGAGCTGGGCGGAGTCCTGGTCCGGGTCCTCTTTGAGGCGTCGGGCCAAGGAGCGGCCGTCCCGCTCTGAAACCTCGCCGGTGCTGAGCATCACCTGGATCTCCACCGGCAGGGTCAGCAGGGCCAGCTGGCTGGCGATCCACTTACGTAGAGGTCTCCGACATGACACTGAAGGCCCGACACCCCGAGCTTGAGTTCTAGCGATCATCGCAACACTGGCTCAGGCAGCGAGTAGATCACGTAGACGCTCGGCTGGTGTATCCCAGTCGAGCGTCTTGCGTGGGCGGCCGTTGAGTTCCTGCGCGACGTGTTCGAGATCCTCGGGGCTGTGCAGGCTCAGGTCGGTGCCCTTGGGGAAGTACTGCCGCAACAGGCCGTTGGTGTTCTCGTTCGAGCCGCGCTGCCAGGGCGAGGCCGGATTGCAGAAGTAGACCGGCATCCCGGTGGCCATGGTGAACTGCCTGTGCCGCGCCATCTCGGCCCCCTGGTCCCAGGTGAGCGAGCCACGCAGATGACGGGGGAGGGTCTGGATGGTGCGGACCAGGCCGTCACGGACGGCCAGGGCGTCGTGAGAGCTGGCGGGCAGGTGGACCAGCATGGTGTAGCGGGTGGTCCGCTCGACCAGGGTGGCGATGGCGGAGCGGCCGTTGGCTCCGACGATGAGGTCCCCTTCCCAGTGGCCGGGCACTGCTCGGTCCTCAACTTCGGCTGGCCGACTACTGATCATGACCATCGGCTCGGTGAACCGTGGAGTGCGGCGGGCCGGGTCGCGTCGCGGCTTGCGGCGCGTGCGACCGGTGCGGATGGCTGCCTGGACTTCCCGCTTCAGACCGCCCCGGGCTTGGAAATACAGTGCCTGGTAGATCGTTTCCACGCTCACCCGCATGTTCTGGTCGTCGGGATGGCTCTTGGTCAGAGCGTGACAGATCTGTTCCGGGGACCATCGTCTGCGCAAGCCGTCCTGGACGAAGTTCCGCAGCGGGCTCTCGCGTAGTAGCTTGCGCTCCTTCGGCCGGGGCCGACGCGCGGCGGAGGCTCTCTGCGCCGCGTAGGGGAAGTAGCCGGTGAGCCCCGCGTTGGCCTTCAGCTCGCGCGAGATCGTGCTTGCGGGTCGCCCCAGGGCCCGCCCAATGGCCCGCAGTGACTGCCCGGCCGCGTGTAGATCGCGTATCCGCTCACGCTCAGAAAGCGTCAGAAACCGCGGGTGCAGCTTCTTCTCTAGCGCCTTGAGGCTCACCGGCCTCACCGATGCCGTGGTGATCACACCGGACATCGTGACGGTTCCCGCCGCGTAATCCACACGCCGGCCGTCGGGATAGACCCGCGCGTTGCGGTTCTTCCTGACCCCGGAATCCCAGTCCTTGGCGGTGCGCTCGTTGACCCTGACCTGCTTGGCGGCCTCCCGGCGAGACAATCCCCGGGCCCGCAGCTTGTCGTACTCCTCGCGCCGCGGGTGCCCCAGGTGCCCGGTGTTCATGCCCGCCTGACGGGCCAGCGTGAACGCCGTATTCAGGTTCAGCCCCAGCTCACGCGCCACGGGAGACACGCTCCCCACGACATCCAGCCGTTCAAGAAAACGCCTCTTCAACGCCGGATCAAGCCTCTTACCGCCCACGGTCCTCGCAACTCCCATCGATCATGAGTGTTGCGAGGACCGCTAGAACCTAAGGAGAACATCGATGGGGCGTCGGGCCTTCTTGCGTTTGTGGACGGTGCGCGGCCGGGAGGGCTTCCGCGTGCTACTCCGCAGCGGATCGGACCGAGCTGTGGCGCTGCTCGACCATCTTGTTGAGCGTGTCCACCAGGATCAGGAACTGTGAATCATTCATGCGGGCGTTGAGGAACTCGGCAGCCTGAACGGCGTTGTCGTACGGGAACCTGACACCCGTGACTACCGGCTGCGGCGCGTCGGCACCGGAGCGCTCCCCGCGAGGAACGGGGACTCCGTCTGAAGCGTCCTTCCTCTGAGCCGTAGGTGCTGAGAGGTCCGCCGAGCTGTCGTGCAGCGTCTTACTGCTCGCGCCCTCAGTCGCAGAGCGGGAGGAGTTGTTGTCCGCGGACAACAACTCGGGCGCACCGGCCGTCGCAGGCGGCGCCTCTGCGGTTGTGCCGGCGGAGGGCTCGTGATCGGTGGAAGGAATGTTGTCCGCGGACAACAAGTCTCGGGGGCCGGTAGTGGCGACAGGGGATTCTGGTGCCGCATCTGCAGAGGGTTCAGGGCTGGAGGCAGGTTTGTTGTCCGCGGACAACAAGTCCGAAGAACCAGCCTGTGCCAGGGCCTCGCGGCCAGCAGCCAGCAGACGCTGTTCCTCCGCTTTCTGCTCTTCCGCGGCTTCCTTGGCGCTCGTGAGGCGGGCGAGGAGCTGGGCGGAGTCCTGGTCCGGGTCCTCTTTGAGGCGTCGGGCCAAGGAGCGGCCGTCCCGCTCTGAAACCTCGCCGGCGCTGAGCATCACCTGGATCTCCACCGGCAGGGTCAGCAGGGCCAGCTGGTTGGTGATCCAGGACCGGTCCTTGCCGAGCCGCTTGGCTGCCCGACTCCGCGCACCTCGCTCGCCGCCATCCTCCGCGCAGACGCTGACGAGCTGTTCCACGCCCCGGGCCCGCTCGATGACGTCGAAGTCCTCGCGGTCGAGGTTCTCTGCCAGGAGGTGATCGACGAAGTCTTCCCGGGTCGCGGCCAGATCGTCTCGGACCACGAAATCAAGCCTGTCCAGGCCGACATGAACAGCACTACGGAACCGGCGCTCGCCGTTGACGAGCACGTAGAGCGCTTCTGCGTCGATCGTGTTCTGGTGCTCGGGCCACAACTTCAGGTAGGCCTCACGAGTGACAGCCACGCACGCGGCGAGCTGTACCTCGCGCAACTCCTCACCGAAGCGCGTCATCTCTTCGCGGGAACCGAAGTTGCGCCGCGGATTGAGGGGAGTGGGCGCCACCTGGTCGAGGGAGAGTCGGACCAGCTCGTACGCCGGAATCGACCCTTCGGTCAGAGCCTTCGCCCGGCCGCGATCGCTGCGCTTGCGGGCCCGCCCGAAAGAGGAACTCTCTCCTACCTTGTCAGCAATACTCATCCCTTGACCTTCTTTGCGATCGAGCGCATTACCTGAGCCTGCTCGCAGTCCGGCTCGTAGGCGAGCAGCGGCTCCTTGCGGCGGACCGCCTCACGCTGCTCCTTGAGTTCCGGAACGATGCCGAGAACCGGTTCCTCCATGCTCTGCCAGGACTGAAGTGACGAGGTGGCGATGTACCCGTTGCGTGCGTCGTAGAGGTTGACGACGAAGCCCAGGGTGGCGATCTCCACCTTCAGGTCCTCGCACAGATCGTCCATCTGTTCGGCGAGCATGTCGTACGCGTCGCCGGAGGTGTCCTCGGCCTGGACCGGGATGATGATCCCGGACTGGTCAGACTCTTCACCTTCGCGGGTACGCCCGTAGTACAGGGCGGTGTCCATGGTGTACCCCAGGCTCGGGGGGCAGTCGACGACGATGAAGTCGAAGTCCTGCTCCACGTCGGCCAGGACGCGCTCCAGAGCTGTCTCCTTGATGCGCACGGCCCGTGTGGTGGCCAGCTTGGCATCCAGCAGAAACGCATCCTTGCAGGAGGGCAGCAGCCACAGCCGGTCCTCGAAGTCGCCACCCTTTATGGGGACGAACAGAGCCTTCAGGTCGCCCTCGGCCTCTCCGAGCATGTGCTTGGCGAGACTGGCCGACTCGATCTCCAGCATCTCGTAGCCAAGCTGCCGTGTCAGGTGGCCTTGCGGGTCGAAGTCGATCAGGAGTGTCTTCCTGCCCATCTCGGCCAAGGCCTGGGCAACGCCGGCGGACACCGATGTCTTGCCCACGCCGCCCTTCTGGTTACCGAAGACGATCCGACGGGCCCCGGTGGTGCGCGGGGGAGTGGGGCGTGGGGACGGGGTCGAGTCCAGCCAGTGCCGGATCGACTGGGCCACCCCCTGGTTGTAGGAGATCTTGCGCGCCTTGCTGGCGGCCTTCAGCTTCTCGTACAGCCCGGTCGGCAGGTAGGTCGAGAACGAGGAGCCGCCGCTGGTATCGACCGGCGGATGGTCCTTCAGCTTGATCCAGGAGGTCACCCCAGCCGTGACGGCGTCCTGGATGTCTTCGCTCAATTCCGCGGCACGCACTTTGAGTTCGCGGCGCAGGTCGGTCGGTAGCTTGGCAACTACCTTTTCCCGATCTTCGGGGCTGTACGGAGCAGTCATGGCGCTACCTTAGTAGCGTCTTGGCTGTAAATGAATCAGGGGGGCCGTGTCGCAGCCGTAACGCCTGCTGTCGCTGACCTGTCTCGCTGAAGACGGGCCAGTCTCGGTCGATCTGAGTCATCTGGCCTTGCATCCCGGTCGACCTGGGCCATCTACCGATCCGTCTCGCTCTTTCTGAGCCACGGCGGTGCCGGGCCCCCTATGGTCGTTGTACGTGGTCAGTGCCGGGCGGGGGTGCGACCTACCGGAGATTGTCGCCGCCCAGAAGCGCCACTACCGGCTCCTTCGCCGCTACGGCCCCGCCGTGGTTAACGTCTGCTACGAACAGACCTCCCGCTTCTGGACCACCCTCCTGCAGCACGGCTACCGGATCAGCGACCTCACACAGCGGCTCGCCCGGCTCCAGCCCCGCCCTGCCCGCACCGTCCGGCCGTGGGACCCCAAGCGCTACGCGGCGATCTATCCCGAGATCGTTAAAGCCATGGTGTTCTACGCAGCTCCGCACTGGCGCAGCCTGGCGTTCTCCGGCGCTGACGAGGACTTCCGGGCCTTCCACGCAGAATTCATCCGGCGGCTCCCCAACGAGAGTTCCCTCCGCACCACCGCCAAGCCGTGGTTCATCCATCAACTCCGCGTGATCGTGCACACCATCGAGGCAGCGGCGGCCCCCGGCAGTGGCAACTCGAAGGCCAACTTAGCTCCCGGCCACTCAGGTTGAGCGAGACGACCTCAGTGGCTACGTCTCGCTCGATCTGAGCCACGGCTGGTCAGAGAGCCGAAGTGGCTCAGATCCACCGAGACAGGTCAGCCTGCTGTCGCAGAAGGCACGAGCCGGATAGTGCCGTGACGAGTACCTGCCCCGAACCAGGCAAGGCTCCTCTCAGCAGTGACCGAGTCGCCCGACAGTCGTTGTCTCCAGCAGAGTCGTCTGTGACGGCCTCAGCTCAGCAAGATCCGCCCCGTGAGCGGTGATGTGCATCAACAGCTGAAACACGCCCCGCGTGATCGCTCCCGGCTCATCCATGTCATCACTGGCTGCCAGCGCTGGGTCACGGGGCCGGCGCGGAAGACGAACCATGCAGTCTCATAACCAGGCACGAGCCAACGCCGCCCGACGGCGCCAAGCCGAAACCGGCGAGTCCTACGCCACCGCACTGAAGGCGGTCCGGCTGGACCGGCCCCGCAAGCTCGATGACCGTACCGAAGCGGACAATCCCCCTGTTGGCAGAGGGCCCGACTACTTCCACGACAAACCTGTCCCCGAAGTACTGACCGAGCTGGTGCGCTACCACTCCCACCGAATCGCCAAGTACCTCTACTTCGCGATGGATGAGGGGCGCTGGCGCGACGACTTCGCGGAATGGCAGGCCATGACGCTGTACAAACTCACCGATGCTCTCGAGCATCTGCATCTGCTGATCGGCACAATCAGCGCGTACCTGCGAGATGAGGGAGTCGAGCAGTACTTCCTGCGCCGCTACCTCCAGGCCAATGAGAACCATCAAGTGGAGACGTATTTCACCCCGCAGGTGGAAGAACACCTGGCCGGGCTGACCGGCCAGCCCGCACCCGAAGAATCAGTGGTCTGGCACTCGGTGGGCAGCGACATCGCCGACCGAGCGGGGTGGAGCAAGCCGGAACGGCATGAAGCCCTGGAAGCAGCTCTGCACGCACACTTCGGTAACTACCCTGACGACAGCCAAGCCTTCGACCACTTGCCGGCTCCCCTCCACGAGCGTGTCCTTGCACTGATCCCGCTCATGAGAGAAGCGGACCCGCGCTCCACGAAGTCGCTGACTGAGCCCACCACGTACAAACAGGCCAGGTGAGCCAGCCACACCCCGGGTCGGCCCCAGACCGAGCAGAAGGGCCTACCCGTCGCGCTGGGATCCCGGGGAGGCGAAACGTGGGGCAAGCTACTCGAGGCGGCCTTGCCCCATACAGTCAGCGGTCTTGTGGCAGTGGGGGAGCGGGGCCGCTCTTTCCCACCCTGTCGTATCCACACCTGACTCACCCCTACGCGGGATGGGACAGGTCTCTGGCGGACCGTGCGGCGCTGAAGGGTGCCCTGTCGGATCTGCCGGGCGACCTGCTGCCCGGCGGATACCTCTTCGATGGGCTGCCGCACGGCTTTCCCGGCATACCGTGCCCGGCGGACAGGTACCCGGCCGTTGGCCACCTGCCGCTGGACAGGGTCAAACCTGCCGCGGACGCCTACGGTGACGTCCTGGCCCGTATGGATCCGGACTTCTGGGGCGTCGTCCAGGAGCTCATGGAGAAACTCGAATTCGAGCACGAGGAATGGTGGTACGCGAAGCACAGAGTTGCCGGGTATACGCAGGACACCCTTTTCTTCAGCCTCACGTGATGCCGTGGGCCCGGGGCAGGGTGCAGGGTGGGGTCAGCCCCAGGTCTTGCCGCTGACCTGGTCCGGCCCGAAGTAGCGGGAGGTGACGGAGGCAAGCGTTGGTATGGGGCCGTCCTCCAGTCCGAGGCGGCCCAGCGCGTGCTTGAAGGTGTGGACCACACAGGTCCGCACCGGAAGCACCGGCCCGCCGGGTTCCCCGCAGTCGTTGGTGTACAGCGGCCGGTTCTGCGGGCTCGCCAGGGCGAAGCAGACCAGAGTCGTGCGTCTGTCCTCGTACTTGAAGTAGTCGGTGATCGCCCGGTTGCCGAAGTCCATGTGGGCGAAGACGACGGCGATGTCCTCGTCGCCGTACGGGGCGGACCGCAGCGCCGGCAGCAGGTCGAGCACCTTCTCGCCGGAGGCGAGCAGCCGGGCCTCCTCGTGTGAAGGGCCCCAGGGCGGGGGATCGTCGTCCGGATCCGGTATCTCCCCCGGGTATTCCTCGGTCCGCAGCACAGTGCCGACGGGGGGACGCTTCCATTTGGCCTGCCCGCTGACGCTGCCCCAGTTGAGGCTCGCGTTGACGCAGAGCTTCCCTGCGATGAGTGTCCACGGGGTCCGGACCACACGCTCACGAGCCAGCTCGACCGCAAGCCGGCCGAACGCCTCCGGCCGCAGCAGAGTCGGTTTCGAGGGCGCGATGAAGGCGTCGGTCCAGATTCCCATGCCTCTCTTGTAGCAACGGGGCATGGCCTGGCGCGACCGTGTTTCCGGGAGACACGGTCGCGCGGTGGGCGCGGGGCGGTGAAGGCGGAGAGAGCAATCGCTGGGCTGGGCGCCAACACCCCTTGGCCGTCGACGCGTCCCGTCACGGCGCCGCCTGGACATGGCCTGCCCGGGCGTGAGCCGGCCACTCTCCGGCCTGGCGCGTGTGGCGGCCTCGGGCTCGGTCAAGAAAGGGCGAGGAACATGCACTTTCGGTTATGACGGAAGGTGGCTGCTGCATGGCTGCGTGCGTCATCGGCTGATCGGCTCCCGCCTTGCCAGCCCGCACGGCTGGCGAGGAAAAGCCGCCAAGGTCCGGTTCAGCCGGTGATGGAGAAGAAGATCGATCCGTCTTCGGCCCACCACCAGGTGCCCTGGCCCTCGGCCCATTCCGAGTACCAGCTGTCGAGGGCCTTGATCAGCTCCTCCAGGTCGTACCGCAGCTCGTCGTCGACCCGGTCCAGCACCGTCCGGTAGGCATCCACTGCGGGGCCGACCTTCGCCAGCGGCCAGCAGCCGATCTCCGGTGAACCCTCCAGGGACGGGGGATGCGGAACCTGATTTTGAAGGCGGGCCCCCCACTGGTACGCCGCCAACCCGCGCGGGCCCCGCGTCAGTGAAGGGTAGTCACCGCGCCGCAGCGCGTACCAAGGGCGCCGCGCTCTTGTGGCGTGAACGATGCTTTATGCCGAGGACCGGGTTTGACGACCCCTGTCGTGTTGCAGGGATGGGGGAGCGCCCCGGTGCATGCCGCCTGGGGCCGAGTCCTGTCAATCGACTGAGGGGGCGGCTGTGGGGCGGGCGAGCCGGGGGAAGAGGGAACGCGACCGGGACCGGGACAGTGAATGGACGGCGGCCAGGGCTGCGGTGAAGGCGGCGAGGATCCGAGCGGAGACGCTGCGGTTCCTGCCGAGCAACCCGTGGGTGCGTGCCATGATCAGCTCCAACGTCAACAATGTGCTCGGCGACATGTACCGGGTGCTGCTCAACAGCGACGCGCCCGAGGGCTCCGAGCGGGAGATGGCTTGCGCGATGGTTCTAGGCAAGCTCGGCATGCGGCCGCCCTGGCCTTCCGGGCCGAATGCGGCTGCTGAGTGGCAGTTGGCGCAGGACGTGCGTCTCCTGCGGTCAGCCGAGTTGATGGTCATCTCTCCCTCCGCCCATGCCGCCGTGATGGCAGCGGCCGCCACGTTGGAGCCCGGCGACATCACCACGCTCTCCCGGGACCGGGACGTCGTGACACCTACCGGCCTGCTCGTGCTGCCCGAACCCGTGGTCTGCGTGAACCGCACCGGCTCGCAGTCCGACACCCTCGCCTACGGGTGGCAGTTCACGACTCAGCACCAGATGCTGCCCACCGCTCAGTACGCAGGCGTCCGCATCAGCACCTTCATGGACCGTGACGGTCCGATCCAGCCCGACGACTGGCGTGCCGCAGTGGCCCAGGCCCGCGCCTCCGGTCACCCCCTGCCCCGACTGGTGCCCGACGGCATGTACGGAATGCGTGGCGACCACGCCATCACCACAGCGAGCGAGGCCACCACAGAACTACTGACGGAAAAGCACAAAGAGCTCCAGGCCGCGCTCACACAAGCATCCGCCTGGCGCGCCGAGCCGGTTGCCGACATCGGCGAGTGGGCCGGCGGCCGCGTAGAAGACCGAGACGGCGACTTCGCTTGCCGCTATATGTTCGCGTTCTGGCGCCTCGTCGCCCAAGGCATCACCACCACCTCCACGACCAGCGCGCCTGCCAGCCCACGAACAACGGGACACCCACACGATCCCGCTATCAGGGTGGTGCGCCTGGCCCAACAGGTCCCAGCTCAGCGCATCGCGGAGACGGGACAGGAGAAGCAGGTGCGGACGTATCACCATCGATGGCCCGTGCGCATGCACAAGGTGCGTCAGTGGTACCCGTCAGCGCAGGAGCACCGCCTCATTTGGCGCGGCCCCTACATCAAGGGCCCAGCCGACGCGCCTCTCATGCTGGGCGAGAAGGTCTACGTGGCTGATCGCCGTTGAGGTTGTCGGCCTGACATGGCGGGACGACCGCGGCCCAAGTACCGACCAGACGTCTTGGCCGCGCTGGAGGGAGCCTTGGCGCAGCGCGTCAGGAGGCCAAGAACCCCCGGGCCTGCTTGTCTGTTTGAAGCTTCCCCTTGATCGTGGACACCTGGAGACTGGGACCTGAGGTTCCAGAGGAAGTAGCACCAGGTGGGAAGCAAGTACACGAAGCGGTACACCGAGGAGTTCAAGCGGGACGCGATCGCGCTCGTCGACTCCTCGGGCAAGACGGTCACCGCCGTCGCCCGGGAACTCGGCATCAGCTCCGAGTCCCTGCGCGGCTGGTACCGCCGGGCCAAGGCCGACCAGGGCGAGGGTGCCCCGGGCGAGCTGACCGGCGCGGAGCGTGAGGAACTGCGCCGGCTGCGCAGAGAGAACCGCGAACAGCAGCAGACGATCGAGATCCTGAAAAAAGCGACGGCCTTCTTCGTGAAGGAGAGCGACCGGTGACCATGTTGTACCGGTTGATCCACGCGGAGAAGGCGAACTACCCGGTCGTGCTGCTGTGCCGGGTACTGCACGTGACCCGCTCCTCCTACTACGCCTGGCGCAAGGGCGAGGCCGCCCGCCGAGAGCGCCGGGCGGCCGACGACGCGCTCGCCCACGAGATCACCGTGCTCCACATCGCCTCCCGTCGCACCTACGGCGTCCCGCGCATCCACGCTGAGCTGCGGCGTCTGGGGCGGCGGGTGAACCGTAAGCGCATCGCCCGCATCATGCGCGAGCGCGACATCCGCGGCGTCACCCGCCGCAAGCACCGCACGCCGACCCGGCCGGACAAGAAGGCGAAGCCGGCCCCGGACCTGATCGGCCGCGACTTCCACGCCGCGCGTCCCGGCACCAAGCTGGTCGGCGACATCACCTGTCTCCCGACGGCCGAGGGCTGGCTCTACCTCGCCTGCTGGCTGGACCTGGCCACCCGCGAGATCGTCGGTTACGCCATGGCTGAGCACCATCGCGCCGAGCTCGTCGCCGACGCCCTCGACATGGCCTACGGCCGAGGCGGTCTGGAGCCCGGATGCGTGATCCACAGCGATCGCGGCAGTGAGTACACATCGGCGCAATTCCGGGACCGAATAAGAGAGTTTGGGCTGCGACAAAGCTGCGGACGCACCGGATCGTGTTTCGACAACGCCGCGGCAGAAAGTTTCTGGGCCCTACTCAAGGAAGAGATCGGAACCCGGACCTGGCCCGACCGGGCCACCGCCCGCGCCAAGGTCTTCACCTTCATCGAGACCTTCTACAACCGCCGCCGCCTGCGCAAGCACAAGATCTTCGGCTACCTCACACCAGCCGAGACCAGGCAGCGGCATCAACACGCCCTCGCGGCATAACGAACGAGTGTCCAAGATCACGGGGAAACTTCAGTTGCTGGCCATGAGGTTGTTGACGGCTTCAGCTGAGCAGTTCTTTGAGCGCGTGAAGGTGCGCACGGGTGAACCGGGCGGCCGCTTCAGCGTCACGTGAGGCGATCGCCTCATAGATGCGCTCGTGGGTGCCTTGGTCGGCTTCGTCTCCGTGGTGTCCGCGGAGACGAAGCATGTCGGTCATGGCCTGACGGCTACGGGGCGCGAAGCTGTCGAAGAGCTCCAGCAGGACCGGGCTGTGCGCTGCGATGAGGATGCCGCGGTGGAAGGCCATGTCGGTCTCGACATGTTCATCAAGGTCAGCGTGATGGAGAGCTCGCGTATCCAAGGCCCGTCGCAAGTCCGTCAGCTCGGCTGATGTGTGGCGCTCGGAGGCGAGCGTGGCAGCTTCGGTCTCGATCGCGGTGCGCGCCTCGATGACCGCGGCGATGTCGGCACGCTGAAGGATCTCGTCCCAATTCTCGGGGATATCGGCAGCGATGACGAAGACGCCGGCCCCCTGGCGGGTGGCAAGGATGCCGCGGCCGGCGAGGATGCGGATCGCCTCCCGGGCGGTGGATCGCCCGACGCCGAGTTGCGGGGCAAGCGTCGTCTCGCCGGGCAGCTTCCCGCCGATCACCCATTCCCCGTCCCGGATGCGGGCGAGGAGGATCTTGGCGGCCTGCTCGGCGAGGGATTCACGGCGCACGGTCGTCATGCGGTCATTCTCCCATCGACCCACACTTCTCTACTTGTCTGAGGAGTTGTGTTAAGTTCGATCCGTGCTCACCTCTTGGTTCCTTCTTCTTCGCTGCCACGGCGGGGCTTAGCCAGACCGGCTCCCCGACGTGGAGCCGAAACGCGCGCCGGTCGATCACATCTGAACGATTCGGACAGGAACCAGACCATGACCAGCAGCACCTTCCCAACTCTCTCCACCCCCGCAGGCCCGATCCCGGCCGACGCTCCGGCTTGGAACCATCAGCGGCACTCGCAGATGCCCTCGCATCGCTACCGGGACGTGTACTTCCGCGTCCCGGTGCCGCTCACCTCCCGGGATTGGCCAGGCAACCAGCTGACTCACGCCCCGTTGTGGGTTCCGGTAGATCTGCGTGACGGCAACCAAGCCCTGGCTGAGCCGATGGACCCGGTGCGGAAGCGGCGCTTCTTCGAGTTGATGGTCGCGATGGGCTACACGGAGATCGAGGTCGGCTACCCGTCGGCCTCGCAGACGGACTACGACTTCGTCCGCCTGATCGCCGAGACCGACATCGCGCCCGAGAACGTCACGATCGTGGTCTTCACCCCGGCGCGGCGCGACCTGATCCAGCGCACCGTGGAGTCCATCCGCGGTATCCGCAACCCCATCGTGATCCACATGTACACCGCCACCGCACCGACGTGGCGCGACGTCGTCCTCGGCCACGATCGAGACGCACTCAAGGAACTGATCCTTGCCGGAGGCCGCGACGTGCTCGAGTTCGCCGGGCATCGGCCGAACGTACGGTTCGAGTTCTCACCTGAGGTGTTCAACCTCACCGAACCCGATTACGTCCTTGAAATCTGCGATGCGATGACCTCACTGTGGGACGCCACCCCGGATCGGCCGGTGATCCTGAACCTCCCCGCGACCGTGGAGATCGCGACGCCGAACGTGTACGCCGACCAGATCGAGTACATGCACAAGAACCTCGCCCGTCGCAACGCCGTGATCCTCTCCGTGCACCCCCACAACGACCGCGGCACCGGTGTGGCCTGCGCCGAACTGGCCGTCCTCGCCGGCGCGCAGCGCGTCGAGGGCTGCATCTTCGGCAACGGGGAACGCACCGGGAACGTCGACCTCGCCACCCTCGCACTGAACCTGCACGCCCAGGGCATCGACCCGATGATCGACTTCTCGGACATCGACGAGATCCGCCGCACCGTCGAGTACTGCAACCGCATCGAGATCCACCCCCGCCACCCCTACGTCGGGGACCTCGTGCACACCGCCTTCTCCGGCACGCACCAGGACGCGATCAAGAAGGGCTTCGCCGAACACAGCGCCCGCGCGGCTACCGAAGGCCGATCTGAGCGGGAGGCCGA
This sequence comes from Streptomyces sp. NPDC001732, assembly GCF_053596315.1. NCBI lineage: Bacteria > Bacillati > Actinomycetota > Actinomycetes > Kitasatosporales > Streptomycetaceae > Streptomyces > Streptomyces sp. NPDC001732. Next base: position 14,542 of record NZ_JBSFFY010000074.1, read on the forward strand.
GTGGCGGGTGCCGTATCTGCCGATCGACCCGGCCGACATCGGACGCAGCTACGACGCCGTCATCCGCGTGAACTCCCAATCCGGCAAGGGCGGCATCGCCTACCTGCTGGAAGCCGAGTACGGCATCGAGCTGCCCCGCCGCCTCCAGATCGACTTCGCCCGCCACGTCCAACAGCACACCGACGAGAGCGGAATCGAAGTCACCACCAAACAACTCTGGGACATCTTCCAGACCACCTATCTCACCACCCCGGTCGAGACCCCAGTCGAACTCGTCGGCTTCGACGCGACCGGCCAGAACACCACGATCACGCTCCGCGCAGGCGGCATCGAGGACACCAGCCGCCACGACGGCATCGGTCCCGTCGAAGCGCTCACCGTAGCGCTCGCGCAGATCGGGTTCGCAGTCGACGTTCTGAGCCTCCACCAGACCAGCACCGGAGCCGGCAATGACAGTGAAGCGATCACCCTGATCGAGTACCGCGACGGGCAGGGCAGTGGATGGATTGCGGGAAAGCATCGGTCTGTGCTCACCGCCTCCCTCATCGCCGTCATGAACGCGGCAACGGTCGTGACGGGCGCACTCACGCGGTGAGTAGCCACCGGAATGCGCCCCTCACTCCAGAGGGGCGCATCAGGCTCGTCGAGCGCTGCCGCACCCGCCCGATCGCCCACGCGGCCGCGGAGATGGGCATCTCCCGTGCAACCGCGTCAAAGTGGGTGAACCGCTACAAACAGTTCGGCGAGCTCCGCCTCGTGCCCGCCGCTCACCCCGTGCGCCCGCAGGTCGAACCGCAGACTGGTCACCCCTGCGGCGGCGAGGCCGGCGGCCAGGCGCGTGAAGAAGCCGCCCTCCTCCCGGGTCACCCCCGACCCGTGAACCAGCACCGCCACCCCGACCGGCGTCTCCGCCGAGCAGACCGTGCCGGACAATGCGGTACCGTCCAGGGACCGAAAAACCGTCTGGTGATCGACCATAAACAGATCGTAGCCACGGCAGTACCCGCCAGCATCTGAAGCTGACGGTCGTGTGGGCCCCAGCCCCTCCCCGCCCGGCCTCGCCGCAACCAAGCCCGCCAGCGCTGCCGAGTCCGTACGGCGCCTGGGCGGACGGACCGTCAGAGCGGACGCCGCCCGGTCAGGTCCTGCCACTCCTTCCGGGCATCATCGAGAGCGGCCCGTGCCCGCGGGAGCTTGGGGTTGGAATCATGCCGGGCGCGCGTCTCCTCCAGCCGCTCCTGCGCCGCCTCCACCGCCCCGGTCGCCTCCCGCACCTCACGCAGCTTCTCTTCGAGCACGCGGATGTCCTCGGCACGCTTCTCACTCAGGCGCCGTGCCGCCGCGGCCGCGTTCTGAACCTGCACGCTGAACCGGCGCACCGTGTCCTCGGGAAACTCCTCATCCTCGTAGCGCTCCATGTGCTGCCGCCCGTCCGGCTGCGTCAGGTACACGTACGAGACGTGCGAGGACTTCGCGAGGTCGAACCGGACCTCCATGCCCGCTAGCTCCAGCTCATCGCCGCCGACGAGAACGGCGTGTTCGTGCAAGGCGATCCCGCCCAGCTGCTCGACGAGAGCACCACGGTCCGGGCTGCGCAGCTGCTCCAGCTCGGATTGCACCCGGCGGACCTGGCGCCGGTGGGCCCACTCGGCCCGCTTCACGGCGGTCTGCGCCTGCGCCGTCTCGCGACGGGCCGTCTCCCGCAACTTCCGTACGGCGCTGCGGGCATCGGCCAGAGCCTGACGCTCCTCCTCGTGCTCTTCGTGGAACGCGTACGCCCACCCGCCCGGGTACCGGACGAGTCTGGAGACCATCCAGCCCACGCCCAGGCCCACCAGCACGACCACCCACCAGATTGCCGTCACCTGTCCCCCTCCCTCCCGCGGCTCACGGCCGCATGGTCAGCAACAGGAATAGCGAGGCGCGTGGAGGGCCGTCAATTCGCCCTGGCCAAGGGCCCCGTGGCCCTCGCCGGGCCTGACGGCGGAACGCGGCCCAGGGAAAACCGGATGGCGCAGGGCCGGGTTGTCCACAGGCCGTGGCAGGAGTCGGCCAGCCGCCGTAGCGTGGCCGCCCTGGCTGATCGACAAAGGGGGCGCGGGATGGGGGATGTGCGGCTGGAGTGGCTGGCCGAGGAGGTCATGGCCGGTCTGCCTTCTGCCGAGGCGCGGGCCGAGGTGCAAGATCTGCTCGTCGACGTGGCGGGGCATCCCGGCCGCTGGCCGGCTCCCGGCGGCGAGGAGGTCCTCGATGCGTTCGGGGCCCGGTGCTGGATCTCGTGCGTGGCCTACCGCGACGGGCTGGAAGTGCGTGACATCGGGTGGGCGGACTGACTGCTGCGCCGAGTCGCAGCGGTTCGGCCCGTACGAGCTTCTCGCGGCCGGGGTCTCCTGCCCGTCCTTCTCGTACCGGGGCGTGGGTCGGGTTCTGCGGGGTGGTGCCGGGGCGTATGAATCATTCACCCGTTCGAGTTAACGGGGGTCGGCGGGGTGGAGGATTCGTTGACAACGTTGTGGATCTTCGAGGTTTCCGGTACGGGTGGCGCGACCGGGGCGCGGGGTGGCGGTACTTTCGCGCGGGTGCACTCCTGGGTGGTCGATTCGGGGTATTCGCACCTGTTGCCGGGGCGTTGTGGCCGGTTTTGTTTAATTGGTGAATCTTTTTGTGAGGCTGGGTTGCTGATTGCCCGTGGGGTGCGTGATGGGCACCCATACCCACAGCGCTACTTTCTGGCACGGGGCGGGTGCGGAAGGTAGTACTGTCCGACTCCCGGTCTTCACCGGGCAGGCAAAGACCCCGGCCACTGGTTGGTCGCCTCGCCGGGGTCTCTTGTCGCTCTTCAACGCCCGCTCCGAGAAACAGGAGGAAGGAAATCCCCGTGTCTCTTCACCGACGCCGAACTCGTCTCCCTGCACATGCATCCGCGATTGCACGGAAACTGAGCCGCGAACGTATCATCCCTGGCCCGCACGCAGTTCAAACACTTCAGCGGGATGTCATGGCTGTCACGGTGCGAGGAAGTCTGCCCGTCCTCGTGCTCGCCCTGCCCCTTCTCGCCCTCCAGGGCTCTTTCGTCTCCCGGCTGCTGCCTCTCCTGGCGCTGTTCCTGACGGCGTCTCACGGATCGTCGCTGGTCTACCGCCGGACCCGCTGCCGCTGACCCGGCAGGCCGTGCGGCGGGGCCCCTCGCCCCGCCGCACGGCCACAGCCCAGGAACAGCACCGCGCCAACCGGGCGGGCGGGTACAGATACCCGCCCCGGCACCCCGAAAGAGGTCACCCATGTCCACCCGTTCGCACCCCGGCCCCCGACGGGCCTCCCGCTCCGGCCCGGCCGTCGACGCCGGCCGGGCCGGCCGCTGCACCGAATACATCCGCGACATCGCCGAGGACTTCACCGTGCTCGCCGACGCCCTCGCACACGGCACCTACGACACCTCCGCCTCCACCGCCGACCTGCTCCAGACCGTCATCGAATTCGACAACCTCGTGCAGGAGGCCATCGGCGTCCTCGTCGTACGCCAGCGCTCCCAGGGCGAACCTCTCAGCGAGCTCGCCCTCCTGCTCGACCGCACCGAGGACCGCCTGCGCAAGAAGTACGACCTCCAGGCCATCGACCAGAACCACGCCTCCCGCCGCAGGCCCCGGCGCGCCGCCCCCACCACCCGCCCGCCCGACGAACTCCCCACCACCAAGGACCTGCTGCGCCAGCCCCGCCAACGCCTGGCCTGCGCCCTCACCCGCATGCGGGCCCGCTCCGGCATCTCCCAGCGCGTCCTCGCCGACCACATGAACGTCGACCCCTCCTACGTCTCACGCCTGCTCTCCGGCGAACGCGACGTCTCCTGGCAGCACTTAAAGATCATCACCGACACCTGCGACGGCAACACCGACCTGATGAAACCCCTCTGGGAAGCAGCCGCCCGCGTACGCCCCGCCGACCCCGACCCCGCCCGCTACCTGCGCACCTACCTGCGCGCCCTCCAGTACGCCGCCGGATCCCCGAACGACAAGAGAATCCTCACCTCCCTCCAGCACACCATCACCCAAGCCGAACTGCGCCAGGCCTTCGACGGCCCCGGCGTCCCCGCCTGGCCGGTCATCGCCCAGCTCACCACCGCACTCCAGAGCCTGCCCGACATCACCCACCCCTTGTGGCGCCAGGCCCACTCCAGCACCCGATCCCACACCATCTCCGCCGAAGCGTTCGGCTGACCACGACCAGCAGGAAAAGGACGATGAAAACCTCCCCGCTCACCGTGCTCACCCACGCCTTCTACGCCTTCTACGACCTGCACCGCCCCGCCTACCACGCCTATGCCGCAGCCCGCCTCTCCCCGGAAGAGGCCCAGATAGCCGTCACCCACCTCTTCGACCTCGTCGCCGGCAACTGGACCACCATCGTCGCCGAGCGACGCCCCTCCGCCTGGGCCTGGAACACCCACACCCGCACCGTCGCCCGCCGCACCGGCCGCACTTTCACCGCCGCCGAAGACGCCTTCCTGCTCCACGACCAACTCCGGCTGAGCATCGACCAGATCGCCACTGTCACCGGCACCGAACCCGCAACCGTCACCGCGCTCCTGGCCACCGCCCGCCGCACGGCCCGCACCGCAACAACCCGCCCCAGACCCCGCACGACCACCTCAAGACCCACACCACCGACAGAAACACGACGATGCCCCCACCCCCCACCTGCGCACTTCGGCGGGGTGCCGATGACGATTGTCTACGACCGCACAAAGACGGTCGTGCGTCGCCATGTTGCTCCGGGCGAGGTCGTCCCGCTGTATCCGGAAGCGGTTGCGTTCTCCGGGCATTACGACTTCGACAATTCAAGCGACGCCGAGACCAGCGGCAGGTGAAGAGTGTGTGCCGGTCGTGGGCGTGCTCCCGTCCGCAATCCGCAACGTCATCTGCTCGCTCTGGGTACCGGCCTCGGCACGACGAAGCTCATGCCCGGCACCGCGGTGGCAGCCCCCGGATCCAGCCCCCTGAAGCGCCGTCTCGCGCCTGGCCTCAAGGCCCTCTGCTCCGCTTGACCTCGCAGACCACGTTGGCCAACTTCCTGGTCAGTTCCTCGCACGGCCATGCCGCCACTGGGGACGTTGTGATCAAACGGTCCGTTCAGACCTGCACTACGATCGAGCGGCAGAGGCTTGTCCTCATTGATGAGTATGTTGTGGGGACCGGGCAGTATTGAGGCGATACGAATCCATGATGGGGGGTGCCAGGGCGTGATTGACAGCACAGGTGCTCCCATTGCGGACTACAGAGGGAAATGGGGCAAGCGGCTCCGGAGGATTTCCGTTGCATTTCCCGTCGCTGCTGCACTGACAGGGGCGGCGCTCGTTGCAGCCGGAATACTTTGGGGTGTTGAGGTCCTTTGGCACGCCAGTCTGTACGTCGGATTCGCTCTCATTTGGCTAGCGTTCGAGGTAAAACTTGCGGTCCGCCAGATTTGTACGGCGGTCTCGGCGCTCCTTGAGCCCCTGGAAGAAGCGCTCGTCCCGCCGATAATCGAACAAGGTCCTGCTTACTTCGAGCGTGCTGTTCGGGAGGCTGAAGAGGAATTCGACCGCGTTGTTCACGACGGTGAAGATTTTCCTGGGCATATCGATGCCCTTCAGCGCTGCATCGAGGACCGTCGGGGCGAGTGGCGCCGTTACGAGGAAAACTGCGCCACAGCTCCAACGGTGCTTACATTGACGCAATACGTTTCAGAGTTGGAAGAGACCCTGAGTCAGAGGGTACTGGGCCGCACTTCCCTGCTGCCCGGACCCGAGAGGGATGAGCTCATTGCTGCACTCCGCGCAGCGCTCCTGGAAAAGGAGAATGCGCTGCCCAGGAAGTATGTGGCTGCGGTAGAAGACTTGAAACACGTCACCTACAACCGGAGCGATAAGCAACTCCTGGACGAACTCCTCCGGCGCGATGCCAGGGACGAAGCTGGTGGAGACCTGATCACCCACCTACGACTGCAGAGACCGCGAATGGGCACCCTGATGTGGATGCGGCTCGCCCTTCCGTTGTTCATCCTGCTTCTCAGCGGAGTGACCAACTCGCTCGCAGCCGCCGGGCTCCTTGCACCAGCCGCCCAGTGGGGCATCCCGCTGGGCGGGACGCTTGTATCCCTGGCGGCGTACTACCACGTACACCGCAGCTACCGCAGAGGCCTTGAGGCGCCAACCCTCCGCTCTTCACTCTGATTCCGAGCGCGGGTACGAGGGCCCGACGGTCCCGGCCTGGCTGAAACGGGAGTCGGAGCGGGCGCGGGGCCAGCAGGTTCGCGGATCGCCACTATGACGTTCTTCGCGGTGGCCCGGCAGAACCTCGGCCGAGGGTACGACGATGCCCCGCCAGATGACCGGCAGGGCATCGCCATGGGCGGCCTCTTCCCGGGACCCAGCTCTTATCCGAGGGCTGTTGCCTTTTCGGCCGCGAGGCGCTCGGATGCGAGGGTCAGCGTTTCCGGCGAGAGGCCAGGTCGATGGGAGGTTCGACCGGGCGCCGGCGGCGGGCTGCCTTCTCCTGGCGCTTCTTGTCGTACTGCGCGAGCCGACGTTCGTAGCGCTTTTGGAAGTCAGGGTGGTCGAACCGGTCATCGTCGTCCATCGCATCGATCGCTGTCAACTGGTCGGCGGGGGTCCGGAAGCCAGCGATGAGGGGGCTGAGGCGGTAGATGCCGTTGCCTTCCTTCCACACCATCTGTGCGAAGCCGAGGTGCTGGAGGGCGCGGGAGACCCCTGATCGGAAAGCCAGGCCCCGTAGAGCGGCAGCGAGAAAGGCCACCGGGGGGCTGACTCCATCAGAAGCAGCAGCGGGCCCAGTGGGAAGCGGCCCGTTCCCTGACGCTCTTGTTGGAGAACGGACTGCGACCGCACCACGACGGATGGTGGCTCGGCTCTCACCTCACGGACGTGACCGACTCCGACACCCGTGTGCTTGGCGACCACTGGCCGGGCTCCCGCTGTCCCTTGTTTCTCCCCGGACACGCGAACGGCGCCGCACCCGAAGGCGCGGCGCCGTTCGCCGAGGTCGACAGGGGTCAGTGAACCCGCTTGAGGCGGGGTGACTTGGTGATGGGGGTGACGTTGCCCTTCGCCTTCGCTTCGGCCTTGCGGGCCTTCTCGTCCAGGTGGAACTGGAAGCGTTCCTCGTACTCGTCTTCGAAGTCACCGACGTCCAGCCGCATGTCGCGGGGCAGGGCCTTCACGGCGCGCTGCTGCTCGCGGGGGTCGTTGAACGCGGCGATCATCGGGTGGAGCTGGAAGCGGCCCCGGCGGACCACGGTGACAAGCCGGGCAGCGACCAGGTGCGGCATGGCCCGGCTGATCATGCCGCGCTCCATTGCGAGGCCAGCGGCGAGTTCGTCGTGCGTGGCGACGACCAGGCCGCCGGTCTCCTGCTCCGTCATCATGTGCAGCAGCAGGGTGTAGGCGGTAGGAGGAAGCCTCGGCACATACGCGAGACCGTTGAAACTGCCCCACAGCACGTTGCGACGCGGAACCCATTCCTCGGCAGCGAACGTCATGACGTGGCCTTCCCTTCCCCATCCGACCCCTTGCGCACATCCAGCCTCACGCCAGGAGCCGCCATCGCCCGGAACGCTTCGGGCACGTCCGGGTCCTCCATGATCTCGCGCAACAGGTCCAGCTGCTCCACCCTGTCGCCCGCACCCGCCTTGGAGCGCTTCTTTTCGCCCTTGCGGGGCTCCCTGAGCCCACCCCTCAGCGACGCAGCTGGATTCAGCTGGTACACGCCCCGCTGAAGTTTCCGCAGTGCCCCGTCGGCCTCCAGGACGCTGAAGACGCGGCTGATGTGAGAACGGCTGTAGCCCAGGCCCGCCGCGACGTCCTCGTGGGTCGCCTCGATCAGGCCGCCGGGCTTCTGTGAGCCCATCAGATGGAACAGCACCACGAGCACGAACCGGTCGGAGTCGTACCGCACGGCAGCCCAGCGCATGAACTCCAGGCTGTCCATGGAGAACGCCTCGCCGATGAACCCGGTGCTGGAGCCCACTGGGAAGACCTGGGCCGCGTGGCCGGCGGGCAACTCGATCGTGGAGCCGGAGGACCGGCTGTACGCGGTGGGCGGCGGCTTCGGGCGCCGCCGCCGACGGGACGGCGCGCCGGGCAGCTTCGGCGCTGCGCTGCCGTCCAGGGGCCCTGAGCTCATGGCGTCGCTGTCTCCTTGATTGTCGTAACGTCAAAACCATAGCGGAGAACCGTGGCAGTAGTGCCACCAAAACGCGGCAGTGCCGACACGAAAGTCGCCCGAAGGTCAGCCCTGGACTGACCTTCGACCTCCCGCGCGATACTGAGTGCCGGCTGACGCACCGGGCTGAGTTTCGTGGCAGTAGTGCCACGAAACGTGGTTGTTGGGTCAGGAACGGCTGACACCCCGGCCGAGATATGTCAGTCCTGAACTGACGTATCTTTCTCGCCTCAAGGCTCTGACCTGCGGAAATGCGTGGCTCTTCCCTCTAGAGCGCGCGCGCGTGATACAGGTTCCCCTCTCCGTGATCAAGCATCGCCACACCGTGGGATCCGGCCCGCAGCAGCTTCGAAGTCCCTGCGGGCCGGACCCCGTCGTGGCATGCGCGCTTCGCATGCGGCTCCGCGCGAACAGTGCGGATCGTAGGTGGGGTCAACGGCACTGAGTCTCGGGCGGTGACGGCAGTGCCGAAAGACGCAACAGGAGAGATCTGTGCTGTCGGTGGGCGGTTCCGCCGCCCGGCCCGGGGGGCCGTTCGGCTCCGGTGCCTCCGTACGCCGTCTCGGAAAGCCCAACATGTCCAAGCTCCCGTTCTGTGGCTGATGTCCCATCAACGGCCCGTGGTCGCTCAAGAATCGGGTCACCCACACGCAGGAAATCGCTCTGGGAGCCTGTCAGCCGTCCCAGGTCCCGCCCCGGGACGGCTGACAGGAGTGGCGCAGGGAGCATACAAGCGATTTCAGAGCAGCAGGTGCCGGCCGTGCATGTTGTGGTGACGGGCCATCCCGAGCCCCGGGACGGTGTCGTCCCCGCAGGTAACCAACAGAAGTCCCGCGCCGTTGACCAGAGAGCGCAGGGAGCATTCCCAGGAGCGGCTGTGGGAGAACAGAAAGATCCTGTGCCGTTCTATCGTCCCCGAGCGGAAGACACCGTGTTGCGGGCGCGGAACCTCCGCCGCAGGGGAGGTTGGGCCGTGTCACGCTGACGGAGCGTGAGCGTGACACTCGTGTCACGCTCGCCTCTGGAAAGTGTCACGCCGCCCAAGAAAAGTGACTGTATGTCCGATTTTGGGATTCCTTGGGCTCGCCTCCGGGGCAGCTTGGCGGCCCGAGCGTGACACCCCGGAGACCGCGCGCGCACCCTCACGCCCGGCACGGAACGTAACCGCCCTGCCGGTGGGCCGGCCGCGCCGCTCGGTGTGGCCGGCCCACCGCGCCCTGGTGCTCGGCCTCTGTCCACAGGCCCGCAGCCGCAGAGTGCTGACCCATGACCACACACACCCTCACCGCCCGGTTCATCACCCGGCTCAGGACCAGGAGGGCCCGCTGCATCTGGCACTGGCACCGACTCGCCCCCGAGCAGCAGCACCAGCTGCTCGCCCACTACCCCCACGGCCCCCGGGCCCAGGCCCGCCTCCTCCTGGACCGCCTGCACCACATGGACCGCATGGTGACCTCCACCGGCGACCTGCGTCTCCTCGCCGCCGAACTCGACCTGCACCCGTGGGCGGTTCGCTGGCTCGCCCGCGGCTGGGTGCTCCCGATCGGCTGGGACCGCCGCACCCGGCTGCGGCACCACGCTCTGCGCCTGGTGTGCCAGGGCTGCAGGGACACCCGCGACCACTGGCTGGCACGGCAGGAGGCGTGGGCCGAGGAGTCCCGCGCACGGCAGGCACGCCGTGAAGCCCGCCGGGCAGCAAAGGGCTAACACCCAAAAACCCCCACACACCACTACAAACAGCGCAACACGATAGAATCTCAACTAGCCGGTAAAACAAGGAAGTTCAGAGAAAAGAGGTGCAAGCATGCCGGAGAAGAACATCGACTTCGGGAAGTTCGGCGCCCGGGGCATCAAGGGCACCGACGCCGTCGTCCGCCAGCTCGACCGGCTGGCCGGCGGCATCGCCACCCCCGTCACCGCGAAACGCGGCCTGATGGCACGCCTGCACTACCTCACCAGGACCGACCACAGCCGCGCCGCGGCCCGCGACGCCGGACTCACCGTCACCGACCGCACCCTCAAATCCTGGCTCGACGGCCCGCGCCGGCCGACGCGGGCCAACCTCGAACGCATCGACGCCGCCTACCGCCAGGTGCGCCGCCACAACGTCGCCCGCCACCTCCTTACCCGCCTCAACGCCGCCGGCGGCACCCGGGTGGAAATCCACCCCCTCAACCAGTCCCAGGTCGCCCGCCCGCTCCAGCGGATGGTGGAGTACCGCACGATGAACGTTCGCCGCTGGGACCGCATCGTCGACGCCTGGGCCACTGGCGACCACCAGGGCCTCGACGACGCCTGGACCCTCGACGTCCTCCCGGAGCTCGGTTCCCAGTGGGGCCAGTACGAGTACGTCACCAACATCGGCTTCGCCGCGTAGAACGGCCCTGTACGCCTCTCTGGGCGCCTGTCAGTCGCCCAGGGCTGCCCAGTTTCGCGCGCAGCATCCGCGCTGCTCAGCCGTGATCTTTCTGGGCCTTGAGAGGCAAAGGCGCTACGGTGTGCGCCATGACCCTTAAAACTTGACCCACCGCTCAGGTGAAGCAAACTTTAAGGGTCACGGTGATGTGGAGCAGCCTGCCAGCGCAGTCGATCCCACGCACGAAGACCCGGCCCCGGGTGGCAGCCCGGAGCCAGGCCTCATGCAGTTACCGAGCCCGGTCGACCTTCTAGCGACCGGGCTCGCTGCGCATGCAGCATCCGGTCGGTCCTACCGCGTCGGGGTGAGCACTCGACATCCGCCGAGGAACTACCTCACCATCGCGATGATCGCCACCAGCAGACTTGCTGCCGTCAGGAAGACCTGCCACTTGTCTGGCTCAGGCCACTGATTCCGGCTGCGCTTGTCCGATGCGTCGTTCATCAGCACCACCTCCCTTCTCCTCCCGGCCCGGCACCCAAGAGTGTTGGTCCCGGAGGCATGCGAACTGGCGGCCTACACCGCCCAGTTCAGGAGGATCCTGCGAGGTAGCAGGCCTTAGGGTACCTGGCTTTCGAAGGAGCATGCTTGCCTAGGCTAGGCATTGTGCCAAGCATTGCGGTCAACAACCTTCCGTTCAAAGGTCTAGTGGTGGTGGTGTTCTCGCAATCACACGCAGTCCGCCGCATCTGCCTGTGAACGTGTGGGGCAAACCGTTTTTCTGAAGCGCCTAGCCGCCAGCTATGCGGCTTTGCCTCCATCACTGACCTTGAGTCGGCTGGCAGTCCCTCTCGCGTGTCGGCGCGGGGCGCGATGTGGCGCCCCGAAGCCGATGGCGGGTGCTGGGACGTCGCCCCGGGTTTTCCCGTCCGGGGCGGCTCGCGTTCGCGTATCAGAGGGGCTACAGCGATTCCGGGGGCGTTGAGTGTCTGCCATGCAGGCCGTGGTGACGGGCAGTCGGCTCGTAACGGGGAGAGGGTGGAGGTGGCCCGGTTCGGGTTCGGTTCCGGGGCCGTGACCCGCGCCCCTTGAGTCTCCGCCCGCCTGGGTGGGCGTGGGCACTCACCGGCCGCCCGCGGTGACGATGATGGTGATCACGGCGGCGAACACTCCGGCCCCCGTGAGGGCGACAGTCAGCGGCTGGCTCAGCGACGGCCGGCGGTGGACGGCGTACGCAAGTGTGCCGACGAGCATCAGGCCGACCAGGACGAGCAGCAGAAGGACCAGCAGGACGAGTGTGGACACGGACAGTTCCCCCTTGGGGTTCGGGCGTGCGGTGACAGCGCGCCGGAGTGGATGAGGGTGTCGATGCCTCTGGTCCTGTTCAGGTGTGCAGGACGAGTGGCGTCGGGCCGCAGCGGGACACGGTCAGTACCGCTCCTGCTTCATGCATCCAGCAGAGCCCCCCAGGTCGGGGTGGGCCTAGTGACCCGTACGACCTCGCCTGCTCCCGGACGCCGCGGCACCGCTGCCGTCCGTAGCCGTACGGATCTCGAACGGCCAAGCCGTTCAGGAACGTTCAGCAGGGTTCATGGACGTTCAATGCGCCTCCCGTATACCGTTGATCTGGTGGTTGACAAGGAAGCACCGGTCGCTCAGGAGAAGCCCGAGGTCGAGGCAGAGGACGCGGAGGCCATTGCCGTATCCGACGCGGCACTGCACGACTTCACCATCGAGCTGAACCGGCTGCACATCTCTTTCGGAGCGCCGTCGTACGCCGTGATCGCCAAAGCATCGGTGAGACCGAAGCTGACGAAGGCGGGCATCAACGAGGCGCTGGCCGGGAAGCGGCTGCCTTCCATTGACTCGCTGATGGAGTTCGTCCGGGTGGTGAGCAGCCCGCTGCCACCGCCTGCCGGCGCCCCGGCCCCGCGCTGCCGGCCCGATCTGGCGGAGGCCTGGCGGGTGCGGTGGCAGGAAGTGAAGTTCGCGCAGCGACGGGCGGCGGCCCCCTGGCGGCGGCTTCGGAACACGGTGCGCGAGACACTCGACGAGGCCTACCGCGAGGCCCAAGCCGTACGGGAGACGGCGCACGAGGAAGCCGACCGGCTCTCCCGCGAGGCCCAGGCGGTACGGGAGACCGCGTACAAGGAGGCCGACCGGATCCTGCGCGAGGCCCAGGCGGTACGGGAGAAGGCGTACAAGGAGGCCGACCTGCTCTTAGCGGATGCGCAGCGCACGGCGGACATCGCCCGAAAGCCAGAGCCCAGGCCGGCAAAGAACCCGGGCGCAGCCGCAGAAGATCCTACGGCTGTACCCACCATTTCGCCGGAGCTCCAGGCGGCGCTTCTCAAGGGCACACCGTTCTGGTTCTCCGTGCCCAAGCCCACCACGTTGTTTCCCGAGGACGGCGGTACCACCCCCGTCGCCGTCCTGGCGCCTGGTCAGTGGTATCTGGCAATCGGAGGAAACCAGTCGGAGTTCACCGCTCATTCCGAAGACGGACGGCGGGGCCTTGTACGCGATTTCGCCTATATTCAGGTCGGGTGAGCCTCAGGTCCACCAGAAGCAGGGACATGCGTTCCTGCACCGTTGTCCGGCAGCAGGCCAAGCGCCAAGAAGGTGTCCGGCAGGGGCCAGTGATGACATCGAGTAGACGCGTGGCCTCCCGTGCCCTTAGCTTGTTCTTTATCTTCCGGCCTCGAATGGTGTCTCGAACTGAGTCGCTCACCTGGGGATTCGCCGGACGTGAGGGCGGCCTTCGTCTGATCAT
>NZ_JBSFFY010000075.1:0-27612 GCF_053596315.1 Streptomyces sp. NPDC001732
CCGTCTCCAGGCCATCGAACGGGACACCGACGTGGCCTGACCAGTGGTGCACATAACTCCGTACTCGGTGGTGCACTCAGACGAGTACGCGGACACATGGGGAAACTTCACCTCCGACCTGACCCGGCCCAATGGGCACGGCTTGCCGAGATCCGCGACAACTTGAGCGCCCGAATCGCCGAAGCCGAGACGGAAGGTTGGCTCGGCGAGGTCGAGGGTCTCCAGGTCAGCCTGGCTGGCGCCGAGGAGAAGCTCAGCCAGCTCGATCGGGGCCACGGGCAGCATACGGCCGTGGACCTTGGCATCCCCACCATGCGCGGTGACCGATGAACCCACGAAGGTGGGCTGCCGCATGGCCCTCAACCAAGATCGAGAACAGGTTTAAAGAGGCGTGCCTCAAACGCCCTTCAGAACACGGTCAAGTGCCGACCGGCCTGCAGGTCCCCAGTGCGGCTTGCCGCCTGGAAGGCCCCGATCTCCGTTCTGCCCCATGAGCATCAGGAAGAGACTCTTCATCGCGGCCAGCCCACGGGCGCGCCGGATCGCCGCCTCGTCTGCATGCGCGTACATGTCGAAGAACCGTGAGGCCATGCCCGCAGGTAGCAGCACCCATGCGGCGGCGAGGTCCCACGCCGGGTCGCCGGCGAACATGGCACCGAAGTCGACGATGCCCGAGAGCGTTCCGTCCGAGACGACGACGTTCGCGGGATGGAGGTCGCCATGCACCCACACCGGCGGGCCCTCCCACGCGTCGGCCGCAACGGCGTCGTCCCAAACGGCCCGGACGTCAGCAGCGATGTCGTCGGGGACAACGGCCTGGAAGAAGTTCTCGAAGCCGTCCGTGCAGTTCCTGGGATGGGCGCCGAAGTCCGTAGAGATCGGCGCTTCAGCGGGCGCCTCCACATGGAGCGCCCGGAGGAAGCCCGCCAGCGTGTCGGCCGCGTGGGCGCCGCGGCTGATCGAGCCATGGTCCAGCGGCTCGCCGGGAACCCACGTCATCACGGTCCAGTGCTTGGGAAAGCGCTCGGACGGGTCACCGAACCGCACCGGGAGCGGCACCGGGAGCGGCAAGCGCGGGGCCAGCACCGGTAGCCACCGCCGCTCCTTCAGCTGGAGCTCCGGAGTGGGATCCATGCGCTGCATCCGCACAGCCAACTCATCCCCGAGACGCCACATTTGGTTGCCCCAGCCGCCCGCCACCTCCCGGATGGCCAGCCCTGCAAGGTCTGGATGTTGCTCCTGCAGCAGGTCGCGAACCATGTCGGCGGTGATCTCAATCTCGGTGTCGGCCATGCGAAGTCACAGTACTGGGCCGACAGGCGGAACGGCTCTCGCTCTCCGGAACGCACGCTGTGATTCCTCTGGCATCACCAATCCGGTTACAGAGAGCTGCAGATCAGAGGCTCTGGGACGCCCAGCCTCCAAGTTCAGAGAAGCTTGTGTCAGATGCGCGCTCCTTCGCCCCGACCCAGACCAACGGGGACGGCTGATCGACATCTGCGACAACCTAATTGCCCGTATCGCCGAAGCCGAGCACGAAGGCTGGCTCGGTGAGGTCGAGGGGCTTCGCGTCAGCCTGGCCGGCGCCGAGGATAAGCTCGCACAGATCGACCGGCACACAGGCAGCGGCTCTGTTGACCTCCCGTCCCCAGTACTGCGGAGCGCCCGGTCAACCTCGACAGACACCGGACGATCAAAGTTGAGGGTGGATTGATGACCGCAGATGAGGAACGGGAACGTTGGGAGATGCAGCCCGACGTCGGCGTGGGGCCACTGCGCTTTGGAATGTCTCCAGCCGAGGTCGCGCAGGCACTGCTCGTTTCCGAGCCACAGGCACGGGTTGGGGGCGACTACGGCCAGGAGAACTTTCCTGGCGGGATGAAAGCGTTCTACGACGAGGGCACACTTGCATGCGTCGCACTCGACGCGGTCATTGGTCCGCAGGTCTTCCTAGCTGGTTTCCCGCTGGCAGGGAGCCATCCAGGACAAGGCCAACAGTTCCTTCTGGACCACGCCGCGGAGCATGGGAACTGGATCCTCTTCACCTCTGACGGGTCGCTTGCCCTGACCGATCTCGGGATTCTCCTACGTGACCAGCGGGTCGGAGAAGCGCGACTCGCACGCCCGCTCTTCGTGAAGGAGGAGTGGCTGGAGTCGGAGTACTACCGAGACCACCTTCCACTCGAGGGCGTTACAGATTGACCGCTCGACCCGACGCAGTTCAGTGGCGAGGCGAAGTTCAGAGAAGCCTGCATCCGCTGCCCGATGCTCAGCGTCAACCCCAAGATGCTGCCCCGCCTCGACGAGATCGAGGAGGACCTCCTCGCCCGGCGCAAGCGGGCCGTCGCTGAGGGCTGGCGGGGTGAGATCGAGGGGCTCGACCTCACCCTCACCTTCCTGCGAGGCAAGCGAGAGCAGGCCCGGCGCTTCGAACGCACCGGCACGGTCTCGCTCGGAATGCCTGCGATTCCGCATCAGCCGGGCCCGATCACAGCCGGGTGATCAGCAGCGCGGAGATCAGCAGTGCCCCGGAACGCAGAGCCTGATCAGCCAAATACAGCCCATTGAGCCCAGCCGACCGGAGATCGGCGAACACCGGCGAGCCGGTGTGCTGCAACAGCCAGCGCACCGGCCAACGCCGGTCCAGCACGGCATGGGTCGCCGCCGACCAGGCAAACCCGGCCGCCAGCCCGGTCGCGGTGAACGGCAGTGGGAGGACCAACCACACCACAGCGAGAAGCGCGGCCATGACCAGGTGGTACTGGCCGACGTGGGTCAGGCACGCTCCCCAGCCCCGCCGCGGGCTCGCCCCGGCGGCCAGGTCCTCCGCCGTCGGCGCCCCCTTGTTCGCGGCCTGGTGGTCACTCTGGCCGAAGACGTGGTCCGCCAGGTTGTGGCCGACTGCCAGCACGGCCCAGGTCGAGCCGAACATCGCCACCGTCGCGAGCTGTTCGATCGTCATCATCGGGCACCCCCAGCCGCAGCCAGGACGCCGTGGTCCAGAATCAGGGCATGGATGTCCCCAAGCTGCTGGAAGCCGCCTCCCTGCTGGTCCCCGCAGAGATCGCCACCGAGAACGACATCACGATCAACGACGTCTGGGACTACCTCGCCCACGACGAGTGGGAGGTGGCCCTCGGGCTCCTGGAGGAACTTGGCGACGTCCACCCGCTTCCACTCGACTTCTGGGAAAGCCTCGCCACGGCCGCCGAGCAGATGCGGCTGGAGAGAAGCGCGGCCTGGTGCCACTGGCGCTGCTACGAAACCCGCAACGGGATCATCCGCGCCGACCTCACTCTTCGGTCGGCCAGCGAGAGCCGACGGCAGACTCCCTTCTCCGGAGCCGGTGTTCTGCGGCCGATGTGGAATATCGGAAATCGAACACCAACCGGTGAGGCGGCCCTCAACATCGCACGCCTGTGGGTCGAGTTCACCCCCACCTTGGGGCCCGGCGAGCGTTCCTCGGTGCGACTTGCACCCCTCGACCCCTCGCAGTGGCGGCACCTCCAGCCCGGCCAAACGATCACCATGCACGAAGACCGGACCATCGGTGGCACAGCTGTCGTCCGGGAAGTCCACGGCCCTACGGCCACGCCCACCCCGTAGAACCTGCCGCCCCTGGTTCCTGGCCTTGGTGCAGAGAACGTCCAGCTCCATCAGCGCCGTGCCGGGCCCCGAGACGTCCTGCACCGGCTCGGAGTACGCGGTGCCCTCGCCGCCCTGCTTGCGTACGACGGTGGCGTGCTTGATGTAGCCGGACTTGCCCGCCTTCTCGGCGAGCCAGAGGAGCGGGGCGCACCTGTCCAGGATTCCGTGGGTGATCGCGTTGATCGCGGCGCCGGTGAGCAGGGCGCTGGCGGGGACGCGGTATCCGACGGTGCGGGTGACGGCGAGGGTGGAGGCGAGCTGCACGGCCGAGTAGGAGGCGACGTGTCGGCTCACCGAGCGGCGGCCGTACGCGCTGGCGGTGCAGGTGCGGCCCTCCTTCCCGGTGCGCCAGGGGTTCTCCTCCACCGGGGAGCCGTCGTTCTTGTAGACCAAGTGGGAGCCGTGCATGCCCTTGGTCGAGGCGTCGTGCGAGTTCTGCACGAACTTTGTCGCTGCTTTGTTGACGTGTCTCACTTCGCCCCCCTCTACAGCCGGGTGATCAGCAGGGCTGCCACGAGGAGCGCGGTCTGGTGCAGGGCCTGATCGGTCAAGTACATGCCGTTCATCCCGGCGGCCTTGAGCTCGGCGAACCCCTTGGAGCCGATGTGCTCCAGGAGCCAGCGGACTGGCCATCGACGGTCGAAGAAGGCGTGGGTCACAACCGAGACGGCGAGCCCGGCCGCCAGGCCGGTCCACGACATCTGGAGCGGGAGCACGGTCCAGACCAGGGCCAGCATCACGGCCATCACCGCGTGGTACTGGGCGACGTGACCGAGACACGCGCCCCAACCCCGCCTCGGGCTGGCTCCGTCGGCGACCTCGGCCGCCGACGGAGCCGCCTTGTGGCCGGCCTGGTAGTCGGTCTGCCCGATCACGTGGTCCGCGAGGTTGTGGCCGACCGCGAGCACGGCCCATACCGCGCCGAACGAAGCGAGGATGACAGCCTGGTCGATGATGGTCATCGGGTCGCCTCCACCGAGACGCAGGAGTGGGCGGACACGGCAGGTGCCGCGTTAAACGGGTGGTCCCCGAAGCTGTGGACTCCGTCGAAGACGGCGGTCAGGGCGGCGGCCAGGGCGAGGCCCTCGATGGCGCGGAGGCGATTGGTCATGCTGGGTTTGCTCCTCATCTCGGTGTTCGGGGTGGGGTGTGCGGGGCGGCTGGCCTCGTGCCGATGCTGCGGTCGCCCCGTGGTGCGCTTTCGCCCCCGGCCGGAGTCCGGCCGGGGGCGGCGGTGTTTCAGAAGGTCGGCTCGTCCCGGGCCGGGACGGGCAGGAGCCGGATGCGGATCTCGCTCCGGTCGGACCAGCAGCCGCACGCCTCCATCTCGGGGAAGGCGCCGCTGGTCCACCAGCCGTCCTCGCCGTGGCAGCGCGGGCAGTCCGGCCGGGGCTGGGCGGTGATCTCGATGCGGTGCCGGTCCGCGTAGAGCTTGAGGTGGCCGGCCCTGAGCGCGGCGGCGGCCGTCGCCGCGGTGAGCGGGACGGCGGCGGCGAGCAGCAGCGCAGCGCGCAGGTGGCGGGCGGTCACGTCAGCGGGCCGCGGCGGCCGCGAGGATGTCGGCGTGGTCGAACGCGAGGTCGGGGAGCGCGTCCAGGGGCCACCAGCGGGCGGCGGTGGCGTCGTCCCCGGCCGCCGACGGCACGGGCGCGGGCAGGGCGGGGGGCACGGGTTTCTCCATCGGCTGGGTCCGCCGCCCGCCGGTGGTGTGGCGGGCAGCGGGTGGGCGGGTGTGGTGGTTAGGGCTGGAGCAGTGCGGTGGTGGTCCACAGAGCGGCGGCTGCGCCGGTGGTGAGGGTGAGCCAGGCGAGGCCGCGGGCCCAGAGCGGGGCGCCGCTTCCTTTCGGATCGTGAACGTCTGCGTAGGTGTCGGTGAGGCGGGCGTGGAGCCGGGCGACGAGGTCGAGGTCGGCGTACCAGCGGCCGCGGCGGTCGACTTCGCCGGCCTTTTCTCCGTCGGGGTGGTGGCCTGCGTGGAGGGCGTGGCGGTGGTGGTCGCGCTCGGCGGCGAGGGTGGCGGGGGTGTGGGTGAGGGGGCTGGTGGTCCGGCAGACCGGGCAGCGGTAGAGGTAGCGGCGCAACGAGGTGGTCTCCTGTGCTCGGGGCAGCTGCAGCTCCCCCCTTCACGTGGCCCCCGGGGGTGCTGCAGGGCTGGGGGAGGGGGTGTGCGGCGGTTGATTGGATTGATTGGTTCTCACAGGTCAGGATTGGTTTTCTGATCGGGTGCCGATTGGCGCTGATTGGCGGTGCTTCGCCGATCAGGGCCAATCGGCAGCCGATGGAATGCCGATCGGGATCTGATCAGTTCCTGGTCTGCTGGTGGCTCTGGGCGGCCTCGTCCAGGGCCTGTTCGACGGCTTCCAGGTAGTAGCCGCGCGGTTGCCCGTCGAGCTCGGCGATGCGCTCGGAGACGAGCTCGACGCCTGCTTCGCGCAGGGCGCGGGAGAGGGTTTTGCCGAGCTCGCGCAGACGGCTGCGGTCGTCGCGGTCGTCCCATTTCCCCCACCGCTGCGGGTCGTCCTTGCGGAGATGGTCGTGGAGCTGGTCCATCGACAAACAGTGTGGTTTGCCTTCGTGAACGAAAGCGTTGTGGATGGTCTGCAGGATCGGCGGCGGTTCCGTCCGGTCCTTGGGGCTGGGTTCTTCCTCGTCGTCGGGGTCGGCGACCATTGCCAGGAGATCGGGCCACGGCACGTAGTGGAGGTATTCCTCCTCTTCGTCGGCGAACTTCAGGCCGGGCGGGTCCGGCGCCTTGAGTGCGGCGTCGATGGACGCCTGGTCGATGTCGATGAGGCCTGCGGCCGCCCGTTCGGCGGCTCGTCGTCCGCCCTCGTCGTCGGGGATGTAGTGCCATTTGTGGAGCATCGGGTCCTCGGACAGGCCCGGTGCCCCGACGATGTAGGTCTGCGCGACGTGGTTGAGTTCCTGGCCCGACTTCGGGCGGAGCCGGTGGGGGAGGTAGCCGAAGTCGGCTGCGCCGCCGCCCAGGGCGCCGGTGGTGTCGACGTCCCGGCATGCCCCCATGATCTTGAGAGCGGGGTGCTGGGCGATGTTGCTGCCGAGCAGTTCCCTGGTGGCTCCCTGGGCGGCGAAGACGATCCAGACGCCTTCCTTGCGGCCGACGAGCATGAGCTCGGCGATGATCTGTTTGCTGCGCTTGGTGAGCTTGGGGAACTCGTCGATGAAGACGATGACGGCCGGGTGCTCGCGGGTGCATTTCCAGGTGTCGCCCATGCCGAGTTTGCGGCGGATGCGGGCGCGGCCGGCGGCGAGCCGGTAGAGCGAGAGCAGGATGAACTCGATCTGGATGGGGCCTGTGGCGTTGAGCTTGATCGTGTCGGTGAACTGGCCGGGGCCGTCGCCGGAAGGGTCCAGGAACAGGGTGACGGCGTTGTGGGCGGCGGTGGTCCAGTCGAGCAGGGCTCGCATGATGGTGGACTTTCCGCCGCCGGAGCGGGCGATGATCTCGCCCATCAGCTCGGCGAGGCAGAAGGACAGGGCGGCCCCGTCCGCGCTCATCCCGAAGGTCCCGGCCTGGGTGATGTCGACCGAGTGCGGTGCCCGGTAGGGGGGCGGTTTCATCTCGCCGAACAGGTCGCCGGTGACCACGCGCAGGAGGGCTTCGGCGGTGCGTTTACGGTTGGGCTGGAGGATCACGTCGCCGTCGCCGACGTCGAACCGGGTCTCCAGATCGCCCATCTTGTCGGCGATGGTGCCCGGGGTGCCTTCGGCCACCCTGACCACCGATTCCCATCCCCACGAGTACGGGACGGTGCTGGTGACCTCCGCGAGCGGGACGCGTTCGGCGAGCAGGGCCCGCCGGACGCACTCGGCCGCCAGGCCGGGGGCGGTCGCGTCGTGGATCGGGAACGGTTTTCCGGTGTCTCCCGGGAACAGACCGGCCCCGCCGCCCGGGTTCTGCATGCCGGTGGTGTCGGTGCCGGCCTGCGGCACCGTGCCGTTCTCGGCGGGGTGGCCGGTGGTGAGTTCGTAGGCGAGCAGGGGTACTTCGGGCAGTTCGCGGCGCCAGCCGGGGAAGCGGCCCTTGGCCCAGGCGGTGGTCAGGATGCCGGACGCAGTGAGGGCGGGCAGCAGGGCGCCGCCGATACGGATCTCGGCCCATCCGACGGCCAGGCCGAGGGCCGCGGTGGCCGCCCAGCGGCGTCTGGCGGTCCGGTGGCGGTGACGCCTCAAGTCCCCCTCCGCGGGCTCCAGATGGCCCGTGTAGGGCCTCTGAGAGGCCTCCTGGGCCTGCTTCCGCCACCCAGCTGCTTCCTTCCGCAGGGAGGCGGCCTGCTTGCGCAGGGAAGCAGCCTGCTCACCGGTGCCCTCCGGGTCGGCCGCAGCGCCGGTGAGCAGCTGCCCGGCCTGGCGGTCGAGGCTGTCGGCCTGCTTGGCCAGCCCCGCCGCCTTCTCCTCCAGGCTCTTCGTCTCGGCCTCCCGGCTGGAAACCCAGGCGCTGTAACGGCTGTTGAGGAGGCCGGCACGCAGGTGGGCCGAGGTTTCGCCGCTGGCGTTCAGCCAGGCGGCACGCTCGGATGCGAGGACCCGGGCACCGGTACGGATGGCGGTGGTCTCGCAGCGGGCCAGGGCGAGCAGGCCGGTGGCCAGGCGGGACGCGACGCCCGGGCCGGAACCATCCGCGTCGCCGTCATCGGCGTCGGTGGTCGGGGCGTCGTCCCGGACGGGGCCGGGCTCGTCGTCGGTGAGGAACTCTCCCTCCTGTTCGAGGTCGATGACGATGGGGTCGGGCAGCGTGGACAAGGGGGTTCCTCCGTCGAGGGTGTGGTGGGCGGGTCCGGGCGGTGACGGCCGTCCGCGCACCACGGCCGCACCCGGCAGAGGTGCCGGGTGCGGGGCGGGGCGTGGGCGGCCGATGGCGTCCGGGCAAAAAAAGGGGGATTCCGGGTCAGGCGATGGAGCCGACCAGGGAGGCGCCGCCGGCGTTGACGGCCGGGATGACGATCTCGGCGAACCATCCGCCGAGGGTCGCGGACAGGCCGAGGAGAATCCCGGCGAAGATGCCCTGGCCCATGTGCGGCTTGACCTCCTTCGGGATGGCTCCCCAGGCGCCGAGAATCGCCACGGTGATCAGCAGCAGGACGAGGTTGCCCATGCCGGTCAGATGGACGGCGTTGCTGCGGGCTGCGAGGGTGGTCTCGCCACCGGTCGCACCCCACATCGCCAGGCTTCCAACGCCGTTGCCGAGCCAGGTGAACAGGCCGGTCGTGAAGCCGATCAAACCGCTGGTGGTGGCGGTGGCCAGGCCGCCGTAGCTGATGCCCGCGGCCAGCGGGACCAGTTCCTTGACGTCCTTGAACATGCCGCCGGGGTTCTTGGCGTGGGCGATCACGAATTTCGAGACGTGCCAGGTCGGAATCGCAAGACCGACGAGAAGCCCGCCGATCGTCAGCGCGCCAGTGGGAATGCTCATGGGTGACCTCCAGGCCACGTGAAAGGGGAGAAAGGAACGGGAGTTACTGGAAGGGCAGGGCGGCGGTGATCTGGTCGCCGAGGCGGTTGACGGCCGGGATGAGGGTGAGGGCGGCCAGGCCGGACACCGCACCGATCAGCCCGGCCGCCGAACCGACCAGCGCACCGGCCGCGATCTGGGCCCGCAGATGGTTGTCGCAGCAGCGCCAGACGAGTACGAGGACGGCCAGGAGCAGGGTCGTGGCGACGGCGCCGCCGGGGCTCATGCCGGACGGCGCGGTCTGGGGCAGCAGCCAGCTGCTGTCCTTGCCCGAGACCGCGTTGCCGAGCGGATTGGTGACACTGGTGACCGTGTGGCGGGCGGCCCAGCCGAGCAGGCCGCCCGAGCACAGGGCGCTGAGCAGGCCGATCAGCAGACCGCCCGTGATGGCGGCCGCCGACGGTGCCTCGTGGCCGTTGCGCCACCACCGCACGAGGGTGACCACCAGGACCGCGGCCGCCAGGGCGAGACCGCCGAGAGACAGCTGAGCGGGCGTCACGCTCACGGCAGCACCATCGCGGTGTTGGACGCCGTGAGGTTGTCCAGGCGCCCGAGCAGGCCCCCGGTGCCGAAGCTGAGCGCCATGCCGAGCAGGGCGCTGCAGCCGAGCACAAAGCCGAGCACAGCGGCCTCCCAGGTGGCCCGGAAGAGCCTCGCCACGGCCGGCCACCCGCACAGAAGGACCACGGCCAGTGCCCCCGAGACACCCATGATGGTCAGGGCCAGGGCGTACGTACCGGTCATGACCACACCCCGGTGAAGAGGTAGCCCAGGAGGTACAGACCGGCCGGGGTGACGAAACACGACGCAACGATGTTGCAGGTCAGGACCCTCACCAACCAGGACCGGAGGCGGTTGTACGGATTGCTGCGCAGCTCCAGGAGTCCGGCGACGGCCAGGGCCGCCATCAGCACCCCGGGCTCGTCCCCGAACACGTGCAGGACCTTCCCGGTCACCGGAAGCAGGACCAGGCCGGCAACCAGGGCGGTGCCGTTTCGCAGAGGGCTGAGCCGGGAGACGCTGAACCGCGGCGGCCGCTTTTGTGCGGGCTGGGCGGGGTAGTAGTGGTGATGGTGCACGGTGGGCGCGGGCGCCAGGTCAGCCACCGCCACACCACCGCCACCACGGGGCGGCGGAGGAGCGGCCGGAGGCCTGGCCAGGGGAGCGGCAGGGGGCCCAGCAGGAGGTCCGGCCGGGGGCGGGGTGGTACGCCAGGGCGGCGGCAGGAACGGGTCCGGCACACTCGCGGACGGCGGCGTCGGCGGCCCGGCAGGGGGCGGGGGCGGAGGGGGTGTTGCCCGGTCGGTGCGTTCCCCGGAGAGCTGGACGTCGCTCGGCTCGATCGGCTGTCCGTGAGTGGTGTCGGTCATCGCCGAGCCTCCGCATCGGTACTGATGTCGGTGTTGGTGTGGCCGTGCTGGTCGTGGTGGAGCCAGGCACGCACGGCCAACTCGTCCGCGTCGGCGACGGCCGGGCCGGTGGGCGCGGGAGTGGGGGAGGTGGCGGGCCGGAACCCGTCGGGCAGCCGCTGCGGAACCGCGGCGGCCAGCGGGGCGGGCAGAGGGCGGCCGGGCAGGCGGGTAGCCGTGACCGGGGTCTCCGCCAGGCGCCGCAGGTGACGCAGACGACGGGGACGGCAAACGTTCAGACAGACGAGCAGCACGGGTTCTCCAGAGTTGAGGCCTTGAGGGCCGCCGTACCGGGTGTCGGTACAGCGGCCCCTCGGGGTGTGCGGGAGGGGTGGGGCCGGGTGGTCAGCGGGTGCGCCACCAGCCGCCGCGGTCCTGACGGGAGCGCTCGGCGTCCTCCCACGCCTGGCCCTGCCGGTCCGCCTTCGCGACGCTGCGGCGGTGGGATTCGCGGCGTTTGCGGGCCGCCTTCTCACTCGCGGACTCGCCGCTGTACTGCTGGGCAAGGTCACGGTCGTTGCCGATCAGGCCGAAAAGGGCCATGGTGATTCCACTCCTGACGTGGTGTTGGGGGTGATGGGGCCGCTCCTGGCCGGGCCGTGGAAAGCGGGCCGGGAGCGGCTTCCGGCAGGGGGGGGCGGGGCTCCTCCGGGTGCTCGCCGGGTCTGCTCGTCCGGGTCTGCGAAGCGCGTGGCTCCGCTCGCCGGGGTCGCTCGCCGGGTCTGCTCGACCAGGGGCTGCCGCCTGTCGACTGCGTGGTACGTGGGTCCGGCAGTCGCAGCGACGGCCAGTCCGGCGGGGTGCCGGGCTGGCCATCACTGGTGGTGCCGGGGTGATACGGGTCAGGGCCGGGAACCGGCCTCCTCCTCTTCGTCTTCCTCGTCCGCGCGCTCGTGGTCCACGGTCTCCTCGGCGACCGGGGCGTCGGTCTCCTCGGACGACATCAGCTCGCCCCAGACTCTGCGGATCCGCTCCTCGCTGCCGACGAATCCGGCGGCGCGGAAGCCGGCCACGGCCTGGCGGTAGGACAGGGGCGGGTCCTCGCGGTAGCGGAGGTGGCGCAGCACGACCGCGAGCTGCGTGTCGGTCAGGCGCTCACCCGGGACGGGGACCGGGACACCCGCGACGGCCGCGAGGTCCTCCAGCGTCACGGTGTACTGCTCACCCGTGACGGTCTCGTCCGTGACGGTCCCCCCGGCGCGATCCGTGACGGTTTCCGTCACACCCTCCGTGTCGGTGGCCGTGACGGTGTGACGGGGCAGGGGCATGACGGTTTCCCCGCCCCGCGACGGATCGTTGCCCGTTTCCGGGCTCACCTGCGTGACTGTGCCCGTGACGGTTCCCGCCGGGGCTGTGTCGCCGGTGTGACGGCTGGTCCCGTCCGTCACGGACTGCGTCACGGCCGGTGCGTCGGGCGCCCCCGGTTCGAGGGCGGGCGTGACGGAAGCGGCGAGTGCCGGTGCCCCTGACGGGGTGAGGGCCGGGGCGAACATCGCGGCGAGCGCCGTGTCCGCGCCCTGCGTCATCCGGTCGCGCTGCACCGTCACCAGGCCCGTGCCGAGGCCCTCGTCACCGACGCCGACCTTCCGGGCCAGCCGCCACGACCTGAGCTCCGCCCGCTTCCGCGCCCACTTCAACGGGTGGTTCGCGGCCAGCGCCCGCGCCACGGCGAGCTTCTGCATCGTCTCGGCGTTGCGGCGCCGCGCCTCCATGTCGATGCGGGTCCGGTAGATCACGATCCGCCGGGCCAGGAGGCCGAGGCCCTCCGCGGCCACGCACATCGCCATCGGGGTAACCGAGTAGACGACGGTCTCCGTCCGGTTCCCCGCGACAGCGGCTCCGGTCGCCGAGGCCACCGCGGGCAGCGCCCACAGCCCGAGCCTCACCGCCACGGGCGAGGACTGCCCCAGCAGGGTCAGGCCCACCAGGACGAGGGCCAGGATGAGCGTGGCGCCCTCACCGGCCGCGACGACCCCGAGCGCCGTCGCGGACGCGGAGAAATGCGACTTCATGTTCGCGTAGGTGCCCGCCGCCCCGATACCGCCGACGACGAGCATCGGGACGGCCGCGGCCCCCAGCACCACCCCCTGGCCTCTGGTCAGGACCCGCTCCTGCAGCGGTTCTTCGTGTTCCATGGATCCACTCCTTCTGATGCCGGACGGTGTACGGGCTGGGTCAGGACCGGGCACGGTCACCGGTGAGCGAGGCGACGGTCTGCAGGTGCTCGCGCTGCTGTGTGATCACGGCGGACGTCTGCCGGACGAGCGGCCTTTCGCCGTAGCCCCGGTAGTCGTAGGAGTCACCGACCACCCAGCCGGTGGTATCGAGACCGGCCCGCGCGTACGCGTCCCGGCGGGAGAGGTCGCTGTACAGGAACTTCTCGTTGACCTCGACGAGGGCCGCGGCCTGCTCGTCCCAGGCCCGTGCGGCCTTCAGCGCCTGGTCCTGCGCGGTGACCAGCCTGGACACCGCGGCGTGCCAGTGGGTGTCGTCGGTGGTGGCCAGGGCGGCGAAGGCCTCGTCCAGCTGCGGGCGGGCCTGGTCGAAAGTGCCCCAGGCCTGGGTGGCGGCGGGGCGGAGGTCGGCGAGCGCGCGGACGTACCCGGCGTCGTACCAGAGGCTGCGGGCCTCGCGGTACTCCTCCTCCAGCAGGTCGCAGGCGGCGCTGGTCAGGCGGGAGTCGGTCCGTACCTCGCGGGGCAGGACGGGCTCCTGCTCCAGCCCGGTGAACGCGGCGAAGGTGAAGGAGACGCTGTTGTACTCGGTCTTGGCCACGCCCTGGAAGTGGGGGTGGTGGTAGGCGGCGGCCTGCTCGGCGAGCTGCGTTACGTCGTAAAGGCTGATCATGATCGGGTCCTCCTGGTCTTTGGTGGTCGTCCGGGCCGTCCGGGCTCCCCTCACCGTCCGGTCCGGCCGCCAGGGCTCGGCGGCCGGACCGGACGGATCGGGCAACTGGCAGCCCGTCAGGGGCGGGGAAGCTCCGGCCGCCGGGAGACGGTGGCGGTCTGCGCGGTGAGCCAGGCGACGGCGGCCGGGGTCATGTCGGCCGCGTCCGTGGCCGTGCCGAGGGGGGCGATGTCGATGTCACGCATCGCGTCGGCCGGCGGCAGCAGCCGCATGTACGGGGCGCGGGCCTGCTTGATCAGCCCGCCGGTGCTGTCCAGGCGGGCCAGGGTGTAGCGGATCTCGCCGCTGCTGTAGGGGATGACCCCGTCGACCCGGCAGACCACCGTGTGGCCCGGCTTGCCGAGCCAGAATCGCTCGGGGTCGCGGTAGAGGACGTAGTCGTCGCACCGGTACGTAACCGGCGCGGCCACCTCGGCCACGGAAAAGGAAGAACTGGTGTTCATTTGTCTCCTTCAGATCGGGACGGGTCGGGTCTGTGCCCGGAGCGGGGGTTCGTGAAAGGCCGGCTGCCCGTCGGGCGGGCAGCCGGCCGGGGAAAGGATCGTGGGGTGGGCCACGACTTCGTAATCGGTCCCGTGTCACGGACGGCGCGGTCCGGAGCCGCGCGAGCGCAGCTGGCGGAGGTAGGCGTCCTGGAGGCCGGCGAACCGCCGATACAGCGGGGCTCCGTCCGGGCAGTGCTGCCCGGACTGACAGGGCTCGCAGCCCCGGTGATGGGTGCGCCAGGCGCGGTGGGCGTGCATGTAGCGGACGTGCAGGTCGTCAGCCACGGCGGCCTGCCTGGTGGGTGGACATGCGGGATGGCGCCTCTCGGGCAGTGGCCGGGTGAATCTCGGCGACGGCGTGACCGGCGTCCCATGCCCGGGCGGCCGCCGTAGTGGCGGCCGCGAGCAGGGCGAGGGTGAGGGGGTGGGCCAGGCCGTGGATGGTGAGGGCCCGGGCCGCGAGGTGCTGAGCGGCCCGGGCGGCTCGTATGTGATGCACTGGTGGTTACTTCTTGCCGCCGCCGCACTGGCAGGGCTCGTGCCTCACGGTCTGATACGGCGTGCCATCGGCACCCACGTGATTCTCCGTCACCAGGCGCGGCGGGTGTCCGCAGCTGCTCATCGGGCCACCGCCGTCCGAGCGGGGGCCGCGGACGCCGGAGCGGGCGCGAAGCTGGGCGGGCAGTTGCTGGGGTCGCAGGTCCACCGGTGGCACAGCGGGCAGGCGTCGTTCATCGCCGGCCGGTGCAGGACCAGCACCGGCTGACGCACATAGCCCGGGGCCATCTCGGCCAGGGGCCGACGGGCGCGACGGCCGGCCGTCTGGGCCCGGTCGTCGCCGTCGGCGACAAAGCGCTGGACGAGCCGGTGGAACTCGGTCTCGTCGGGCATGGGGCCGAGGTCGTTGTCCTCCTGCTCCCGGTCCTCGTACCACCCGGCACGCGGGCGAGTTGCCATAATGCTCATGCGGATCATCTCCATGAGATCGCTGGTCCGTGCTGGCCCCCGGCACATATGGCGTGTGCAGCGCCGTGTCGGGGGCCCGCCCCTTTTTCGGGGGCGGCGCGCGGTGGGGTCCTGTGGCCCCACGCCGACACCAGCCCCGAAGGGCTGGGGACGACGTGCAGCACAGGACGGTCAGGCCGCCGTGGACCAGGTCGTGTCGACGGTGCAGTCGCGGGCCTGGTCGGACCGGGCCGCGGCGGTGAGCACCAGGAGGTGCTGCCAGTCGGCCGCGGCGGCGGCGGCGAGGCGGCCGGGCTGGCGGATCTCCCGGATGATGGCCAGCTCCTGGCCGGTACGGCCGCCGCGGACCAGGCCGTCGCTCGACCGGTCGCCGGTGCCGTCCCGCAGCGCAAGCTCCTCGCATGCCG
Source organism: Streptomyces sp. NPDC001732 (assembly GCF_053596315.1). Taxonomy (NCBI): domain Bacteria; kingdom Bacillati; phylum Actinomycetota; class Actinomycetes; order Kitasatosporales; family Streptomycetaceae; genus Streptomyces; species Streptomyces sp. NPDC001732. The sequence continues at coordinate 15,296 of NZ_JBSFFY010000075.1, forward strand.
GACGGACCGGGCACTCGGCGCAGATCTGCCGTGCGGCCGCTTGCTGCACCGCCCAAGTCACGGGCGACGAGCGGGAGTTGCGGTCGAACAGGTCGCGGTATCGGTCGGCGCAGCGGGCGCCGGCGTCGACGGCGGCCTGGAGCACGGGGCGGCGGGCGAGGCGGGCGGCGGTGGGGGAGAGCCGGGTGAGCGTCACGGGCGGGTCCTTCCATCGTGGTGGGTGGTTGCGGGCAGCGTGATGAACCCCCATGCCAAGAGGCCTGAGGGTTTGAGTTGGGCTGTTTGAGCAGATGGCCGGGGCTACCGGCGGCGCCGTGCGAGCTGCTCCTTCTGCGTTGCCAGGAGCGTGATCGCGCTCATGAGGTCGGCGCGCTCCCAGTCGGTGAGCTGTGGCGCGTCGGCCTTGTGGGGGTTGAGCGTCTGGATGAGCGCGGTCAGGGCGTCGTCGACCCGCTGGAGATCGGCGTCGCCCACCTGCTTGGCGTGCAGGGTCCACTGCTGCTCGTGCAGCAGGCGCATCCCCCACGCCCAGCGGTCGTGCCAGTCCTCGCGGTCCAGTTGTGCCTTGCGGCGGGCGGGGGCGAGGCGCTTGGTGTGCGCGGCGAGCTGGGCGAGACGGCGGCCGTCCGTGCACCGGGACGCGACATCTGCGGCGCGGAGGATCCGGCCCTTGTCGTCCCTGACGGAGCAGGCGGAGCAGCCCCGGAGGTGGGCTTCGTCCAGCTTGCGCGCTGCCTTGTCGTCCACTGTGTCGGCGAGAATCTGCATGACGGCCGGGGTGGGCTGGGCCTGCGGTTTGCGCGCCACGCGGTCGGAGCGTCGGCCGTTGGTTTCCGCCACGCCCTCTTCGAGGCGGTGGCGCCACTTCTCGGTGTCGACATTGATGACGACCAGGCGGTGGCTGCCGGGGCAGCGGACCGGGTCCTCGGTGCCGGCGGTCTCCGTGTGGTGCGGGACCAGTTTGGCGGTGGCCCGCTTCGTCGCGGCGACGCGGATCGGGACCCAGGTCCGGCAGCTTGGGCAGACCAGCGAGATGCAGGCGGGGTCGAGGTCGTACTCGTGCGGCTGCAGGGTGGAGACGACGAGGGGGTCGAGGTGGCTGATCGTGCGGGACCGCGTCCGGCGCTTGCGCTCGCGGCTCACAGTCTCGACCTCGCGGAGGGCTGTGGACATGGGAAATCTCCTCATGGACAGGCGGGGCGGGTGCTGCGTCGCGGGTGCTCTCTCGGCCTGTCAGGCCACACCGGTACGGTCCCGGGCGCCCTGACGGACTGACAGCGCATTCGCGCTGCGACGGTGCACGCAGAGGTCACGGACCCGAGAGGAGTTAGTTGCCTCAGACTCACGGGGCCACCGAAGTGGCGACTACTGCGGCGGTGCGGAGCGACTGGCAGGTTGAGTCGGTCGCAGTTCCAGAACTATGCATCACAGTTCCAGTACTGTCAACAGTTCCGAAACTGTGATTGACTGAAGTCAGGAGACAACAGGAGAGGAGGACCCATGCCTCCGAAATGGCAGCGCATTGCCGATGAGCTGGCACAGCAGATCGCTGACGGTGTGTATGCGCCGGGCGAATATCTGCCCCACATCAGAGAGCTCGTGGCTCAGGGCAAGGGATCGATCACTACGGTCCATGCGGCCTACAAAGCCCTGGAGGCCGAGGGCCTCGTGGTCAGTTCCCGCGGCCATGGCACCCGAGTCCAGCCGCAGGACGCGATCCCACAAAGTGCTGTGAGCGGGGTTAGCCGTCTGAACCGACTGAAGCGAACCGGTCGGTCCTACGGGCCGCGAGAAGCCTCGCAGGATCACGTTGTGGCGCTGCGATCCTGTGTAGACGCAGAGATCGCCAACTTGCTGGATATCGAGCTCTGCGACGAGATCCTGATGCGTGGACGGACCTTCACGCGTAATGGGAAACCAACTGTGGTGGCCCTCTCCATCATCCAGCTCCGTGCAGTGAACGTCGTGCCGGAGCTCCTGCGTGACGAGCGAATGCCCCGTTTCTGGCAGGAGATCTACACCGAGCGTACGGGCGTCGAGATCAGTGCAGACCCGGAGAAACGCGGAGCTCGTCTCGCCTCTGGTGAGGAGCTGCGGAAGTTCGGGATCGAAGTCCCCGACGACGTCGCAGTCCCCGTCCTTGTGCTTCGCAGCGTCTTCCGGGACGAGACAGGTCCCATCGAGGTCTGGGAGGACGTCTACCGCCCCGGCATGTGGCAGGTGAGTAGCGAGTAGCTCTTGAGTCACCACGTTTGGCCCCCTGGCTGTCGTGTGCTCCCAATCACAGCCGGGCTAGGCGGAGTCGAACATCACGACGGCTTATCGAGACCCGTGCACACTCTCGTTCACGGGTTTTCAACATCCACGTACACATGGGATTTGGAGCCCGAGCTCTAGGCTCGCGGCCATGACGATGACGGAGGGGCAGAGGGTGGGGAAGCAGCGAGCAGGGTGGAGGCCGGACCGTCTCCGGGAGCAGCGCGAGGCTCACGGCCTGACCCTGGAGAAGGCCGGCGAACGCCTTCGAGCGGTTGCCGAGCAGGCGAAACTCAAAGGCATCCCCGCCGCGAATCCGCAGACCTTGTGGCAGCACGAGCAGGGCGAGGTCTTCCCCGGCCCCCACTACCGGCGGGCCTACTGCCTCCTCTACCGGGCCACCGAACCTGACTTGGGGTTCCGTACGGCCCTGCCCGGGGAGGAATCCTCCTTCAAGCTCACGCCGCTGGACGACCGCCTCAACGGATCACACGTCCTGGCTGTTGAGCGCGCTATTCACCGCATCGCGCCGGGCTCGGACGAGGCCGACCACTTCGACCTGCAGCAGCGGATCATCGACGCGTGGAAACGCCGGCACACCGGCGGCGACCCCCACCGTCCGGTGCTCATCCTGGTCGGCGGCTTCGCCGGCAGCGGCAAGACCGAGCTCGCCCGTTTCTTCGTCCAGCTCACCGGCTGGCCGCTGCTCGACAAGGATCCGCTCACCCGCCCGCTCGTGGAACGCCTTCTAGTCGCGCTGGGCGGCGACGCGAACGACCGGCACACCGACCTCTACCGCGAGCAGGTCCGGCCGGTGGAGTACGACTGCCTGATGCAGTCGGCCATGGCCAACATCAAGTGCGGCATCTCCACCGTGCTCACCGCGCCGTTCATTGCCGAGATGACCGACCCGGCCTGGATGCAGCGCCTGACCAACCGGGCTGGCTCGATGGGGGTCGACGTCTTCCCCGTGTGGGTGCGTTGCGACGAAGAGTCGATGCGCGAGTACATCGGATTCAGGTCTGCAGCCAGAGACGCGTGGAAGCTCCAGCGGTGGGACGAGTACATGGCCACGATCGACCTGGACCTGCGCCCGGCGGTGCCGCATCTGGTGGTGGACAACCGGCTGGGCACCGCGGTGACGCTCGCGGACCAGGCCCGGCAGGCGATGGGGGCGAGGCATTCGTGAACCCGAAGCAGGGCGTGATCCTGTACGGCCCGCCAGCCTCGGGCAAGGACACCGTCACCACCGCGCTCATCGACCTCGACCCCAAGTACGCGCAGTTCGCGCGGCTCAAGGTGGGGACGGGTAAGGCCACCGGCTACCGGATGGGTACACCGGAGCAGCTGCACGAGCTGGAGGCCGCAGGCGATGTCCTCTACGCGAACTCCCGGTACGGCAACACGTACATCATCGACAAGCCTGGCCTGGACGCGGCGTTCGCGGCCGGGGTGCCGGTGGTGCACCTCGGGCAGGTCGATGGCATCCGAGCGCTGGTCGACGGTTACCCGGCCGACTGGTCGGTGGTGTTGCTGTGGTGCCCGCGCGAGGTGACCGAGCAGCGGTCGGCGGGGCGCGGCGACAGCGACACCGCGGCGCGCCTGGCGGCGTGGGACGCGACCCGAGCGGACCTGGACGAACCCCCGGGCATGGTCTGGGACCTGACGGTGGACACCACGGCGTCGGCGCCGCAGGACGCGGCGCGGCTCATCGACCAGTTGCTGGTGCAGCGGGCGGGAGCGGCACCGGCATGAGCGCGGGCTACGGCTGGGCGAGTCGGTCCAGGGCGTCGGTGAGCGTGAGCTCGCCGTCCTTGGCGTCGTTCCACCGTGCCAGCGTGGCCGCGGCCACGCGCAGCATCTCCGGCGGAAGGCCGGCGGCCGCGAGTGCGTCGGCGGCTTCCTCCAGCTCCGGGCCCCAGCGCCAGGCGCGCGCGGCGGTCTTGGCGACGTACTGCGGCTCGGACAGGTACGAATCGGTGCGCCGGGAGGCGACCTCGATGAGCTCCTGGTCGACGCCGTGCTCGCGCGCCATCCCGACCGCGAGCGCCACCAGCACCCGCGACGTTTTCTGGAAGCTCGCGTACGCGAGCTTCAGTGCGGACGCCTTCCCGACCGCCGTGCCCAGCACCGCGGTCCGGACAGCGGTGCCCGCGAACAGCGCCTCGATGCGCGCGGTCGCGCCGGCCGGGCCGGACAAGTACAGGGTCGGGGCCTTCCCGCCGACCGGCGGGGAGCCAACAACTCCGCCGTCCACGACCGTCGCGCCAGGTTCGAGCAGCTCGGCGATCCGCTGCACGCGCTCGGGATTGATGGCGTTCGCTTCCACGTACACCCCGGTGAAGCGGTGCTTGGCGACATCGCGGGCCAGGTCCTCGGCTGCGGCCGGCGGGCAGAGGCTGATGACGATGTCGCTGCGGTCCAGCAGGTCGGAGAGCGTGGCCACGGGGGTCAGGCCGAACCGAGCGGCACGTCCTGCGGACGCGGGGCTGCGTCCGATCTCGCACCACAGGACCGCGGCCGCGTTGGTCGCAGCGCAGGCGGCGACGGCGGCGCCCATGCTGCCGGGGTGGAGAATGCCGATGGTCGGCTGGTCCACGGTGCTACTCCGTCTCGGTGAGCAGGATGGTGATGGCGTCGGTGACGTCGTCGACGACGTGGTGAGCGGCGGGGAGGCCGGCGGGCCAGGGGCGGCCGCGCAGCCAGATGGTGCGCAGGCCAGCTTGGTGGCCGCCGCCGATGTCCCCAGCCGCATTGTCACCGACCATCCAGCCGCCGTCCGCGAGGCTTACTCCGCAGCGGGAGGCCGCGAGTTCGAAGAGGGCCGGGTCTGGCTTGCGGATCTCCAGGTCGCCCGAGACGGCGACGCCGTCGACCAGATCGGCGAGACCGGTCGCGGACAGTTTGGCGCGCTGGATGTCGCCGGCCCCGTTGGTGACGACGCCGATCGTCCATCCGGCCGCGCGCAGGCGGGCCAGGCCCTCGAGGACGTCGGGACGGCAGGTGACGGTGGCCGCCATGAGGTCGACGTACTCCTGCCACAGGTCCGCGGCCGGCACATCCAGACTGAAAGTGTCGCGCAGCCGGGCGAAGTCCTCGACGGTCGCGCGGTCGGCCAGCTCGGTGCGCAGCCACTGGTCGGCTTCTGGGGAGAGCCCGCGGGAGCGGCACAGGGCGGTCAGGACGTCGCTGAGCGCCGCCCGCCGGTCAACCAGTGTGTTGTCCAGGTCGAAGAACGCGAGGCGGATCACGGACACGGACCTTACCCGGCTGGTGGCGGAGCTGGGTTCGCGCTGCGGCTGCTTCCCGAAACGAGATCACTTGGTGTATGTTTTCAGAGAACATCAGGTGAGATGGAGGGTGCTATGTCGGATCCGCTGCGTCGAGACGATGCCCTAGTGGATGCCGACACGCTGCCCCCGCCGCACATTCGTCGGCAGCTGCGCATCGCCGCGAACCTCACTCAGGAGGAAGTCGCCGAGGCCATCGGCGTCAAGCGTCTCGCCATCGTCGGATGGGAAGCCGGCCGTACGCAGCCCCACCGCAGCAACCGCCTGAAGTACGCGGAGTTCCTCCGCGGGCTGGCCAAGAAGCACCCGACAGTCGCCCAGGGAGGTTCGCGTGAGGACTGACCTCGCTCCCGATTTCGGGTACGCCGACTCCACCTTCGAGTTTGAGGGGGTCGGGGTGACGTAGCCGCCACCGGCCGCGCGCGCCAAATGAGTGGACTGCAATCCGCTCCGGCCTCGCGCGGCCCTTCGCGCCGACCATCAGGTCGGCCGCCCAGTCCCGGTTGGCGCCGGTTCTGGGCTCCAGCTCATCGAGCTGGATCTGTTTTCCCTGCTGCATCACTGCACAACCCCGCCTTGGCAGGCGGGCACCCGGTCCGCTTTGGCAAGCGGGCCACCCCGGCTCTCCAAGAGCCCCTTTGGCAGGGGGCCTCTGTTGAGCCATCAGCGTCACCCCGGGTTCCAGCGGCTTTGGCAGGCCGTTCGGCGCTCGGGGCTCCGTCCGTACAAGCGCTCGGTCGCGGTCGGGTCCCTTGGCGGGGGCCTGGTTGCGGTCGGGCGTCCATATGAAGGTTGGTGCACCCATAGTGCAGCACGGTGGCATGTCTTGTCAGCTTGGCGTTGTCCGAATCACCCCGGTACGGGGCCCACGTTTCCTTCGATCTTCAAGATCCACGCCTACGAATCGCGAATTTCGTTCACATGTGCCCGGTAAAGCCTTGGGTAGAGGCGTCACGCTGCCGCGCGGTGCGGCAGCTGCAGTCGAGGAGAACCTCGGCCGCCCGAGCCGCAGCCGGTTCCTCCTCCGATACCACCCCTGGACGACTCCGCCGGAATCTTTCTCCGCTTCTGGCGTCACATCTGCCGCTGGAACCGCACTTGTGGCAGATGTGACGCGCATCTACATCTCCACCCGCCCCTGCCTGCGACGCGATCCCGTACGCACGGCGGGGACGGCCCTCCGGCATCGGACTTGCGGGGCTAACCCCCGCATCAGCCACGGTGCCGCCGTGACCTCCTTTTCTCCTTCGCGAGCTCATCGGCCCGTCCTGGTCAGGGCGGGCCGATGAGCGCCGTGGCGGCGTCGGTCGCTGTACTGCCTCGTCCGCGTACGAAGTCTGTCGGCGGGGCGTCGCGCCGTGGACTGCGGCTGGTTCCGGCGCAGGCCCGTCCGGTTGTTCCGCTGGAGCTGGGCAACCCGCTCCAGCTGTCGAAGTCGATGCGGGCCCGGCTGCTCGCCGCGGTGCGTGCGCTGGTGTCGTCTCCGGCGCTGGCCGGGGCGTCGGACGGTGCGCGGCTGGCGTCGGTGGTGTTGGCGGCGAAGTCGAAGGTTCGCGACGACTACCAGGCGTCGATCTGGGCGGCGGAGCTCGGGCGGTGGCTGGGGGTGTCGCAGTCGACGGTCGCGCACACTGTGCTGCCCGAGCTGCGGGCGGCTGGGGTTCTCGGGTCGAAGGTCGCGACGAACGCCTTCGGGCATGCGACGGGCCTGGAGTGCTGGGTGATCCCGTTGTACCGGGCGCAGCAGGCCGGCGACCGTCGTCACGTGCTGGCGCTGTCGCGCTCCGAGCTGGCGGTGCTGCTGAGCCTGTGCGAGGTGCTGTTCGGTCCGGGGTGGGCGCCAAAGGACAAGGCGCCGGTCCCGGCCGGGCTGCTCGCCGGGCGTAGGGGCCGTGGGGCGGCCACGGACCGGCTCGGGCTGCTGTTGATGGTGCTGACGACGGGTTCGGCGGGCTGGCTGCAGTTGTGTCCCGGGTCGGTGGACACCGGGCGCGGGCGTCCGGCGGCGACGGTCGCGCGGCTGCTGGGCTGCTCGGCGGCGGCCGGGGCGAAGGTCCTCAAGCGGCTCGAGGAGCACGGTGTCGCGGACGTGGTCCGGCAGGAGACCGGCTCGGGTCTGCACGCCCGGTCGCGGGTGCGCCTGGTGCCGGTGGCTGAGGCCCACGGTCTGGCCGTGCGGGAGGCCCGCCAGGTCGCCGATGCCGTGTTTTCAGACCTCGCCGGTACTGCATCCGGAGATCTTGAGTCCGGTGAGACGGGCGAGGTCCTTGTGACGGCTGGGATCGAGGGTGCAGGACAGGGCGGGATGGCCGGATCGGCAGACCTCGCCGCACCTGCACAGCACCACGCTCTCCACGCTTCTGTGGTTACTCCCGTCGTTCCTCTGCAGCTCTCTTGTGGTTTTTCCGGCGAAGGCCGTGGTGGGTCCGGTGATCTGCCGGAACGCGCCTGCCCGCGCGAGGACCAGGCCGCGGTCGACGGCGAGAGCGGCGTTGCCGAAACCGGGTCGCCGGTAGCGGAGGACGGCCCGCTTCGCGGGGAAAAGCTGCAGGAGTCCCTGGTCGATGATGAGCGGGTGGGTCAGCGGCCTGCCGGGGCTGGTGCCGGTGGCCGACCGAAGGCCGGGGGCTGGCACAAGGCGCAGCGGCAGCGGAGGGCGGTCCTTCCGGCTGATCATCGTCTGCGGGTGGCGCTGGCGCCGGTGGCGTGGCTGTGGGAGCGGCTGTCCGGGTGGCAGCAGGCCCGGGTCGAGACCGCGGCGAAGACGGAACTGGCCCGCATGGAGGGCCTGTTGGCGCTGCCGGGCGGTGCGCCGAGGCTGCTGGCCGCCCGGCTGGCCGACCGCTTGGAGGAGACCGGTGGCGAGGCCCTGGTCGGCAGGCCCTTCGGGTGGCTGATCCGGCGGGGCCTGGTCCAGCGGCCGTCCTGCTCGGATCTGCGGTGCGACGACGGGACCCGGATGGACACCGGAACCGCCTGCGAGACGTGTGCCAACGTGGTTCACCTGCGGCGTGCCCGCCGGGCCCGGGTTGCTGCGGAGATCAGCCGCGACCAGCCCGGTCTCACCGACGACGAGCACCTCCAGGCTCTCGAGGACCGGCTGCGCGAGCTCGCCGTGCTCGACGCGGAGGACTTCGTGTGGCGGCGCGAGCAGGCCGCGGCCGAGCAGGCCCGCCGCGATGCCGCCCGTGCGGCCGCCCAGGAGCGGGCGGAGCGCGAGCGCCAGGCCGCGGCGGCCGAGGAGGCGGCCCGTCAGGTGCTGCCGTGCGCGGATTGCGGCCGGGCCCGGGCAGCAGGGCTGTGCGAGGGCTGCGGCTACCGGCGCCGGGTGACAGATCTCCTCACGGAGGCCGAGCGGGTGACCGTGGCGTCACTGGCCGACCCCGCGAACACCGAAGCCGCCGCCCGGGCCGTCGAGGAGGTCCGCGAGACCCTCGGCGCCATCACCCGGGCGGCCCGCCAGCGGTACCTCAACGCCCTGGGCCCCGGCCAGTACGAGGCCGATCCGGACGGCGTTCGCACCTTGCTGGCCTACAACGAGCTGGAGGTCCTGAAGCAGGTCGTGCCGCAGATCCGCACCTCCGCGCTGGCCACGCTCGCCCGTGGTGCCGAGGCCAACCGGGCCCACGCCACCGAGCACCGGCGCCGGGGCCGGCACGCCCCGGACGGCGCCGACGCCTTCACGGCCGCCGAATGCGCCGCGCAGGCGGCCCGGCACCGGACCGCCGAACACCTGCTGGCCGCCCGGGAGAAACAGCCGGGCAAGGACCAGGCCGTGGCCGGGGACCGGACGGCTGCCTCCGTGCCCTGGGCCCAGAGGCTGGCCGAGCTCGCCGCCCGGCCGCTGCCCGGTGAGACGGCCGGGGAGCTGGTCTCGTGACCGGGCCGAGCGGCGTCGACCGCGCTCGCCATGCCTCCGCCGTGAACCGGCTGGGGCCGGTACGACTGATCCGCATGATGCTGATCGGCCTGGCCCTGCCCCAACGCCAGCGGTGCGACGATCACGTGCTGCTCGACTCCGGGCAGGACTGCCCACGTTGCGAGGAGAAACAGGCCAGCCGCCGTGATGCCACACGCCTCCGAGGCCGGGCGGCGACTGAGCAGCAGCTGCACCAGGCCATGACCGCCAGAGCCTGGTGCAAACGTACGAGGGGGAGCAGGTTCAGGCCCGGCAGCGTGCCGACCGTATCGCCCGGGGCCTGTGCCCCGAGCACGACACCTGCCCCGGCCCCGCACCCGACCGCGCCTGCCACGCCGGTGGAGCGCCGCACTCCGCCGGATGGCTACCGGCACGCGATCGAGGCGCACTGCCAGGTTGCCCGGCAGTCGAGGGTGGACTCGGCCATCGCGGAAGCGGTGGAGCGGCAGACCGCCGCGATGCGGGATCTGCCCCACCGGGCCTTCCCCGGACCCGGCGTCGTCGCGGACGACGCGCAGGCCCCGATCGGACAGGCCCGCGTGCCGTGCGCGGGAGCCGCCACAACCCTCCGGCCGCCTCGCCTGTCTCACAGAGCACAAACCTACGTACGGAGTACCACCGTGAGACGAACCGCTGTCCTGCTCGCCGCGTCCGCCGCCGCGCTGCTCACCCTGACAGCCTGCTCGGCCGAGGAGAAGGACGTCACGAAGCCCGCGCCGGAGGCGTCCGCCCCGGCCGCGGAGGAACAGCCGACGGACGACAGCGGGAAAAGCAGCGACGCCGAGAAGGCCGCGGGCATCCCGGATGCACCGACCGGTGACGCCCGTGACGCGTACCTGGACGCGATCGCGGCTGTCGACCAGCAGCTCATTGTGGACGAGCAGAAGGCCATCGACGCCGGGCGGAACCAGTGCAGCAGTCTCGCGAAGCCGAACGACAAGATCGACTGGTTGGCGGCGCAGCGATTCGGGAACGACGCCCACCCGTTGACGGACGCGCAGGGCAAGGCGCTGAACGCCGCGCTGCGCAAGACGATGTGTCCGAAGTGACGACGTTGCCGACCGGTTCGGTGAAGACGCCGCAGGTACGGGTGTCATTAACGAACGTGTCACCGATTCTGCCAGCAGGATCGTCACCAGCCCCAAATCGGTGGAGCTTTGATGGATCTGCCGTTCGAACCTGGGGTGCTTCGGCATGATGTCCGGCCTTGGGGTGGCGGTCGGCGGGAATGGACGAGCTGGTCGAGCACTGGACGGTGCTCGAGGGCGAGTTGGAACTCATGGCGGCCAAGCGCGGCGCGACGCGGCCTGGGCTTCGCGTTGCTGCTGAAGCACTACACGCAGCACGAACGGTTCCCCAGGGCAGGGGCGGAGTTCCCGGACGAGGTGGTCGCCTTCGTCGCTGGGCAGACGAAGGTGCTGGCTGCGGAGTTCGACTCCTATCAGTGGACCAGCAGCACGATTGAGTACCGCGGGCCCAGATACGCGAGCACCTGGAGGGGAAGGGGGCATCCCCGCGGGTGCAGGGAGCGAGACACGAGCGAGGAGGCGTCGGCCGCCGCCGGCGCGGGAACATCCCCGCGGGTGCAGGGAGCAGCCCGGCACCGCCCCGGCGAAGACCACGGACAAGGGAACCTCCCCGCAGGCGCGGGGAGCAAATGCGGGCGAGCACGTTGTCGAGCTGGGCGTCGGGAACATCCCCGCAGGCGCGGGGAGCAGGCCGGCCAAACCGCGCGGCAGGCGGACCCTCCGGGAACATCCCCGCGGGTGCGGGGAGCAGGTGGCGTGCCTGATGGGCTATCTGAAGGGCACGGGAACATCCCCGCGGGTGCGGGGAGCAGCCCTCGGGGTCTCGTCCTTCATGACGTCGGCCGGGAACATCCCCGCGGGTGCGGGGAGCAGAACCAGGTGAGCCGCTTCTTGGCCTGCTCGGCGGGACCATCCCCGCGGGGGCGGGGAGCAGCGCCAGCAGGCCCCGTAGAGCAGACTGTTGGCGGGAACATCCCCGCGGGTGCGGGGAGCAGGCCGACAAGGAGCGGGGCGATGACCAGCTGGAGGGACCATCCCCGCGGGCGCGGGGAGCAGTTCTGGACAGTTCCTGCTGTCGGCTCATTCTCGGGACCATCTCCGCGGGTGCGGGGAGCAGGTGACCAGGACGTGTGTCCCGGCGTGCGCCAGAGGACCATCCCCGCGGGTGCGGGGAGCAGCATCGGTTTGTCAGCGGTTTTCGTCTCACCGAGGGACCATCCCCGCGGGTGCGGGGAGCAGGCTCAAAATGTGACGCCTCGTGTCTTCCCAAAGGGACCATCCCCGCGGGTGCGGGGAGCAGCTGATCGCCGGGACGTCCGGGGCGGGCAAGTCGGGACCATCCCCGCGGGTGCGGGGAGCAGGGGTATCGGGGCAGGTTCCTCTCGCAGGGCCTGGGACCATCCCCGCGGGTGCGGGGAGCAGATCACCTGTCTCCGAGACTCCTTGGTTTTCCCGGGACCATCCCCGCGGGTGCGGGGAGCAGCACGCCGCCCGCTCCGGTGGTCGCACCGACGCGGGACCATCCCCGCGGGTGCGGGGAGCAGTCGCTGTCGGCCTTGGCGATCGCGGCGTCCAGGGGACCATCCCCGCGGGTGCGGGGAGCAGACTGCGGGCCGACGCTGGCCCGGCGGGCGGCGGGGACCATCCCCGCGGGTGCGGGGAGCAGCTGATGTCCCGCACAGACCAACGGTCAGTGCCGGGACCATCCCCGCGGGTGCGGGGAGCAGGGGCCGAGAACTACACCGTCGTCAAGCGGGCGAACGGCTACCGCCTCCAGGGCGGCGAGACCATCGCGGCCGGTCACATCAACGGCGACAAGTACGC
>NZ_JBSFFY010000076.1:0-26848 GCF_053596315.1 Streptomyces sp. NPDC001732
CGGAGACGACGAACGCCTGCGCCGTGAGTGCGTGGGTCTTCATCATGGCGTCGATCTGGATGTCGGCGACGGTCTCGAAGCCGGTCATGGTGGACGGACCGGGCTGGCTTGGTACACGGCAAGGAGCAGCGTTTCGACAGCAGTTCGGGCAGCAGTGCGACTGGCGGTACTGCCCGGATGTTCACGACCTCAGGAGGCGGCGCTCACGCCCGGGAAGCGGGGGCCATGACACGAGTGTCTGGGGTCTGCGGTGGGCTGAGGACAAAAGCGCTGCTACGGGCGCAGGTGGTCGGTCGTGGCCGTGCCATTGCCGATTGCCGCGCGGCGGCCCGGGGCGTCTCCCGGAGTCGGGTTCTGGCCCATACTCCGTGCAGCTGTTACGGAGAGTTAGATCTTCGGAGCCATGCGATGGCGGTTTGGATGGGCATGAAGTCGAGGTGAGGTGAGCTCCAGGGCCCGGTTGTCGCGTCCGGCGCTCATGTGGTTGAGCCAGCGTTCGTACCAGTCGAGGAAGTCGGTGGCGGAGGAGACGTTGGGGCCCCAATAGCCGTCGCTGTTACCAATGAGGACGCGGCCGGTGAGGGGACCGGTCACCGCGATGACGCATACGTCGGTGCAGCCCATCTCGATGACGTGGAGGAAGAGGTCGCGTTCGCTTGCCCCGGGTGCTGTGGCCTCGAAGCCACGAGGTGTCCCCGGTTCGCCGCGCGGATTCATGACCAGCAGAGAACATCGCTCCAGCGGCAGAAGGCCGTAGAACGGTGCCGCGCCTGAGCCGCCGATGTGCGTGAGGAACTGCCGATAGGCGTCGGGCAGGACGATGTCGTGTTCGGCCTCAAACGCAGCGACTCGTGCTTCCGCCGGCTTCGGGCCGAGGAAGAACTCGTGTTGCTCTTCCCCGAAGGAATGGCTGCGCAGCGGTTGGAAAGGGATCGCGGCCAGCTTGCGACGCAAGCGGGGTATGCGGGGATCCATCGTGCTCTTCTCTCGTCCTCCTCACCCTATGGGTGGCTGTGGTCAGTTGGCCAGAAGAACCCTCTTCCTCAGGAGAGCGAAGCCGGCACGGCCGAACATCCGGCGCTTGAGCATCTTGATCCGGTTGACGCGGCCAGGTGGGTGTTGAGGCTGTCCCAGACCACCACGATCGGGCCGCCGAGCTGGATGTGGGCCCGTACCAGCAGGTCGCGGTAGTCCTTCCAGGAGAAGCTCTTACGTGCACCCTTGAGGAGGAGATGGGTGCGGGGCCGGTGTATGAGCCGGCTCTTCTCACCAGCTTTGTAGCAGCACAGCGCGGCGACGGAGGTCCGGCGGCGGGACCGGCCACGCACACGGATGACGGGGGTGTGCCCACGCCGGCCCCAGGTGCGGGCCCGGGGCGGTGTCATCGAGAAGCCGGCTTCGTCCTCGAAGACGATCCAGGCCCCGCATGCCGCCGCGAGGCTTTTACCTGGGGCCACACCTCCTTCTTCCAGAGCCCGACGGCGTGCTCGTCGCGTTCGAGTGCTCTGCGGGCGGGCGCCTGCCAGGCCCAGCCGTGCCTTTTGAGCAGCCGCCACACCGTCGCCACCGACAGGCTCACCCGCAGCCGGCGCCGGATCGCTGTCTGGACCCGGGCCGGGGTCCAGCGTTCGTCGTCGAAGCCGTGCGTCGCAGGGCCCTTGCCGAGTTCCTCCTCAAGCACGGCGAACCGGGCGTCGGTGACGGTCGGGGAGTTCGTCGGACCCGCGGAACGCAAGCTTTCCATGCCGCCCTCGCGCCGGGCACGGCGCCGGCGTTCCACCGACCGCACGCTCACCCGCAGGTCCTTCGCGATCACCGCAGTCTTCTCGCCCGCCGCGAACCGCTGCCCAGCCTGAAGCCGGCTCCCCTCACGAAACGCCCGACGCCCAGCCGTCAGGCCCCCGCCTTCCGGATATCTCACCTCACCGGCATACCGCAGGGATCATCAACCGTCACCACCCGACGACAACCCGAAAACCTCAGTGGCGACGCAAGTCCCGGTCCGCCGACGATCAGCGCCGTCAGGACACCGCCGAGGACAAAGAACGGCCGATGAAGCAGACCCAGGTCTCAGAAGGGGGTCCGTCCCACTTTTGAGCAAGAACGGGTTCCGAGAACCAATCGGGGGTCGGGCGGGTCCCAGCTCCGCCACCCCTCGCCGTAGCCGACAGCGACCAGCGGCTCCTGACCGGTGGTGATGCGTTGATCGCTTGAGTACGCCTTCGTTTGCCGGCCGGGCCGTGGACATCCGTCCAGGCGTGCCGAAGCCCGCGTGGGCGAGGCGGGCACGAAGGGATTTCCCGGCGGCGAGGAAAGCCGGGGGCATTGTCAGTGGGGCCGTCTACTGTGCCGACCATGTCTGATGACCTGCGGAGCGGTGGCCTGAGGGCTGAACCCACGACTGCGGATGAGGGGGTGTCGGATGCAGGCCGCCGAAAGAGACCGGCTCCCCATTCACCCCCGTTCCGCCAACGGGGACGCCGGTCCAACCGATGCTCCGCTGTGCGAGCCGCACGGGGCGCAAGGCTCCCGCAATGCCCGCTGTCCACTCAGCGGGAGCCGCCACGAGCGCTTTGTCACGCAGCGCTGGCGACTTGTCGGTCGTCCTGCTGCTCGCGCGTAACCGGACACCCTGTTGACATCCCTCGCCGACGGGGGTTCGCGGCGGCGGAGGTCGAGGAGGAGAAGTTCGTGGTGCACGACGACAACCTCGTCATGGACGAAGGCCCGACAGTTGCGGATGGGAGCGGTGCCGCATGACGAGGGGCGATCGGAACCGTTCGGTTCCCCCGGCTCCGGAGAGGGTGGTCAAGGGCTGGGAACCTCCTCCGAGGGAGGTCGACCGCCGATCGCGGGCCGGGGAGCCGGAGTTCGCGGACCTGGCACAGGCCGTGCGCTGGCGGACCGCGCGCCGGGCGGCGATCGATCATGTGCTCGCTCTGATCGCCGGATCCTGGTGGTGCGACAGTCTGGTGCTGCGGGGCAGCCTGCCACTGCAGGCATGGGCCGGTGAGCGGGCCCGGGAGCCGGCGGACCTCGACTGGGTGGTCGTTCGCGACATGCTCAACGGGGGCTGGCCGTACGGAAACCTCATCGATCTGACCCGCACCTGGCCCGCCGTGGCGGACGCGATGGAGCCCGCAGACGATGCGCACGGCATTCATGGGACCTGGGATGTGAGGTATCCGTCGGCGGACCTGGACCGGCTGCTGGAGGCCGCCACGGCGGACGAGGACGCCGAATCGCCGTACATGGACCTGCTTGACCAGATCAGGCAACGGCCCGAGGCACCGGGCGGCGTGATGCTCGACGCCGATCAGGCGTACGCGGAGTCGAGCGACGGAGGATGGTTCTACCACGGGCCGGGGGTGCGGCTGGAAGTGCCCTGGCGGGCATCCGGGTTGCCGTCGGGCCGGATACGCGTGGACTTCGCCACCGACGAGATGTTCTCCGACCCGCCGGAGCCGGCAGTGTTGCCGGTCGGCTCCGGCCGGCCGCCCGTCATCGTTCTGACGGCCAGCCGGGAACTCTCGCTCTCCTGGAAGATCCTCTGGTTGCAAGTCGAGTCCGAGGAGGACGGCGGCGCCCGGGGCAAGGACCTCTACGACGCCGTCCTCCTGGCCGAGGACCGCCGTACCAGCCTGTCCACAGACCTCCTCGAAGACGTCCTGTCCGGCGGTTACGGCTACACCGACGTGAAAGACTTCCACCCGGACCAGGTGCACCAATGGTCAGTGGCATGGGAAAAGTTTCAGGCCGAGTACCCCTGGGTGCAGGGGAGCGCGAAGGAGTGGTTGTCCCGATTGGCCGGGGCACTCACTTCGATGTTCGCGGCGGTGGGCTCCACCAAGGCCGCGAACATCGCGGCGGTGGGCTCCACCAAGGTCGATATCGAGGTAGGCGACTCGGTGACCATCGGCGGTGGCCCCTTCGCCACCTTCCAGGCGATCGTCGACGAGGTCAGTCCCCACTCGAGAAGGGTCAGGGCTCTGGTCCATTTCTTCGGCCGGGAAACCCTGGTCGATCTCTCCTTCGACCAAGTGCAGAAGAACTGAAGAGCAGGTGGGTGAGCGGGGTCGAGTGTGCCCGCGCCGGAGCCGCTGAAGTTCAGCACACCCAGGGGCCCGGCACTGCTGGAGAGCGCGGCTTCCTGGAAGGCCTGGACGAGGTGGAGCAGGGGACAGGAGCAGGCCGACGTCAACAGGACACGGCGCGAAGCAGGCGCCCGTCTCCCGTACCGGAACGTCAGCGCGGCATGGCGGCAGGCCGTGCATCTGCGGGTGCCGCAGATGCTGTCCCCGTCGTAGACGTGCAGGGTGAAGGCCTCCGGCCGGGGCGCCGGCCACGCCCGGGACACAGGAACTCGTTCCTGGCACACCCGAAGTCAGACACCTGAAGACCTACCGGCCGTCACCTGAGTCCGACACAATCACCCATGTGACGATCACCACGGGCACGCCCCCCACGAGCGCGCCGCCCACGGGCACCACCCGCGGCGCCGTCGTCCTGGGCTTCCTGACGGGTGGCGTGATCGGGACGTCGCTCGCGGCTTTCGTCGTCGGCTGCGTCCTCGAGAACGTGCCGCTGTGTGTCACGGGTGTGGGCCTGCCCGCAGCCTACGGCCTGCTCTTCTTCCTCGCCGGTGTGCCGCGGCGCGCGCGGGAGGCGGCCGTCGCACCCCGCACGGCGCTCGCGATGATCGAGAGCCTGAACGCCGTCGGGGGTGAGCCGACGAGTGACGTGGCAGTACGGTTCGACCTCACCGTCGCACCGGCCGACGCGCCGGCGCACCGCATCGAGATCACGCAGGACATCAACCTCGCCGACCTGCCCGATTACCGGCCGCGCGGCATCGTAGTGGTGCAGTACCCCCCGGACAGGCCGTGGCGAGTGAGGATCGTGAAGCGGCCGACGCCGGAATGGGAGGACCGGGCGGCCGGGGCGCGCATCGACTCGGCGCCCGGGCCGGCCCGGGTGAGCGAGCCCCCCAAGGGGTGTGCCGTCGTCTTCGTCGCCCTCCTCGGCCTGCTGCTCGGCGCGGCCTGCGTGGTCCTGCCGTTCCGCGCCGACCTGTTCGACCAGGACACCACCGCGCGGTCGCCCTCCTCCGTCGGGTCCTCCGTCTCCTCCACGTCGTCGACCACGGTCGTGTCGTCCGGGTCCGCCACGGTCACGCTCGGCCCGGACCAGTCGTTCCTCGACAAGAGCGAACTGCGCCGGGCCGTCGACTCGCTCGCCAAGGGCAAGGGCAAGGGCAAGGGCAAGGAGGAACATCAGACGCTTACCGTGGTCGTACAGGAACGCGTGCTGTCGGTCGTGTTCGCTTCCGCCGGCACCCATGCCTCGGGGTTCGACCTGCGTTCCCTGCCCTACGAACGCTTCCCCGCCCTGGTCCGGACGGCCCGAACCACCCTCGGCGTCCACTCCCCGCAGACCTGGCAGATTACCGCCGAGGGCCTCACCGGATCCCTCACGATCAGGGTCGGCGTGACCGGATCCGACGGCGCGGCCTCATTGGAGGCGGACGGGCAGGGCAAGGTGGTGCGACGCACCCCGGCACGCTGACCACGGGGGCCGGGCCGGTTCTCAGGCGACCGGCTGCCCGCCGGCATCTGGACCGCAGGCTGCGAAGCGACTGAACTGCCTTGGGCAGGTGCGTACTTGAAGCAACAGGAGAAAGACACGTGGACTGGCTCGATTTTCTGGCGCTGTGGTGCGGAGTGTTCGCGGTACTGGCGCTGATCGGGTACGCGCGGTCGCTGGCCGGGGTGACCCGGGCCCAGCGGACGGTCCGGGTCATGGGACGGATCGAGCGGGTCCAGCAGCCCAGGCACGGAAGCTCCGGGATGGACGGGATAGCCGTGGTGGTCTCCTTCCAAGATCCGTCCACCGGGCAGGAATTCACCATGACGAACGACGGTGAGTGCGGCGAGAGGATCAGCACAGCCTGGACGGGCCGGGAGATCGGCGTCCTCTATCCGCGCGGGAGACCTCACGCCGTCAAGTTCACCAGCGACCTCTGGGCAGGCCGGCACGGACTCGGCTGGCCGAACTTCGCGGTCTTCCTGGTCTACGCCGGGCTGGTGGTCGTCGCCGCTATCGAGTGGGGCTGGCCGTGGGCCCTGCTCGGGTTCGGCGGGCCCTGGACCGTCTTGGGCACGTGCTACGTGCCCGGGATCGCACGCCAGGCGGGCCGCCGAATCGAGGCGCTGACCACCGTGGACCCCGTTCCGGGCCGGGTCATCGCCGTGCTCAAGGACGTCAGCACCGACGAGGACGGCCACACCAGCACCAGCCATACGCCGGTCGTCGCCTTCACCACCCACGAGGGCACCGCCGTCACCGCCTACCGCACCTCGGATCTGCCGGACCCGGTCGGTTCGTACGGCCGCGAGGTCACCATCCACTACACGCCCGACGACCCGGCCGTCTTCACCCCGGACCTCGCGGCCGAACACCGGTCCCGGAAATCCGAGATCGCCGTCAGCATCGTGGCCCTCTTCCTCGGAGTGGCGGCGGTCGCCGTGGGAGCGGTCGCGCTCGCGCTGTGACGCCCGGCGGGCGGTGTGTCCCTGCGAGGCGAACAGCCGCACGGCCGCGACCTCACACCGGTGTGCGTGCCTTGTCGGCGAGGCCGATCAGCCGGGTCGGCGGTCCGTTCCGGCGGCGAGTCCCGCGATGGCCCAGGCGGGGGCGAAGGCACCGAAGTGACCTCGCGGACCGGCGGGATGGGGATACCCGAACAGCCCAGGGCCGGGTGACCGCCGAGGCAGCCGGCGGCCACTGGCGTGGATATGGGCCAGGCTCCAATGAGGCTCTTCCAACCTGTCGGTGAGGTCCGGTAGTCGGCCGGTCCTGCAATATGGAGAAGCTCCCGGTAGACGGTGTCTCGACCAAGATCCACCATGTCCCACCAGGAGCTTCGCTCGCTTGTCTATCCTTCCCCAACCTCTCGGCTTCGCTCGAGCAGGGGAGGCCCCATTCGATCGATCTGTCCACCCGCACCCTGCGGTATCTGGCCGGGCAACTCGCCTCCCGCAGGCGGGAGATCGGCACGCGGTGGAGGCGGCTGACCGCGAGCCGTCAGGCCCTGCTCGCCCTGGCGCACCTGCGGTGCGGTGACACCTGCGCCCAGCTCGCGGCCGGGTTCGGCATCGGGCTCGCTGCCGTCTACCGCTCCGTCCGCGAGACGATCGACGTCCTGGCCGTGCTCGCACCGGCACTCGACGAAGCGACAGCGACGGCCCGCACGAAGGCGTACGTCATCCTCGACGGCACCGTGCTGCCGATCGACCGGATCGCCGCCGACCGACCCTGCTACTCCGGCAAGAAGCGGCATCACGGCATGAACGTCCAGGTGTTGACCGATCCGTTCGGCCGGCTGCTGTGGGCCTCGCCCGCGCTGCCCGGCGCGACGCACGACCTGACGGCGGCACGCGAGCACGGCATCATCGACGCCCTCCCCGGGGCGGACCTCAAATGCTGGGCCGACAAGGCGTATCAGGGCGCGGCACGGAACGTCCGGGGCCCGCTCAAAGGGCGCCGCCTCAAGCGGTGGCAACGACGCCACAACACCACCCACGCCAAAATCCGCTGCGCCGGTGAGCAAGCCATGGCCACGCTCAAGAGCCGGCGTCTCCTGCGCAAGCTGCGCTGCAGCACCACCCGCATCACCGCGATCGTCAAGGCTGTCCTCGCCCTTCAGCTCGCGGCCGCGTCAGGATGAAAACACCTCAATGCAGGAAATCCTGATCCTGACCCGCGCGACACGCCGGGCCTGGAACCCGGCGGCGTCCCTCCCGGCGAAAGCAGTACCTCGGAAGCGGGACCGCGCCATGAACTCCCGTGAGGATGGGCCCGGGGCCCGCTGATCGTGATTCTTGTCGCTGTGGTGCTTGTGGCCGCCTTCTTCCTCGCCTTCGCCTTTCTGGCTGGTATGACACAGGGACTATGGTTCCGCGCTTGACGGTGCGATGGAGGGCCGCGGGAGCCTCTGCTGGTTGTTGTTGACACTGGGCCTTCCGGGGCGAAGAGACCGTGCTGTCGAAGCCGGGGCGCCCCTCCCTTCGTCCGGTGCCAGACAGGGTGAGAAGAGCGCCTTCGGATTCGTGGACGATGAAGACGCTGCTCACCACGATCATCGAGCACGGACTGGTCGCCGCTTGGACCGAGGTGATCGTGCCGACGCTCCAGGCGGTCGGCCGCAAGTGGGAGACGTCGGCGATAAGTACGTCGAGGCCGAGCGCTTCCTGTCCTGGCACGTCTCCGGCGCGCCCCACCCCACACGGTCGCCGCCACCACGGTGCTTGCCTGCGTCCTGGGAGATAACCACACCCTGCCGTTGGAAGTGCTGGCTGCGGCACTGACGGAGCGCGGCGTTCCGGTGCGTATGTTCGGCGGTGCCCTGCCCGTCGAGTTGCTCGTCGCGGCACTGCCGGCCGGCCGGCGGCCCAGCACGTCGCAGCCATGGAGTGGGGAGTGCAGGTGCCCGTCGCAGGCCGGTCGTGCTGACGCTGGGACCTGGCTGGGCGGGGCAGGCGGCGGGCCCGGCGCGTTCGTCGGGACTCGCCGAGGCGGTCGCCGCTCTGGAGCCGTCGGCCTCCTCGTGAGGGGTTGCCGTCCGACGGCACTTGGTCGTGGCGCCTGGGCAGCGGCCGGGAAACATGGTCCGCTGGACCAGTGGTCGCGGCCGCGTCGTTCGTCCACGGGCGAGCGTTGCTTTCGCGTCACGTTCCGGCACGGGGCTGTGCCCGCTGATTCAGGGGTACCGGCCGAGGGAGGGGCCGAGCGGACGGCCCTGATGTGCGGGTGCCACGGGTACGGCGTCGACCGAGGAGAAGCATGAGCGAGGAACATCGTCGGGCACCGGACGTGGTCGTCGTCGGTGCGGGCCTGTCCGGCCTGGTGTGCGCGCTGGACCTGTGCCGTGCGGGATGGCGGGTGATTCTGCTGGAGGCGTCCGAAGGCGTGGGCGGGCGCATGCGCACGGACCGGCAGGACGGGTTCCTGCTGGATCGTGGTTTCCAGGTGTTCAACACCTCGTATCCGCAGGTGAAGCGGCGCATGGATCTGAGGAGCCTGCGGCTGCGGCAGTTCACCGCGGGCGTCGTCGCGCACACGTCGAAGGGGCCGGTCCGCCTCGCTGACCCGACGAGGGAGCCCAGTGCGGCGGGGGCTCTGCTGACGGGACGGGTTGTCTCGTCGCGCGACCTGGCCGCGCTGGCGGCTCTCACCGTGCGGGACGCCGTTCTGCCCGCTTCCGCCGTCAGACGGCGCGAAGACGGCTCCACCTCGGCGGCCCTGACCCGGGCGGGAGTGTCGGACGCCGCAGTCGCCGACATCCTGCGGCCGTTCCTGTCCGGCGTCTTCCTGGAGGACCGGCTGGAGACCTCCGCACGCTTCTTCCACCTGGTCTGGCGGAGCATGGTCCGAGGGACCCTGTGCCTGCCGGCACAGGGCATCGGCGCCGTCCCGGCCCAACTCGCCGACGGGCTGCCCGACGGCGTACTGCGGCTCGGCACTCCCGTCGCCGAGGTCACCGACACCGGAGTACTGCTGGAGGACGGGAGCGAGGTGCCGGCCCGGACGGTCGTGGTGGCGACGGACCCGGCGACCGCCACCCGCCTGCTGCCGGACCTGACCGTACCGGACACACGCACCGTCACCACCTACTACCACGCCATGGGCAGGACACCGATGGCCGAACCGACCCTGATGGTGGACAGCACCGGAGCGATCCTGAACACCTGCGTACTCAGCGAAGTCGCTCCCACGTACGCGCCCCGTGGCACTGCGCTGGTCTCCACCTCCGTACTGGGAACCGACCTCCCCGGCAGGGCACAGGCGGTGCTGTGCCGTCTGGCCGAGCTGTACGGCACCGACACGAGCGGCTGGCAGCAGGTCGCCGCCCGCACGGTCGAGGGCGCGCTGCCCGCGATGCTTCCCCCCTGGCCGCTGAGCCGCACCACCCGCCTTCGTCCGGGCAGGTACGTGTGCGGGGACCACCGGGCGACCGGATCGGTGCAGGGCGCCATGGCCTCGGGGGCGCGCGCCGCGCGTGAGGTGGTCGCCGACCGGGGACAAGGAGGTGACGCCGGGGTGTGAACGACGTCCGGCCGCACCCGCGGCCAGCCCTGGACGCGAAGCAATGACGATCGGATGAACCCGTTGGTCGTATCGAGGGGTGAAGCGTGGAACTGAGCGGTGCCCGTCTCCTGGGCGCCGGTGCCACGGGAGCGCTGGGCGGTGCGATCACCGCCGAACCGGCCGACCGGGGCGCCCGCGTGGCCCTCGCAGGACGCGACTGCGGCAGCCTGGCCCACACCGAGCGGGCGTATCCCGGTGCCCCGACAGCCGGCTTCGACGCCTACGATCCCGGGTCATGCGCTCGGGCCGTGCACGAAGCGGCGGCAGCCCTCCAAGGGCTGGACGTCGTCGCGTTCGGGTCGGTGGCCTTCGGTGCGGCCGAGGAGATCGGTGACAAGGCCGCGGAGCACCTGATGGCGGTCAACCACCTCGCGCCCGCCGTGTTCTCCCGCGCCGCGCTCGGCATCCTGCGACACGGTTCGGCGATCGCCGCCGTCACCGGCGCGTCGGCCGAGCGCCCGCAGCCCCGAATGGCCGACCACAGCGCCTCCAAAGCCGCGCTCGCCGCATGGCCGGATGCCGTCCGCCGCGAAGCACGGAGCGCCGGTGGCGCGGTACTGGAGATCCGGCCGGGGCATCTCGACACAGGCTTCGCGACTTGCCCCGTGGCGGGCACCGCCCCACCCCTGCCTGAGGGCGGCGACCCGCGGCACGTCGCCGGCGCCGTCGCGGACGCGCCGGAGACCGGCGCCGAACTGCTGCACTCGGGCCCCGACAAAAGCCCTGTTCTCGAACGGCGAGCCCGGTGACACCCCGCCCCGCCGAGGAATCCGACGTGATCGTCATCGGTGGCGGTGCGGCCGGTCTCAGCCTCGCCCACCGGCTGACGGAGAACGGCGCCGCCACTGTGACCGTGGTCGAGCCGCCGGACGGTCCGCTCCGCCCCGCGGAACGGACCTGGTGCTACTGGGACGCGGGCGTCGACGGCCTGGAAGAGGCGGTCAGCGCGTCCTGGTCCGTGCTGCGTCTGCACGGCGCCGACCGCCGACCGGTCGTTGTCGGACCTGCCCCGTTCACCTACCGCATGGTGCGCTCCGCCGACTTCGAGCGGCTGGTCCACGGCCGCCTGGCTCGCTCGGACGGCGGGCGTCTCCTGCGTGCGACGGTGGAATCGGTGCGCGGTGTGCCCGGAGGCGCGGAGGTCCGGTGCACGCTGCCCGGGGGCTGGTCCCTGACGCTGCGCGCCCGACGGGTGTTCGACTCGCGGCCGCTGCCTGTCCTGCCGCCGGCGCGCACGCAGTTGCTGCAGCACTTCCGCGGCTGGTTCGTACGTACCGACACCGACCGGTTCGACCCCTCGGTCGCGGATCTGATGGACTTCCGGGTTCCTCAGCCGGCGCATGGACTGGCCTTCGGCTACGTCCTGCCGCTGGCGCCGGACCGGGCGCTCGTGGAATACACCGAGTTCTCCGGCAACGCGCTGACCACCGAGGCGTACGAATCGGCTCTCGGCCACTACTGCCGGCACGTCCTCGGGCTCGGCGCGCTCACCGTGGAACGGGCGGAGCAGGGGGTCATTCCCATGACCGACGCCCGCTTTCCGCGACGGGCCGGTCCCGCCCACTTCCGGGTCGGAACCGCAGGGGGCGCCACTCGGGCGGCCACCGGCTACACCTTCGCGGCGGTGCAGCGACAGAGCAGAGCCATCGCCGCCGCCCTGCGCGACGGGCGCACCACCATCCCAGCCCCCCACGGGCGGAGGGCCTCGGCCATGGACGCGGTCTTGCTGCGTGCCCTGGACACCGGGCGCATCGACGGTCCGCGATTCTTCACCGACCTGTTCCGCCGGATCCCGGCGGAGCGCCTGTTGCGCTTCCTCGACGGCGCCACCTCCCTGTGGGAGGAGTGGGGCATCGGGCTGCGCACCCCTGTCCTGCCGATGCTTCGTACGGCCGCCGAACTGCCCTTTGTGCCCCGACGCTCCCAGCCCTTCGCAAGAACCGGAGACAACCACCGATGAGCCTCCTGCGCGAGCACGACCTGGCCCGCGCCTTCGACCACGCCGCCCGCACCTACGACAGCCTCACCTCTCTCAACCCCGGCTACCACACCGACCTCCTGCGCTCGGCCCGCCGGCTCCGGCTCCCCGACGACGGCGCCGGACTGCACGTTCTCGACCTCGGCTGCGGTACCGGCGCCTCCACCCGGGCCCTGTTCAGGGCCGCGCCCCGGGCCCGGATCACGGCTGTGGACGCGTCGGCGGGCATGCTGCGCCGCGCCCTGGCCAAGCCGTGGCCCGCACGCGTGCGGTTCCTGCACCTGACCGCCGAGGAGATCGCGTCGGCCGGGGAGGGCCCCTTCGACGCGGTCTTCGCCGCCTACTTGTTCCGCAACGTCACCGACCCGGACGCGGTCCTGGGCAGCGTCCGGGCCCTGCTGCGGCCGGGCGGACGTATCAGCGCCCACGAGTACACCCTGAGCGGCCGGCGGCTGCACCGGGCGTTGTGGACGGCGGTGTGCCACGGCCTCGTCATCCCGGCGGGCACGCTCACCGGCGACCGGGACCTGTACCGCCACCTCTGGCACAGCGTCATCGCCTTCGACACCGCCCCCGCCTTCGCCGACCGGCTGACGCGAGCCGGCTTGACCGGAGTGCGCGTCGCCCCGGTCGCCGGATGGCAGACGGGCATCGCGCACACCTTCCTCGCCCGCAACGGCCCGAGCCCGGCACGCCCGACCACGCCAAGGGAGCGAGTCCGGTGACGGCCCGCCGTACCGCCGCCGCCCGACGAGGCCGTGACCGCAAGGCCGAGGTTCTGGCGCCGCCACCCGGCAGGGGCCGGTTCCAGCGCGGGGACGAGCCGTCCGTCGCGGTGATCGGTGGCGGGATCGCCGGCCTCGCCGCGGCCACCCTGCTGGCCGAGCGGGGTGCCCGTGTGACCCTGTACGAGAAAGAGGACGCACTGGGCGGCCGGCTCTCCGGTTGGCCCACCAGGCTGGCGGACGGCTCCTCCGTGACCATGACCCGCGGGTTCCACGCCTTCTTCCGCCAGTACTACAACCTGCGCGGGCTCCTCCGCCGTACCGACCCTGCCCTTTCGCGGCTCACGCCGCTGCCCGACTACCCCCTGCGGCACAGTGGCGGCCTGACCGACAGCTTCGCCCGAGTTCCGAGAACGCCGCCTTTCAGCGCGCTCGGCTTCGTCGCCCTCAGCCCGAGCTTCGGCTGGCGGGACCTCGCCGCCATGAATGTCCGGGCGGCACTGCCTCTGCTCGACGTGCGGGTGCCCGAGGTGTACGAACGCTTCGACGAGGTCACCGCAACCGGCTTCCTGGACGGCGTGAGTTTCCCGGAAGCCGCGCACCACCTGGCGTTCGAGGTGTTCTCACGCAGCTTCTTCGCCGACCCGTGCGAACTGTCCGCCGCCGAACTGCTGCTGATGTTCCACATCTACTTCCTCGGATCGGCCGAGGGACTGCTCTTCGACGTACCGGGCGAACCCTTCCCCCGGGCGCTCTGGGACCCGCTCGGCGACTACCTCCAGCGCCTCGGGGTGGACATCCGCACCGGCACCCCCGTCCACGGCGTGCTCCCCCTCGGCGACGGTGGAGCACACGTGCACACCGACACCGGCGTCGGGCGCCACCAAGCCGTGGTGCTCGCCCTCGACCCCGGGAGCCTGCGCCGGATCGTCGGCGCGTCACCCGGCCTGGGCACGTCCGACTGGTGCGAGGACATCGCGGCCCTGCGCACCGCACCGCCGTTCCTTGTCTCCCGGCTCTGGCTCGACCGGCCGGTCCGCGCCGACCGGCCCGGATTCCTCGGCACCAGCGGCTACGGCGGGCTCGACAACATCAGCGTCCTGGAGCGGTACGAGGGCGAGGCCGCCCGCTGGGCCGCGCGGACCGGGGGCTCGGTCGTGGAACTGCACGCCTACGCCGTGGACCCGGCGGCCGAACCGAAGGAGGTGCAGGACATGCTCGTCGACCGGCTGCACCAGGTGTACCCGGAGACCCGCGAGGCGCGCATCGTCGACGCCCGGCACGAGTGGCGCTCGGACTGCCCGCTCTTCGAGCCCGGCTCCCACCGCCGGCGACCCACCGTGCGCACCCCTCATCCGTGGCTGACCCTGGCCGGCGACGGAATCCGGTGCGACTTGCCCGTCGCCCTCATGGAACGGGCCGCCACCACGGGCTTCCTGGCCGCGAACGCCCTGCTCGCCGACCGGGGGGTGCGCGGCCAGGTCCTGTGGACGGTACCCCGGGCGGGTCGTTCCCCCCTGCTCCGGGCGCTCGGAGCTGTCACAGGGCGCCACTCGCCTCGCTGACCGGTCAGCCGGGGAACCGTCCGGTGCTGCGCAGCGCCCAGCGCCGTTCGGCGTAGGCCAGGTCGTCACGCCACAGGCGGCCGGCCGTACGGCGCATCAGCGGGCGCAGTACGGGGGCGGCGGCCCGCGCCAGGGCGAAGCCAGGGCGGTCCGACACGGCGACGAGCGCCTCGACCACGGCGGTGCGCGGACGCTTGTGGCCGGGCCCGGTCAGCGGCGTCGCGTGTGTCTCGACCACGGACGTGGCGCCCTCGCCGTCGGTGATGCGCATGACGACCGTGCGCGGCTCCGGCGCCGTGAATTCGGCCCTTACCGGAACCACGAGCCGCCCGGCCACCCGGAAGGAGACATCGACGACGAAGGCGTCGTCCTCGTCCCCCCGCGGCTCCCGCGCCACCGACAGGTCGACGAACGAGTACGGGTGGAACCACGAGCCGTGCCACGGATCGAGCCGGTTGGCCACCACGTCCTGCGGTTCGCACCGTCCCACCGCCGTGAACACCGCGTCCACCCCACGACCCCTCGCCGGTCGAGCGGGCACGACAGGCCGCTCGGTGGGCTCCTCGCCACCCATCGCGTCCAGCCGCACCCAGATGAGTACGCCGTCGTCGTGCACGGGAAACGGCTGCCAGCCGGCGGACGGAGAACCGTCCAGGGCGAGCCCGTGCCAGTGGCAGACCAGCGTGCCGCACACCACCCGGCCGTCCCGCAGAGGAGCGCCCAGGTGCGGGCAGACGCCCGAACCGGCACGGGGCTCGCCGTCCTGCGAGCGCCACAGCACGACCTCCACACCACCGACCGTCCGGCCGCACGGGCGATCGTCCGCGCGCACGTTCCGGGAGGCACCGACCACGAACCAGTTGCCGGACGGACGGGCGGACGCCCGCTCGAGCGCGTCGGCGAAGAGCGCCGGCCGCGCCTGGCGCCAAGTCGGTGTCTGCGCCGCCCAGTCCGGCCCGGACCTCCGCCGCCGCAACGGCGGCGACCAGCGCTTGCCGTCCCTTCGACCACTCACCGCACCGGCCCTTTCCACTCGGCTGCCGGACCACCCGCCAGGGCCTCTCGGTGCGCGGCGCGAGTGAGCCACCGGGCACCGGCCACGCGCAGTGCACCGGCCGCCGCCGTGGCAGCCCGACGCCGACGCGGCACCACCGCACGGCGATGCAGCACGGTGTAGTCCTGCTCGGCGATCGCGTCGAGAATCCCACCGTAGAGGGTGAACGCGGCACGGATACAGGGACGCACCCGCGGATCGAGCATCGCGATGCCCGGCTCCGCCGTCCGGTACACGCCCCGCGTCATGGCCTCCGCCGCGACGAGAGCGGCGCGGATCCGAGGATCGCGCCGCCCGGTGCGCCGGCTCCACTCCAGCAGGGGCCGGTCCACACCGTGCGCGGCCAGCAGATCGCCGGGCAGGTAGACGCGGCCCCGGTCGAGGTCCTCACCCACGTCGCGCAGGAAGTTGGTGAGCTGAAACGCCACACCGAGCGCCGCCGCGTGTGGTGCCGCCTCCTCCCGGGCCGTGACCGTACCGAGGACGGGCAGCATCTGCAGGCCGATCACCGCCGCCGACCCGTGCACGTACCCCTGCAGGTCGGCGTAGGTGGGGTAGTGGGTGACGGTCAGGTCGGCACGCATCGAGGACAGGAAGCCGGCGAAGAGGGCGTGATCGATGTCGTAGCGGTCGGCGGTGTCTGCGACGGCCCGGACCACCGGTTCGTCGCCCGCTCCGGCGCGCAGCCCGTCGGCCAGGTCGCTCTCCAGGCGTCGCAGCAGCCGGTCGCGCTCCTCGGGCGCGCGATGGCGGTCGTGGTCGTCCACGATGTCGTCCGCCCAGCGGGCGAAGCCGTACAGGGCGTGTACGGCGGAGCGGCGTTCGAGGGGCAGCAGGCGGGTGGCCAGGAAGTAGGTCCTGCCGTGGCGGGCGTTGAGCCGTCGGCACCGGGTGTAGGCGGCGCGCAGTGCGGGATCGGTGATTCCGGCGGCGTCCAGTTCACGACGGGTCATCAGCACCTGCCGGGGCCGGAGCGGAGGACGCGTCGGTCGCGGTCGAGGACGGCGCCCTCCGTGCGGGCCGGGTACCGGTGCCGCCGGTGACGCGCATGGCGGCGAGTTTGCCGCTGATGAGTACGGTCGGTACGCCGACGCCCGGAGTGGTACCGCAGCCGCCGAGCACCACGTTGTCCAGCCCCCGTACGAGGTTGCGCGGGCGGAACGGGCCGGTCTGGGCGAAGGTGTGGGAGACGGAGAAGGGGCTGCCGGCGGCGTGGCCCTGCCTCGCCCAGTCGAGCGGCGTCACCAGAAGCTCTTCCTGGATGCTGTCCGCGAACCCGTCCAGACCCCGGCGCTCCAGTTCACCCACCAGGCGGTCGCGGTAGCGCGGGCCGAGGCCCCGCCACGCGGCGGCTGTGGGACCGACCGCTGTGTTCGGACAGGGGGCGAGGACGTAGTGGAGGTGGCGTCCCGGCGGTGCCAGGGCGGGATCGTGTGCGGTGGGGCGGGTGATGAGCAGAGAGGGGTCGCTCATCAGCTCGCCCGTGCGGGTCAGCTCGTCGAAGGTGCGCCGCCACGCGGCGCCGAAGGAGATGGTGTGGTGAGCGAGGTGCGGCCAGGTGCGGTCGGTTCCCGCGTGCAGGATCACGGCGGACGGCGAGTGACGCAGCCGTGCCGGCCGCCGGGGCGCCCGCCCCAGCAGCCCGTAGGCGGCGGGCAGTTCGCACGTGAGCACCACCGCGTCGCAGGGGATGCGCTCGCCGGAGGCCAGGTGGACGACCCGTACTCGGTCCGCGGAGCGCTCCAGCGTGCGTACTTCGGCAGTCCAGCGCAGATCGGCACCGGCTTCCGCCGCCGCGTCGGCCATGGCGCGGGGGAGTGCGTGCATTCCGCCCTTGGGGAACCAGACGCCGGCCACGGTGTCCATGTAAGCGATCACGGCGTAGGCCGCGAGTGCTCGGGCCGGGGCCACTCCGGCGTACAACGCCTGGAAGGAGAAGACCCGGCGCAGGCGCTCGTCGGAGAGGAAGCGGCCGATGCGACCGTCCAGCCGCCCGAAACCTCCCAGCGCCACCAGCCGGGCCAGATCCGGGTGCAGCAGTTGGAAGGGCGAGTCGAAGTTCGTGTCGATGAAATGGCGCATCTGGACCCGGTACAGGCGTTCCAGCCACTGCCGCAGGTCGCGGTATCCGGCCGCCTGCGCCGGTCCGGCGAAGCGCCGTACCTCCGCCTCCATCGCCTCGCCGTCGGTGTGCACGTCGAGCGAGGAACCGTCCGCGAAGCACGCCCGGTAGGCCGGCTCCAGAGCCGTCAGCCCGACGCGGCGGTGGAGGCTGTCCCCGACGGCGGCGAACGCTTCGTCGGCCAGGTGCGGCATGGTCAGCACCGTGGGGCCGGTGTCCAGCTCGTAGCCGCCCAGTCGCATCCGGCCGGCCCGGCCGCCGGGACCGGCGTCCCGTTCGACGACGGTGACTCGGCGCCCTGCACCCAGCAGGTGCAGGGCACAGGCCAGCCCGGACAGCCCGGCACCCACCACGACGACATGGTCGGTCGGCCCCGGCACCCTCTTCACGCGACCTCATCGGCACGGCGCTGGGCCACACCCGTCGCGCGCGAGACCAGCGCGGCGAACTCGTGCCGCACGGCAGGGCGTGCACCGGCACGCTCGAAGTGCGCGAGGCTCATGTCGGTCAGCTCCTCGATCTTCGCCTTCACCAGATCCCGGGCGCCGGTGCGCCGAAGCGCGGACCGCACCTGGCGTACGGCCTTCTCGGACTTCGGGTCCGCGTCCGGCGCCAGCGCCGTGGCAGCCCGGTGATCACCGGCGGCGTCGGCGAGCCGGACGGCGACGGCAAGGAGGTAGGTGAGCTTGCGGGAGCGCAGGTCGTCGTCGGCCGGCTTGCCGGTCAGCGCCGGGTCGCCGAAGGCGCCGAGGAGGTCGTCACGGAGCTGGAAGGCCAGCCCGGCGCATCGGCCGGCCGCCCGCAGTGCGTCCAGTACGTGTTCGTCGGCGCCGGCCAGCGAAGCGCCCAGCGTGAGAGGTCGGGCGACGGTGTACAGGGCGCTCTTCAGGGTGGCGATGGTCAGCGCCTCGTCGACACCGGAGGACCGGGCGGCCTGGGCGTGCAGATCGCGGTACTGTCCGGCGACCATCTCGGTGCGCATCGCCCGCCACTCCTCGTGCAGGCGCGAGCCGTGCGGCGTGCCGAGTGCCGTCTCCGTCAGCAGGTCGTCCGCCCATGCCAGTGCAAGGTCACCGGCGAGCACGGCGGCCGACGTGCCGAAAGACTCCGCTCGGCCGTGCATGCCCATCGCCCCGTGTACGCGCGCAAAGTGTACGTGCAGGGCCGGTGCGCCTCGTCGCTGTGCGGACCCGTCCATCACGTCGTCGTGTACGAGGGCGCATGCCTGGAGCAGTTCGAGGGCGGCTCCCGTGCGCAGGACGGCTGTGGCGTCTCCCGAGCCACCCGCGGCGCGCCAGCCGCAGTGGGCGAACGCGGTGCGCAGGCGTTTGCCTCCCTGCACGGCCAGCGTGGCGAGGCGGTCGGCCAGCTCCCGGGCGAAGACGGCGTCGACGGTACGGGCGTGACGCAGTCGTTCGTCGAGTACCTGCTCGAGGACTGTGCCGACGGCGTCCGCTGCGTCGATCGCGGTGAGGGGGTCGTCGACGAGTTCGGCCGGTGAGGCCACCATCGGCGGCAGTCCAGGCATGCACAACCCCTTCTCACTCTTGGTTATCCCCGCGGCACTTTTTCCGCCGACTGTCCTGTCACGGATGCACTGATTCCTTGCCCGTCCGGCAGCCGACGCAGACCGAGCTCACCTCAGCGGCGCAACGGGTGGGAGCCCATGGTGGTGCGTCGCTCCGAGTGTGTTTCTGTTCGCGTACATCCGCGAGGTCGGTGAGCCGGTCCGACTGCCGCGCCGGCCGGGCGACGCGCTGGGTGCCGGCCGGCAGGTCCCGGTGCCGGTCGAGGAAGGCCCAGGGGCCGGCGGTGTGCGGGCACGCGTGCTTGCCGGTGCGGTCGCCCGGGAAGTAGGAGCACAGGTCGCTCACGCGGTTCACGTGGGCGCTGCCCGACGTGTAGGGCTTGGTCGTCATCCGGACGCCGTCGGAGTACCGGGACATGCCGACGACGTTGGGGAACATGACCCAGTCGTAGCCGTCCACGAAGCAGCGGTGGAACCAGTCCGGGACGGCGGCGAGGTCGGAGGCGCGGAGGGCGATGCTCCAGAGCCGCTGGAAGCAGTCCTGTGGGCGCCGCAGGTCCATGGCGAGGGCCTGGTCGAGCAGGCCCAGTGCGGCGAGAGCCTTCTCCAGGCCGTCGGTGGCCTGGGACGTCGGCTCGAAGACCTGGGGCAGGTAGTCGGCGGTGGTGTCGTCCGGGGCCCGCTCCGCGAGCGATCTCCACTGCTCGCGTTTCCGGAGCCGGTAGAGAAGGTCAGCCCCGGACACGACGAACTTGTCGCAGCCTTCGCAGTTCAGCTTCCAGGGGCAGGCATCGCCGCGGACGACCGGCTGGAAGGTTGGGCTACCTCGTCGGGAAACGGGTTCCGTCTGCCATCGACTGGCTTCTTCCCGTAGGGCAGCGCGGTGATGAATGCCCGCGGCAGGCCGATCCGCTCGGCCTCGCCGCTGTCCAGCGCGTTCCTCAAGATCGCTCGGGCGTGGTTGAAGGTGAACCGGCGGGTGTTGACCGTCACGATGGACGGCTCCCCGTTCCCAGCCCGAATGGCCAGGGACGGCAGACCCTCCCGCACGCGTTTGTTGTGGTCGGCGACGAACCGGCGCATGTGCTCCTCGGTGAGGAGCGTCGGATCGTGTCCGCCGCTTGGTGCCACCGCCTCCAGGAAGGCGCTGAGTTCGGTGCAGGCCCGCCGGTCGTGGAAGAGCAGGCCTCCTCTCCGCACTGGCCCCTGGGGCGACCGGAGCCAGTCGGCAAGGTGATCCCAGAGAAGATCACGCAGCCACCGCTGGGAGACCTGTGTGAGATCGAAGTCGTTGCGGGAGCGGTGGAAACGAACCCCGAAGTGCTCGGTCTCGATGTAGCCGGCCTCCTTGGTCTCCTCCGGGGTGAAGTGGACGATCCGCAGTTCGGTGGAAATCTCGCGCAGGAGACCGGCGAAGCGGCTGGGAACGGGCCCGCCAGCCGACGCCAGATCGAACAGCGACCCAACACGGTGGTCCTGGAGGAAGCAGACGGCGGCGCGGAGCTCGCTTGATGAGCCCGCCCCGGATGGTGCCGTCCGTCAGTTCCCAGGGCCGTTTCGTCTTTGCCCTGGCGCCGTTGGGCAGGCCCTCGCGATGACACACGTGGACGTGCGGAGCGCGGCACTCGCCGCAGTGGGTCCCTTCCCGCAGGTGGAGGTCGCACAGGTGCAGCCCGCACAGCTTTCCGACGCGGAAGCCTCCGTCGCTGAGCCAGTCGACGACCAGCCGGTCCCGGGCCGAGTTCACCGCGGGCAGCAGCCCGCGGGCGTCGTCCGGCAGCATCTTCGGATGCCGACGGCGGATCCTTCCCGGTGCCAGCGGGTTCGCCGCCATGTCTTTCGTGATGTGCCCCAGCAGGGCGCGGTCCCGGTCCTGTCGGGTCGGCGTCCGCCTCTTGTCGAGCGTCTCGGCCAACTCGGTGTTGAGGCCCGGCTCGGGCTGACGCAGGTAGAAGCCCTTCAGACACGACGCCGCCGAGGACAGCGCGCTGTTGCCGTACGGACGCTTGCCCACCCGCCACGGCGACCTCAGCGGGGCGGCGACCTTCGCCCTCTCCGATCGCACGGACACCGTCGCGGAGCTTTGATCCACCCACCTCCTCGCCACGCCCCCCAGCAGCCTCCAGACCCTCGGGTCCGGTCATGGTGCGTGCCGTGCCGCCGGGCCGTCCGCGACATCCGCACCACCCCGTCGAACCGTCGGCAGCCCCGACTGGCGCAGCACTGCGTGCCGTCATCGACGACCTCGCCGCCAGTACCCACGCGATCGGCGAGTTGATGCTCGAAGTCGCCCCGGTCCACCTCGCGGGTTCTACGTATGAATGCTGCGGATCAGGATGTCGGCCACTGCCACCACGGTCACAGTCAGACTCCGGTTGAACGACACGCGGGGGAGGGGGCCGGCGAGTCCGGGGCTACCTCGCCACGCCACTTGCCTGCCAAGTTTTCCGGTCAGGGGTTGGCGTACTCGACACCGGTGAATGCGATTGCGGGAGCGCCGTGGCTGTTGGGCTTGCCGTGGGCTTCCACGGCGAAGTAGAAGGCTCCCTCCGTGGTGGGGAAGCAGAACTTCTTGCCCAGCAGCTTCTGGATGGAGAAGTCCGTGATCACCGGGCCGGGAGCCTCGCGACATGCCTTGACCGTGGTCGGCCGGACATCGACGGAACGGACGAAAAGGGCATCCGACCCGAGATAAAGGGAGGCCACACGATTTTCACAGCTCTCGATCCGGTAGCTGATGGTTGCGCCGAAGATCGGTTCGTCCAATTGCTTGGTGCTGTGTGATTCGCTTCCGTCCATCAATGCGCGATGAGAAGTGTGGGAGACCTGACCCAAGACATCGGTCTTCTCGTGATACCCCACTTCCGCAGGATAGGTGCCCACCTGAGTGCTGGTGTACTCGGCCGTGACCCGATCGCCGAACCGGGAGACCTCCCTGCAGGTGGGAGGTTCCAAGATGCTCTGTTTTGTCTTCAACACCTCAGTATCAGACGGTTCGTCGGTTCGGGGAGAAGCGCTCCTGGAGGCGGTCCCCGATTTGTCGTTGCTGGGCGACGTTGAAGTCGAGCAGCCCGCTAAGGTCAGTAATGCCGCAGCAACGGGAGCCACGTACCGTAATCCACCTGCCACACTTGCCTCCCCAGGACAGTAAGACGCTAAGTAGAGCTTAGACCCAATACCGGTGACTTTGAGCCGTGTTGGTCGTTGGATGTGGTGTGCCAAGGCCTGGGCAGGTGAAGTTGTCGGGTGAGCGGTTGTCGGACCGGATCGCTCTGGGTGTGCTGACGCGGGTGTTTCCGCCTGAGCTGGTGGATGAGGTGGTTGCTGGGTGCGGGTCTCTGGAGCGGCGGTCGCGGCTGTTGTCGGCCCAGGTGGTGGTCTATTTCGTGCTCGCGATGTGTCTGTTCTCCGGGCAGGCCTATGAGGAGGTGGCCCGGCTTCTGCCACAGGGGCTGGAGCGGATACGGCGGTGGGAGAGGCCGTGGCGGGTGTCGACGAGGGCGGCGATCGGCCGGGCCCGTCGGCGGTTGGGGCCGGATCCGTTGAAGGTGCTGTTCGCGCGAGTGCCGGCCGGTGGCCGCCCCGGACACTGCTGGTGCCTGGTATCGGCGGTGGCGTCCGGTCGCGGTGGACGGCACGGTCTTCGATGGGCCGGGCACCGGGGCGAACAGCGGTTTCTTCGGCCGCCCCGGCTCGGGCAGGGGGCAGCAGCGCAGTGCCTACCCGCAGGTGAGGGTTGCCGCGCTGGTGGAGTGCGGGACCCACGCGGTGTTCGCCGCGGCGACCGGTCCGCTGTCGGTTCATGAACAGCAGCTGGTTCCCGGCCTGCTGGGCCGACTCGGGCCGGGAATGCTGCTGATGGCCGACCGCGGCATCACCGGCTTCGAGCTGTGGAGGGCCGCCTCGGGCACGGGCGCGGACCTGGTGTGGCGCGTCCGCAAGAACATCGTGCTCCCGGTCCTCGAAGCCTTCGACGACGGCTCCTACCTGTCCGAGATCGTCGCGGCAGGCGACCGCGGGCGCCGGGATCCGGTCCGGGGCCGCGTCATCGAGTACTCCCTCGGCCGTGACGACGACGGCACGGTCTACCGGCTGATCACGACCGTCTGCGACCCGGACCAAGCGCCCGCCGACGACCTTGCGGGCCTCTACTACCACCAGCGGTGGGAGATCGAGAACACCCTGGACGAAATCAAGACCCACCGGGGCGGACACCGCCTCGTCCTGCGCTCGCGGTATCCCGATGGCGTCGAGCAGGAAATCTACGGCTTCCTTCTCGTCCACCATGCACTCCGGGACGTGATGCACCACACCACTCACCAAGCCGGCCTCGACCCCGACAGGCTGTCCTTCACCCGCACCCTTCTCATCGCCCGCCGCCACGTCACCGAGCAGGCGGCACTTTCCCCCCTCACGACTCAGCCGAGCCCTGACTCACACCATCCGTGAGCTGCTGGAACGACTCCTGCCACCCCGCAGACAACGTTCCAACCCCCGTGTCATCAAACGCAAGATGGCCAACTGACACCTCAAACACACCCACCACCGCAACCCACCCCGCCCACCAGGGCAATCACACTCGCCCCACCCACCAGACCAACCAGCAAGCACCAGAAAAACACCTAAATCACCGGTATTGCGCGTAAATCCGGTCCCACGGCGGGAAGTCGGCCGGTATCCCCCGCCGCTTGATCCCGTTGTCCACGAGATAGCGGATCGCGTCCAGCACCGCCCGATGGCAGTACGCCTCCGGCTGCCCGCCCCGGTCCCGCATTCAGCCCGGCACCGGCAGCAGCGGCCGGACCACGACCCACTCCGCGGAGGGGTACCGTCGAACACGTTCGGTGTGATCGGCCGCATTCCCGAACCGGTGAGCGACGCAATCACACGACGGAGCAGCTGAGTTGAACTCTACCGGCGCGAGCACGTACAACTGCGGCAACAGGGTCTCCTGGATCTCGGTCGGCTTCGCAACCCCGAGCTACCAAGAGGCCCTGCCTTCATGCCCGCGGCCAGCCGCGATCACCCGAACGAGACTTCCGTTCGACACCCACCCCTCAAGATCGGAACGACAACAGCTACTGACAGCCGGGACGCGCTTCGCATTGTTCCGGCGAGGCGTCTACGTATGCTCCGGCGCACTGTCGGGCGCGGAACCGCCTGCGGTGCGCCGGGGGCGGCTGGCCTCGGCGCTCAAGCGTGCAAGCGACCTCCAGGAGGTTCCATCGAGCCGGCGAACCGCGTGATGTTCAGCAGGGCCTCATCTCGCAGCCGACCTGCGCGTCGGCCTCCAGCTGGGCTCGGCCCGGGACAAATCAGGGGGACGAGATGACCACCATGAAGTCCTCATGCCCGGCAGTATCAGTGCCCGGCCGTACGCCGGGCGTCCCCGTGGCCCTCTTCAGCGACGAGGCGTCCGCGGTGACGAGAGCCGTGCCCGGCGGGGCCCGGAACCTGCCGCGGCCACTGGGCACCCTGACTTGGCAGGAGCCACCGGCCCTGAAGGACGCAGACGACGAGGTGCGGTGATCGCATGGCCTGGGGTGCGTCGCCTCTCGCTGCTCAGCCGACCCGCCCAGGCGCCCCACCACGGTCAAGGGAAGCAGTCGCCCAGTGGCCGCCTCTATCCCCGCTGGCGGAGCTTCCGGGACCGGGGTCCGATTCACCGCAATGATCCTTCCACGGCGAAGACGTGGCTGTAACGTCAGCCGCGAGCCCTCGCAGGAAGGGCCATCAAAGTAGGGGGAGGACCGTGCCAGACATTTCCCGGCGAGCACTCTTGGGTGCCACCGGCGCAGTTGCCGCATCGACACTTCTCACGACAACCGGAACAGCGCAGGCCGCCGATACCGCAGGTGGCAAGGACGAACACACCCCACACAGCACCTCGAAGGAGGCCGAGGCACTCATGGCCAGTGGCAGTCAGACCCTCAAGTACGTGGCATACATCGCGAGTCCCGACATGGAGGTGCTGAACGACGCGACGTTCGGCGTCGGTGCAGACCCCGCCGACATGTGGGCGTATCTCGACGATGCCACGGCACGTCTTCGGGAGAGACATCCCTCGTATTCCTTCACCCCCCGTCTCGTCCGGTACGACCAGGTCACCACCGAGATACCGCGCCCGTAACGCACACTGCGCCGGCCCCGTCCCCCAGCTGGGCCGGCGCATTCGCGGAGTACTGAACCGTGGATCGGGCAGTTGAACCGCCCCGGGTTCGGCAGAGATCTCAGGTTGTGGTTGTGACCTGGGGTTTCGTGGGTTCCATGTAGTGATTGGCCTCGTACTCGACGGGCGGGACGTGGCCTATCTCACCGTGGAGTCGACGGTGGCAGTACCAGTCGATCCACTCGGTGGTGGCGAGCTCGGCCTGGGAGAGTGTCTTCCAGGGCCGGCCGGGTTTGATCAGCTCAGTCTTGAGCAGGCCGATCGTCGATTCCATCAGGGCATTGTCGTAGGCGTCGCCGACCGGGCCGACCGATGCCGCGATCCCTGCTCGGTCGAGATGCTCGGCCGGCGCGAAGGATGTGCGCTGCGATCCTGCGCCCGAGTGATGCACCGGCTCGCCCTGTTTGTAGGGAAATCCGTCCCGGTCGTGCTGCCACAGCGCCATCCCCGGGGCGTCCAGGACGAGCCTGGCCTCCTTTGGTGGCAGCAGCGGACCAGCCGGCGATGCGACGGGAGAAGGTGTCCACGACGAAGGTGACGTAGACGACCCCGTTCCAGGTGGAGACATGCGTGAAGTCCGCGGCTCAGCAGCGGTTGGGGGCAGGCGACGAAGTCACGATCGAGGAGATCCGGAGCCCGCTCCGCGGCCGGATCGGTGATCGTCGTGATCACCATCCTGCCGCGGACGGCGCCGGTGATGCCGAGCTCGCGCATGAGGCGCTCGACGGTGCAACGGGCCACGGTTTGCTCCTGTCGGTTCAGCTTGCGCCAGATCTTCCGGGCCCCGCGGACACGGTAGTTGGACGTGCAGACCTCCTGGATCCGCTCCTTGAGTTCCTCGTCGCGCACGGAACGGGCGGAAGGATTTTCGAGGCGTTTCTTGTGGGCGTAGTACGTGGAAGGGCCGATCTTGCAGTCTTGCCCGGTGAGGGTTCCGCAGATCGGCTCGACGCCGCCGAAGCGGTCGCGGTGCTCGTGGATGAACGCTACGAGCGTGTGTGTGGCCGGTCGAGCTCGGCCGCGAAGAAACTTGCCGCGGCCTTCAGGATCTCGTCGGCCCGCTTCAGCTCGGCGTTCTCCTTCTTCAACGCCTTGAGCTGGGCGGACTCCTCCGTCGTCGTCCCCGCGTCGATCTCGTGCTGCTTCACCCAGTTCCGCAGCGTCTCGCGAGACCCGATGCCGAGCTTCTCGGTCACCGCCTGCAGAGCGGCCGTCTCGTTCGGGTGGTCGTCGCGTACCTCGGCGACCATGCGCACCGCACGACAGCGGAGCTCAAGCGGGTATCGGGAAGGTCATGCCATGACTCGATCCTTTCATGAAATCGAGCCTCTACTGACTGATCGTTTCAGAATGAAGTTCGTTGTGGGTGTTTGCAGTTGGGTGACGTGTCAGCAGGATTTGTTGGGTGTCTGCTGATCTTGTGCCCGATGACCTGTGGGAGCGTGTGGCTCCGCTGTTGCCTGCTCGTCCGCTTC
The DNA here is from genome assembly GCF_053596315.1 of Streptomyces sp. NPDC001732. NCBI lineage: Bacteria > Bacillati > Actinomycetota > Actinomycetes > Kitasatosporales > Streptomycetaceae > Streptomyces > Streptomyces sp. NPDC001732. Next base: position 26,763 of record NZ_JBSFFY010000076.1, read on the forward strand.
GGCGGCATCGGTATCCCGGGCGGTTGCCTGTGGATGACCGGGCCGCGTTGCGGGGCATCGTTTACGTGCTGTGCAAGAGCGTGAGC
>NZ_JBSFFY010000077.1:0-25515 GCF_053596315.1 Streptomyces sp. NPDC001732
CGTCGGCCGCGAGGGCGGCGGCGGGCGCGGCGGCCGGGGTGGAGGCGCTGGCGGACACGGCGCCGAACGTACCGGCTCCGAGGGCGGCGACGAGGACGGCACCGGTCAGGACGCGGGTGCGCAGCGACAGCTTCTTCATGGTCAACGACTCCTCGGGTTCGGCCAGGGATTCGGGAAGCTCTGCGTTCCCGCTCTGAGATCAATCCTCTGGCCGGATCCGCCCCGTACCGGTCGCCCTACGGGCTTCCATCGCGACCCCCGACGGACGACGGACGGGTCGGCCGATCGGATGATGCCGATGCCGTTTGCGCAGGTCACCCCGTACTGGGTAGGCCGCAGGAGACCGCGGAGGGCCCCGGCGGGTTCTCCGGGGCAGGCCGCCGGTCCGAGGTTTTGGTCGGCGTGGAAGAAGTGGTGCGGGCGGATCGCAGGCCCGCTCGACGGCGGCGGGCGTACGGGCGGCCCGTCCCGGATCGGACGAGAAGCTTCTCATCGCACGAGGAGCTTCCCGCACGAGGAGTTTCTCAGACGAGGAGCTTCGTCTTCGCGCGCTGGTACTCCTCGTCGGTGATGGCGCCCCGGTCCTTGAGCTCGGCGAGCTTCGCCAGCTCGTCCACGTGGCTGCTCCGTTTCGCGTCGTCCCCGCCCGCGGTGCCCGCGGCCTCCCGTACGTACGCCTTGAAGGCAGCGTCCCGCTCCTGGGCTTCCTTGAGGTCCCGCCTGCCCATGGACCTGCCGCGCACGATCACGTACACCAGCACCCCGATGTACGGCAGCAGCAGCGTCAGGATCAGCCAGCCCGCCTTGCCCCAGCCGCTGAGGTCGTGGCTGCGGAAGATGTCCGTGATGACCTTGAAGAGCAGGAACAGCCACATGACCCAGAGGAAGAACCAGAGCATGGTCCAGAAGAGGTCGAGCAACGAGTAGTCGTCCACGGTTCGCTCCCGATCAGTGCGAGTTCGTCGCGGCGGTCGGTCGGTCGGTCGATAAAAACAGTCATACCACCGCATATCTGCGCCCGCGCGGTGTCCCGGAGCGGATCGGGGGCGGACCCGCCTCTCCCACCCTTTCCGCCCGGTGTGGCGACCCGGGGGGAGGTGCCGGATGCGGCTCGGGTGAAGCCCTGGGGAACCCGAGTGGTCAGGAGCGCGCCGAAGATGGCGTAGAGTGGTGTTCACCGACGCGGGGTGGAGCAGCTCGGTAGCTCGCTGGGCTCATAACCCAGAGGTCGCAGGTTCAAATCCTGTCCCCGCTACTGAAGAGTCAGGCCCGGCACGCACAGCGTGCCGGGCCTGACTCGTTCCGTCCCTCCGCCCGGACGCCTCCGTCGCCTTCATCACTTCCATCCCTTTCATCGCTTCCATCGCCTCCGTTACCTCTGTTGGCCGACAAGCGGTCGCCGGGCCGTTCCGCTTTGGGGAGTCTGGAGGGCGGGGCGCGGTTCCGTCCGCAGCCGCGGACGTACCGGGCAGGAGACCAACGGGTGGTGTGGAAGCGGAAGAAGCGGCGCGGCGGGCGTGCCGAGGGCGGCGTCGGCACCAGGCGGTTCGTGAGTGCGCTGCCCGCCATGATGATCATCGGCGGGCTGGTGTTCGACGCCCTCACGCCGCCGCCCTTCACGGCCATCCCACTGTTCGTGGCGGCGCCACTGATCGCCGCCCCGTTCTTCTCGCTGGCCAGCACCGTCCGCACCGGTATCGCCTCGATGCTGGCCGTCATCGTGCTGCGGCTGTCCGGCAGCACGCTGCCCGGGGCCGTGCCGCTGATCGAGCTGCTGACCCTGGCCACCGTCTCGGTCCTCGCGGTCGTGATCAACACGGTGGTGCGGCGCGGCAACGAGCAGCTGGCCTCCGCGCGGGTCATCGCGGAGACCGCCATGCGCGCGGTGCTGCCGGAGCCGTCCGACCGGATCGGCGGACTGCGCGTGGCGGCGCGGTACGAGGCGGCGCAGGCGGACGAGTTCGTCGGCGGCGACCTGTTCGCCGTGACGAACACCCCGTACGGAGTGCGGCTGGTGGTCGGGGACGTACGGGGCAAGGGCCTCGAAGCCGTGGGGACGGTGGCGGTGGTCACCGGGGCGTTCCGTGAGGCGGCGGAGCAGGAACCCTCCCTGGAAGGCGTGGCGGGGCGGCTGGAGCGGGCGCTGGAACGGGAGGAGGCGAGGCGGGGCGGGCTCGACGTGCTGGAGGGGTTCATCACCGCCGTACTGGCCGAGATCCCGCCCGGAGCGTCCGGGGTGCGCATCGTCAACCGCGGCCACCCCGATCCGATCCTGCTGCATCCGGGCGGGGAGCTGGAGGTGCTGAGGCCCACCGAGGCCGCGCTGCCGCTCGGGATGGACCTGGGCGCGTGGCCGCAGCGGACGGACGAGTGGGAGCTGCCGGCCGGGGCGACCCTGCTCCTGTACACGGACGGCCTCTCCGAGGCGCGGGACGCCGAGGGGGTCTTCTACGACCCTGTGGACCGGCTGCGCGGGCGGATCTTCCCGGGGCCCGAGGAACTGCTGTCCGCGCTGACCGATGACGTGCGCCTGCACACGGGCGGCGAGACGACCGACGACATGGCGTTGCTCGCGGTCATGCGCCCGGTGGAGGGGCAGCCGGACCGGCGCCGGACCGTGCGGATCATCGGTCGGGAAGACGCGTGACGGACGGCGGGCCGGAGGCGTGACGGACGGGGAGGCGAGTGGAGGTCGGACGTGGGCGGGCGGGGTTTCGGACGGAGTTCGGGCAGGGTTTTGGGCGGGCGTGATGAGGTTCCGCGTGTTCCGGGTCCGTTCCCTCCGCTCACGGTGCCACCGTGCGTAACCGAAAGGCGTCGCTCCGCATAACATTTGACGCAACGTCAGAAATGGGGCAGCGAGTGAAGGGTGCTCAACTCGTCCGATTCCGCCCGGTTGTGTCCCGTAAAGTCCAGGCCAAAGACGTGAACGATCAGTGGGAACGGCTTGGAATGCGAGCCCGCTGTCTATTAACGTTCGATAACGCAGCGCGGTCGTCCCAGCCGTCGCCAATGGCGGCACCGTGCGCAAGCGCCGAATTCCGCAAGGGAACCGGGGAACCACCTATATGGGGTGAATCGGACGCCTGTGTCTCGTGAGAGGCAGAGGGGCCCGTAGGAGACCTTCCTGCTCCGAACCCGTCAGCTAACCCGGTAGGCGAGAAGGAAGGAAAGGAGTGCGCCCCCGTGGCGTCCAACAAGCCTGCCCCCGAAGCCCCGTCCCGGTTCAATCCCGATCACGGCTCCGGCTTCGGCGCCGACTTCCCCGCGCAGCACGGTTCCGGCTTCGGTCCCGACGCCGCGCCCCACGGGACGGTGACGACGGCGTACGGCAGCGACTACGGCACCGGCCGGGGCGGTGACTTCACCACCGAGTTCACCAGTGACTTCGGCGGCGACTTCCGTGCCGACGAGCCCGCGCGCAGCCAGGAGGAGTGGAACCCCACCGAGGAGTCCGTCCGCCCCGTGCGCGGCCGGCACCGCGTCGCCAAGCAGCGCAACGGACTCGCCCGCAGCTCCACGGTGCTGGGCGTCGGTGTCATCGCGGCGGTCGGCGCGGGCGGCATGGCCACCGCGCAGAGCAAGCCGCCGGTCTCCATCTCCGTCCCCGACTCCATCACGGAGAAGCTTCCCGACGCCGCGTCACTTCCCGGCGTGGGCGCCCTGTTCTCCGACGACTCGGACACGGACGCGTCGGAGGACGCCACCGCCTCCGCCCCGCTGACCTCCGCGGGCATCACCCTCGCCGAGGCCGAGCAGGGCCGGACGGACGCGGGCGAGGCGCTCCGCGCCCGTATCCTCCAGCAGGCCGAGCAGCAGCAGGACGCCGCCGACGCCGAGGCCAAGGCCGCGCAGGAGAAGGAAGCAGCCGAGAAGGCCGCCGCCGAGGCCAAGAAGCAGCAGGACGCGGCCGAGGCCAAGGCCGCCGCCGAGAAGAAGAAGGCGGAGGAGGAGGCCAAGAAGAAGGCGGAGGCCCTGCGGCTCGCCAAGCTCGCCGCCAGCTACGCCCTCCCGACCTCCTCGTACCACATCACCTCGACCTTCGGTCAGGCCGGATCGATGTGGTCCTCCGGCCACCACACCGGCCTCGACTTCGCGGCCCAGACCGGCACCCCGATCAAGGCCGTGCACGGCGGCACCATCAAGTCGGCGGGCTGGGCGGGTGCGTACGGCTACCGCACGGTGCTGGAGCTCGACGACGGCACGGAGATCTGGTACTGCCACCAGTCGTCGATCGGTGTCGGCATCGGCCAGAAGGTCACCACCGGCGAGACCATCGGCCGGGTCGGCGCGACCGGCAACGTGACGGGTGCGCACCTCCACCTGGAGGTCCACACCCCGGGCGGTACGGGCGTGGACCCGATGGCCTGGTTCCGCGACAAGGGTCTCAACGTCTGAGGCGACCTGGCCTGGCCCGACCCGATACGGTCCGATGCGCCGCGTCCCCCGGCCCCGTGGCCCGAGCCGGTTCACCGGCCCATGAACCCCGGCAGTCCTGACGCTCCCCCCCGACGTCAGGGCTGCCGGTCCTGTCGTGAGCGGTTACGGGCGCGCGAGCCGTGCGGAAGGCGAGAGGCGCCCGGAAGGGCGGAGCCACCGGAACGGCGGAGCTGTCGGAGCGGCGGAGTCGGCGGAATAGCCGACCCGCCGGAGTTCGTTGATCCACTTATGACTTCTCTTCGTAAGCTGGGCTCTTCCGACCTCCAGGTCTTTCCGCTCGCTCTGGGCGGCAACGTCTTCGGCTGGACCGCCGACGAGGCGCAGTCGTTCGCCGTCCTGGACGCCTACGCAGCGGCCGGGGGCAACTTCATCGACACCGCCGACGTGTACTCCGCCTGGGTTCCGGGCAACGCGGGCGGCGAGTCGGAGACCGTCATCGGCAAGTGGCTCGCCGCGCGCGCCAACCGTTCCGACGTCGTCGTCGCCACGAAGGCCGGTGGCCACCCCGAGTACAAGGGGCTCGCCCCCGCCAACATCAAGGCCGCGGCCGAGGCCTCGCTGCGCAGGCTCGGCACCGACCACATCGACCTCTACTACACGCACTTCGACGACGAGACCGTGCCGGTCGAGGAGATCATCACTGCCCTGGACCAGTTGGTGAAGGAGGGCAAGGTCCGGGAGATCGCCGCCTCCAACATCGGTCCCGAGCGGCTCCGGGCCTCCCTGGAATTCTCGGAGCGCGAGGGGCTGGCGCGCTACGTCGCCCTTCAGCCGCACTACAACCTGGTCTCCCGCGACACGTACGAGGGCGAGCTCCAGGACACGGCCGCCCGCGCCGGGCTCGCCGCCGTGCCGTACTACGCCCTGGCCTCCGGCTTCCTCACCGGCAAGTACCGTCCGGGCGCCGTGGTGGACAGCGCGCGGGCGCAGAGCGCCGGTCAGTACCTGGAGTCGGAGCGGGGGCAGAAGGTCCTGGCCGTGCTGGACAAGGTCGCCCAGGAGCACGACGCGCAGATCGCGACCGTCGCGCTGGCCTGGCTCGCGTCCCGGCCGACCGTCGCCGCGCCGATCGCCTCGGCCCGCACGGTCGAGCAGCTGCCCGCACTGGTGGCCGTCGCGGACCTCTCACTGACCGAGCAGGATCTGGCCGCACTCACCGAGGCGTCCGCCTGACGCACGGTCCACAGCCACCGCGGCCCTACCGCGGTGGCTGCCGCGGGACCGGAGAGGGGCGGTGACCCGGCCAGGGGCCGGCTCCCGGTCCCGGCCCGGGGCCGTTGGGGTGGCCGCCGTACGGGGTGTGCGCGGGGAACGGCGGGGCGTACGGGGACGGCGGCGGGTGGAGACGCAGTCGGCCCGTGGCCTGCGCCGCGTACGTGAGGGCGGGAACGGCCACCTCCCTGCGTTGCCAGAGGTGGTGCAGCAGCTCCAGCTCACGGGCCGCGAAGTCCGGCTCGGCCACCCCGCGCCGGGCCCGCAGCCGCAGCGATGCCAGCGACGTCGCGAACGACTCGTACTCGGCGACGGTGCGGGCGGCCGCCGTGCCGTGGGCCGCGGCCCGTGCCCTGGCCCGTGCCCCGGCCTGCGCCGTCGGCCCGTAAGGGGTGGCGCCCGGCCCGGGATGGCCCGGCCACACCGGGTGCCCCGCGCCGTACGGGCCCTCCCAGCTCTCCCGCGCCGCGATGGCGTGCTGACGGCGGGCCGCGTCACGGGCCAGGCCGCGAGCCCGCATCGAGGCGAGGGCGAGCGGCTCCGCCGGGGTCAGCCAGCCGGCCGCCGCGTAGGCGGGCAGCTCGGCACAGAGCGTGCGCAGCTCGCGTTGGCGCGACCAGATCGCCAGCCAGGTCACCAGGCCGAAGGCCGGGACCATGAACAGCCCGTACACGGCGTAGAAGCCGTACGGGCCGAAGGTCGCCGACCCGTTCCACAGCGCGTGCATCCCCATGGCGAGGACGAGGCCCAGCAGCGGCAGCACGACGCGGCGGACGCGGCGGCGCCGGGCGGTCGCCGCGGCGATCCCGAAGCCGATGCCGGTCAGCACCGTGAAGAGCGGGTGCGCGAACGGCGACATCACCACCCGCACGAAGAACGTCGCGACCGTCACCGACACGGCACCGGCGATGCCCGCCTGCTGGTCCTGGCCGAAGGCGTTGCCGAGGTAGAGGATGTTCTCGGTGAAGGCGAAGCCGCTCGCGGTGAATCCGGCGGTCACGACGCCGTCGACGATCCCGTTGAACTCGCGTCTTCGGAACAGGAAGACCAGCAGTATCGCGGCGGCCTTGGCGCTCTCCTCGACGATCGGCGCTATCACCGTGGCGCCGAGGGTGTCGGCGTCCGCCGGGTCGGCGGTGGCCGTGGCTATCCAGCGGGTCGCGAACGAATTCGCGAGGATCGCGACCAGGGCGGCGGCGAACGCCCCCCAGGCGAAGGCGAACAGCAGATTCCGCCAGGGGGCCGGCTCGACCCGATCCAGCCAGCGGAACGCCGTCATCAGCAGCGGTACGGGCAGCACGGCGAGCCCCAGCCCGACGAGGAAGCCCTGGGTGCCCGTCTGGTCGCGGACCAGGGCCAGGATCGCCAGCCCGCAGAGCGCGAGCACCGTGAACACGGCAGTGATGCGGAACGCTCTGCTGCGCCACACCATGCCGACGCGACGCGGCCGGTAGCGCCAGTGCCCGCGCCCGGGAACGGCCGCGAGGATCTCACCGACCCGCTTCTCCTCGAGGAGCGGTACGGCCGGCTGCGCCTGCTGCCGCTGGACAGACCCGTCGAACACCACCCGTCGACCCTAACGAGCGGCACTGACACCTGGCCATGGGGCGCAGACCCGTGCCCGCCCCCACCGGGCCGTGCTTCCCGCCCCGCGCCCGCCGGGCCGTGCCCTGTGCCCGCCGGGGCGCGCGGGCCTCAGCGGGGCGCACGCGGAGACAACGGCGCACGGAGATCAGCGGCGCACGAGATCAGCGACGCACGCGGAGACAGCGGCGCGTGGCTCAGCGCCGGGCGAAGAGCAGGTCGTGCACGACGTGGCCCTTGTCCAGCCCCTGCCCCTCGAACCGGGTCAGCGGCCGGTAAGCGGGCCGGGGCGCGTAGCCGCCGTCCGCCTGGGTGTTCTCGTACAGGGGGTGCGCGGTCAGCACGTCCAGCATCTGCTCGGCGTACGGCTCCCAGTCGGTCGCGCAGTGGATCACTGCCCCCGGCTTCAGCCGCTGCGCCGCCAGGTCGAGGAACTCGGGCTGGATCAGCCGCCGCTTGTGGTGGCGCTTCTTGGGCCACGGGTCGGGGAAGTACACCCGCAGCCCGTCCAGCGACTCCGGCTTGAGCATCTCGCGCAGCAGGATGATCGCGTCGCCGTTGGCCACCCGGATGTTGGACAGACCGTTGCGGTCCGCGAGGCCGAGGAGGTTGCCCTGGCCCGGGGTGTGCACGTCGACGGCGAGGATGCCCGTGCCCGGGTCGTCGGCGGCCATCTGCGCGGTGGCCTCGCCCATCCCGAAGCCGATCTCCAGCACCGTCGGGAGCCCGCCGAACAGCTCGGGCAGGTCCAGGACGCGCTGTCCGTCGATGTCCAGGCCCCACTTCGGCCAGAGCCTCAGCAGGGCCTCCTCCTGGCCGGGCGTGACCCGGCTGCGGCGGGGCTGGAAGCTGCGGATCCGGCGCTCGTGGTGCGAACCGGCCGGATCGACGGCGGGCCCGCCGGGGAAGCGCGGCTCCTGGCGCAGCCTGCGCTGCCGCTCGAAGGCGGCGGCGCGCAACTCGTCCGGAATCCCGGCGGCGGCACCGGGCTCCGGGGAACCGGCGGCGGGGGCGGGCTGCGGGACGGGCTTCTGGGCGGAGGAACGCGCGGCACGGCTCGCGGAAGGGCTCGCCGGAAGACCCGTGGCGGCGTCCTCGACCGGGCTCTCGGAGGGGTTCATGGGCTCAGACACAATGCCCTGATTCTACGGCGGGCGGCCTCCATCCCGTTTCCCGCGCCCGGAGCAGCGCTCTGCGCGCCACCTCCCGCCCGATGGGCAGCGAGGCGGTCGCGGCGGGCGACGGGGCGTTCAGCACATGGACGGTGTGCGGGGCCTCGCGGATCAGGAAGTCGTCCACCAGGGTGCCGTCGCGCAGCACGGCCTGGGCCCTGACCCCGGCCGGGGACGGGCGCAGATCGTCCTCCGTCACCTCGGGCAGCAGCCGCCGCACGGCCTCGGTGAACGCGTGCTTCGACAGCGAACGGCGCACCTCTCCCGCCCCGTACCGCCAGTGTCTGCGGGCTATCTGCCAGGTGCCGGGCCAGGTCAGGGTGTCCGCCAGCTCGCGCGGGCGCACGACCGGCCAGCCGTACCCCTCGCGGGCCAGCGCCGGCACCGCGTTCGGCCCGACGTGGACGCTGCCGTCGTGGCCCCGGGTCAGGTGGACCCCGAGGAACGGGAACGCCGGATCGGGCACCGGGTAGACCAGGCCGCGCACCAGCTCCGGCCGCGCCAGCTCGTAGTACTCCCCCCGGAAGGGCACGATCCGCACCCCCGGGTCGTCGCCCGCGAGCCGGGCCACGCGGTCGCAGTGCAGCCCCGCGCAGTTCACCAGCACCCGGGCCCGCACCACCACGCCGTCCGCCGTGCGCACCGCCGCACCCCAGGGGCGCCGGTCGATCGCGGTGACCTCCGCCCCGTACCGGATCACCCCACCGGCCCCGCTCACCTCGGCGGCGAACCGGGCGGCGACCGCGCCGAAGTCGCACACCCCGGTCGTCCCGACCCGGATCGCGGCGAGACCGCTCACCCGGGGTTCGTGCTCGGCGATCTGGACGGGGCCCAGCTCGCGCACCGGCAGCCCGTGCTGTCTGCCGCGCTGGACCAGGGCGTGCAGCCGGGGCAGCTCGGACCGGTCGGTGGCGACGATGAGCTTGCCGGTCACCGCGTGCGCGATGCCGTGCTCGGCGCAGAAGTCGACCATCTCGGCGGCGCCCCGCACCGCGTAGCGGGCCTTGAGCGAGCCGGGGCGGTAGTAGATGCCGCTGTGGATCACCCCGCTGTTGCGCCCGGTCTGGTGACGGGCGGGGCCGCGCTCCTTCTCCAGCACCGTCACCCGGGTGCCCGGAGCGGCGCGCGTGATCGCGTACGCCGTCGACAGGCCGACGATCCCGCCGCCGATCACCAGCACGTCGCAGTCGTACGCCGCATGCGTCATCATCACGCCACCTCCCACCCCGATAGTGCACTGGCCCACTGACAACGTACTCAAACCCGGTGGAGCCCAGCGCGGCGCCGGCCGGGCACGCGGAGGGACGGACCGACCGGACGGCCCGCCCCTCCGGTCGTACGGGTCGCGCGGGTGCTCGTGCGGGTTGCGCAGGTGCTTGTACGGTTACGCCGGTGCCACCAGGAGCGGCCGGGCCCGCTCGCGCAGCTCGGCGACGCGCGGCTCGTGCCCGTACGGTTCGAGCCGGTGCAGCAGGTCCCGTACGTACTCCGTGGTCCGCGCCGAGGAGATGCGGCCCGCCACCTCCACCGCCCGGGTGCCCGCCGCGCAGGCCGCGTCCAGGTTCCCCGACTCCAGCTCGGCCACCGCCGACACCACCAGCCGCAGTCCGTGCGAGCGGACGAACTCCTCGGTGGGCCTGGACAGCGCCTGCTCGGTGAAGCGCCGCACCTGCCGGGGCGCCTTCAGGTCGAGGTGGCACTCCGCGGCGTCGGCCGCGAACCGGTCGTACGAGTAGAAGCCCAGCCAGGACGGATCGCCGTCGCCCTCCCTGGAGCGCTCCAGCCAGCTCTCGGCGGCCTTCAGCGCGGAGCCCGCGGCGGGGGCGTCGTTCGCCTTGGCGTGGGCGCGCGCCTCCACCAGGCGGAAGAAACTCATGGTGCGGGCCGTGGCGAGGCCCCGGTTGCGCTCGACGGCGGCCTGCGCGAGGTCGACCCCCTCGTCGGCGAAGCCGCGGTAGGTCGCCTGCAGCGACATCGACGCGAGGACATAGCCGCCGAGGGGCACGTCGGCCGCGGCCCGTGCGAGCCGCAGCGCCTGGATGTAGTAGCGCTGCGCGGCCTCCTGCTGGCCGGTGTCGAAGGCCATCCACCCGGCGAGCCTGGTCAGTTCGGCCGCGGCCCCGAAGAGAGCGCGGCCCACCTCGTCGGTGTACGAACCGAGCAGCAGGGGGGCGGCGTCGACCCGTAAGCACTCGGGAACCATGGAGGAGCGCCAGTCGCCGCCGCCGTACTTGGAGTCCCAGCGGCGCGCGTCCTGGGCCGCCTCGCGCAGCTTGGACACGTCGCTGTGGCCGACCCGCAGCGGGGAGATGTCACTGGTGGTGCCGGTGACGACTCCGGTGGAAGCCGGGGCTGCGGAGGCGGGGGCGGCGGTGGGTATGGGCGGGGCGGCGGTGGCGGGTGCCGTGTCCGGGCGCGGCTGGGCGGGGATGGACGGTGCCTGCCGGGCCCCCAGCGCTCCGAGCGTGCCGAGCGCCGCCTGGGCCGCCTGGGCGGTCAGTGCCGCATGCGCCTCGGGCCTCGGCCGCACCCCGGATGCCGGAAACGCCTCGGGGTTCCGGGCCCCCGGAGGGCGGCTTCCCTCCGCTGCCTGGGTGCCCGGTGCCGGGGCGCCCTGCGATGCGGTGCCGGGAGTCGGGGTGCCCGGGATCGCAGTGCCGGGTGTCGCGGTGCCCGGTGCCGGTTCGGTGTCCTTCGCCGTCCTGCCCCGCGAACCCTGCGCCCCTGCATCCGGGCGTGCGCCCCGTGCGCCCTGAGCGGTCGCCGTGGTCGCCGCCGCGTCGCGCTCCACCGTCGCGTCGGCAGGGCATATCAGCCAGCGGGACGCGGGCGTCGCGTACGCGCTCACCGAGAACGAGCCCGCGAGCGACTGCCAGATGCCGCCGCTGCCCGCCCGTCGTCCGGCCAGATCCAGCCGGTACAGCTCGGTGGCCGAACGGACCGCCTCGGCCACGGCGCGCGGGAAGGCCAGCCCGACCTCGGGCGCCGGATCGGCGTCCGCGAGCCCGATCTCGTGCAGCGGGACCGGCCGGCCGAGCTTGGCGCCGATCGCCGCCGCGATGAGATGGGGCGCGGCGCCCTGCGGCACCATGCCCTTGGAGACCCACCGGGCCACCGAGGTCTTGTCGTACCGAAGTGTCAGACCGCGCTGCGCCCCGAGGTCGTTGACCCGCCGGGCGAGCCCGGCGTTGCTGATTCCCGCGAGGGCGAGAACGGTTCCGAGCTTCTCGTTCGGTCCTCGTTGCTCCCTGGACATGCGCCACCCCTCGACACACAGACAGCCGCCGCGACACCGTTGCGGCGCGCGGCATTCGTACCGTGTCCTCCCCAGCGACGCTCCCCGGCACTCCAGTCGCACACGCATCTGGCCGAGCCCCGAGGAATATGCCTCCAGCAGAGAACCTTCAGTAAACCCAGCGTAGTTCGCCGCATCCCTACCGTTAAGGGGCAGACGTCCGTATGGCGGGATTGTTGTCCGTCCGGATCGGAGGGTCCGGCGGCGCGGGTCCGGGTGGGCTCCGGGCCGGGTTCGCGGACCTGTTCGGCGGCCGGTGCGGGCGCTCTTCGGGGGTGTCGTTCACATGCGCGGGCGACCCCCGTTCGACGGCTTCCGTGCGGGTCCCGTACGAGCCCCGTACGTGCTCCTGGCGTGTGGCTGTGCGCCCGCCCGTGCGCTCTCGTCGGGCCGTTTCGGGAGCGCTTGCATGGGTGCTGCGTGGGTCGGTCCACTGCACAGGACTCAGTGGGCTGGGGGACACTGCCGCCTCATTCCCCGCAGGCGGCGGACCGGTCCGGGAGGTGAACGCCGCCTCCCGGACTGTGCGTGGAACCGGAGTGTCGGCCGGGTGCGGGGCCGGGAGACGGAACGGGTTTCCGGGGCGGCCCGAGGGGGGTTCGGGAGGCGGTCCGGGAGCGAGGCGAGAACGGTCCGGGAGTGGGCGAAAGGGGCGGACGGCCCGGCTGGCGGACTTCCCGAGGCCTCGGAGGAATCCAGGGGATTCGGGAAGATTCAGGGAGCGAAGTGGGGCGAAAAGGGGCTCCTGGTGTGACGAGTTCCCTCCCTTCGAGCTCCAACGCGCCCTGAAATTGGCCGAATATTGTTGCTCGGTCAGGGTTGGGCCGCCCGTTTCGTGGACATTTCGCCGACCGCCCGATGGTCGCCTGCCGACCCGTCGAGGCCGGTTCGAGAGGGGCGGGTTTCGGTCGGGGCCCTGTCGGTGCGCCGGGAGAGAGACGGCGGAGCCGGGCAACTGTCCCTGTTCGTACGGGAGTCCGGGCCCGCGCGACCCATGGCCCGAGCCCGGACGCGCCGCCGGAATCCACCTCGAACGGGTTCCTCCGGGGCCGGTCCGGCTTCCGTCCCGGTCCGGCGTTTGCCAGGGGCGCATGCGCATCCGACGTGCGCCCTTCAGAGCCCCTCCTGTGCGCCGTTGTCGTGGCAGCATGTTCGCAACGGCGCCGCGTGCCACCGGAGTTCTCCCGATGCTCCCCTGCTGCGCCGTTTTGTCCACAGCCTGTGGAGGCGGCGATGCGTTGGTTGGTGGGGTGGAGCAGTGTCGCCGCGAGCTTCGGCACGGCGGGCGCGGTCGGACCCGACGACGAGGGACGCACGGTGCACCCCGTGGGCTCGCAGCTCCTGTGGGGCGACCCCGATCCGCTGTGGGCCGTCGGCGACTGGCGCCCCGACGAGATCCGCATCAGCACGGTCGAGGCCGCCGACGGCACCTCCACCGCGCGCATGGCCGTCCTCGGCTGCTGCAGCGCCACCGACGAACAACTGCGCGCCGGCCTCCTCGCCGCCCGCGGCGGGGCCCTGCGCCACCTCACCTCCTGGCCCGGCAGCTACACGACGGTCGTCCGGATCGGCCGCCGGGTCACCGTCATCGGGGACCTCGCCGGAGCCCGCCCCGTCTTCTACACCCCCTGGGCGGGCGGCACGGCGTACGCCACCGCAGCCCTCCCGCTCGCCGACCTCATCGAGGCCCAGCTCGACATCGGCCACCTGGCCGCCCTGCTCGCCTGCCCCGAGACCCCGGAGGCGCTGCGCGACGGCACCCCGTACTCCGGGGTGAAGCGCATCCCGCCGGGCCACGCGCTCATCCTCCGCGAGGGCTCGCGCGAGATCACCGGGTACGAGGCGGTGGCCTCCCTCGCCGTCGCCGCGCCCCAGCTCGACCCGGTCAGCGCCGTCGACGGGGTGCGCGACGCCCTGGTCGAAGCCGTACGCGCCAGACTCCTCGCTCCCCGCCACGCCCCCGAGACCCTGCCGCCCGACCCCGGCCCGGTCCCCGGCATGGGCCCCGCCGACCGGCGCGCGGCCCGGGGCGCCCCGGTGCCCGGCATCGGCGCCGACCTCTCCGGAGGCAGCGCCTCCGCCACCCTCGCCCTGCTCGCCGCGGGCCTGCCCGGCCTGCCCGGGACCCTCCTCGGCCACGGCACGGGCGCGGGGGAGCGGCTGCTCGCCGTCACGCTCAACGACCTGACCGCGCACGGTCACGAGGACGAACTCGAACGCGCCCGGGTCATCGCCGCCGACCCCCGTCTGCACCACGTCGTCGTCGCGGCCGGGGAGGAGTCCCTGCCCTACGCCGACCTGGGCGGCGGCCCGCTCACCGACGAACCCGCCCCCTCCCTCGTCGTCGCCGAGCGCCACCGCCGCCGCCTCGCCGCGGGCAGCGCCGACCACTTCGTCGGCTGCGGCGCCCGGCAGGTCCTCGACGCCCACCCGGCCCGCCTCGCCGACCTGCTGATGGACCGCCGCCGACGCCATCTGCTGCGCCCGGTGGCCGCGCTCGCCAAGGCGGAGGGCCCGAGCGCCCAGTCCCTGTTCGTCCCGCTGACCGTCTACCGCGCGGCCCGCCGCCTGTCCCGTACGTCGTACCGCAGCGGCCTGGAGGCGGCGGCCGACCGGCTGCCGGACGCCAACCGGAACGCCCCCGACCTCGACACCCCCGCCGACGCCTCGCTCGCCGCCCTCGCCTGGTCGCGGCCGGGGCCCGCCGCGCGCTGGCTCACGGGAGAGGCGCTCGCCGAAGTGTCGGTCCGGCTCCAGGAGGCGGCGATCCGCCCCGTCTCCGTCCAGCGCCCCGGCGACGCACGGGCCAGGGCGGCCCTGGCCCGGTACGCCGCCGACCACCGCATCCTGGAACAGGCCGCGGAGAACCGAAGCCAGCGCCTGCACGCCCCGTTCCTCGACAACCAGGTCGTACGCGCCGCCCGCGCGCTCCCCGAATCGCTCCGGGTCCAGCCGGACGCCCGCGCCGCGATCCTGCGCCGGGTCCTCGCGGGCGCGGGCATCCACGAACTGCCGCCGGGCTGGGGCACCCCCTCGCTCGCCACCTCGAACGCGACCGCCCGCACCGGTCTGCGCGCCGCGCTCCCCGACCTGATCGCCCTCTTCGACGCCCCGCTGCTCGCCGACGCGGGCCTGGTCGAGGCCCGTGTCGTACGGAAGGCCCTGCGCGCGGCCGCCGACGGCGAATCGCTCCCGCTGGAGGGCCTCGCCCATCTGGCATCCACCGAACTCTGGCTCCGCCGCCTCGTGTCGCGCCGCGGCACCTGCTGGACGGGCACGGCGGCGCCCCGCCAGCGCGCGGTCGCGGGCGTCGTAGTCCCGGCCAGGCGGACACTGCAGCGATAGGTACGACGCGGTAGGGACGACGCGGCGGGTGCCCGGCTGCCGGACGGGCCTCGGCTGCCGGACGGTCATCGGCGGTCGTCGGGCCGCGTCCGGCAGTGGGGCCGCCGGGTCGTGTCCGGCAGCCGGGCCGAGCGCACCGTGGTCGCCGGGACCGCCACCGGTCGACGACGGCGAACCCGCTACTGGCTACGCATGCAACTGAAGATGCTGCTGCACTTCCTCGCCGTCGAGAGCCGCCCGGCCGACGACGTCCACGGCGACGACCGGTACCGGGCCCCGGCGCACCGAGTGACCGGCGCACCGGGTGACCGACGCCTTCATGGCCCCGGTCACCGCGGAACTGCCGACCCCGGCGGCGCCGGACCTGTCCGCCCCGGACCGGCTCACTGGCAGCTGATTCTCGAATTCGCCCAGTCGGCGAGGACCACGCCGCCGCCGGTGCGGGCGCGTTCGACGACGAGCCGGATGCTCTTCTGGCCGGTGATGCCGACTCGGACGGGCACGGCCGGATCGCCTCCCGCCATCACCGGGGACTGCCACAGTCGCGTCCCGTCACCATTGAAGACGGAGAAGCGCACCGACCCGAGGCCCATCATCATGTCGTCGATCCCGACCATCGCCTCGTAACGCGTGCACTGCTTGTTCAGCTGGATGGTGACCGAGGATTTGCTGTGCACGGTCACTCCGTGCGCGTACGTGGTGCCGCCGATCGACACGCCGGACCGCTGCCAGATCCAGCTGCTCTCGCCCATCACCACCTCCGGCTCGGTGTGGTCGCCCAGGACCGAGTAGTTCAGCTCGCTGACCTGGTACACCTCCGGTGGGGGAGGTGGTGGCGTCGGGGTCGGGGTCGGGGTCGGGGTGGGCGTCGGCGTCGGCTTCGGGGCGGGCGGCTTCGGCGCCGGAGGGGTCGGCTTCGGCTTGGGTTTCGGGGGCGGCGTCGGAGTGGGCGTCGGAGTCGGAGTGGGCGTCGGCTTCGGCTTCGGCTTGGGAGCCGGTGGGGCGGGGGGCGCCGGAGGCGCGGGCTTTGGCGGGGTGGGCTTCGGAGGCGGGGTCGGCGTCGGGGGCGCCACGACCGCCGGCTTCGACGGGTACCGGGCCTCGGCCCTCGGCTCGTCGTGGCCGACCATGGCCCAGGCCAGTCCGGCCGCGGCGGCCAGGACGACCGCCGCCACGATCCCGGCCTTCGCCGGCGCACCGAGCCCCTCCGAGGCGGCGGCACCACCGGCCGCACCCC
The DNA here is from genome assembly GCF_053596315.1 of Streptomyces sp. NPDC001732. Classification (NCBI taxonomy): domain Bacteria; kingdom Bacillati; phylum Actinomycetota; class Actinomycetes; order Kitasatosporales; family Streptomycetaceae; genus Streptomyces; species Streptomyces sp. NPDC001732. The sequence continues at coordinate 16,286 of NZ_JBSFFY010000077.1, forward strand.
CGGCGGAACCTCCTCCGGTCGCCGCGGCGGCAGCCCCCGCGCCGGCGGCACCCGCCGCGCCCCCGGCGACGATTCCGGCAGCCTTGAGCGCGTACCCGGCGGCGAACCAGCCGATGACCGCGACCGGCAGCAGCGCGGGAATCCCGGCGTTGACATGGGCGAGTTCGCCCGCGGCGAGCCGGCACTTCGAGCACTCGTCCAGATGCCCCCGCAACCCGCGCTCGGCCCGCATGCGCAGGCCGCCCCGGGCATACGCGCCGAGCCGGTCGGCGTAGCGCGCGCAGTCGCCGCCCGCGGTGAGCGCCTGGCTCACGTGCGCCTGGAGATAGGCCTGCTTGAGGCCCTCCCGGGCCCGGCTGGCCAGCACCGCCGTGGCGTTGGCGGTCAGTCCGAAGAGCGGCGCGATCTCGCTGGGCGACTCCTCCTCGACGGTGGTGTGCCACAGCACGGCCTGCCAGCGCTCCGGAAGACTGCGGAACGCCTGCATCGCCATCGACTGCTCGGCCTCGTGCATCGCCCGTACGTCGGCGCCGAGGTCGAGCGTGTCCGTGTCCGACACCTGGGAGGACTGGGCGGCCTGCGCGGCGAACACCGCGAAGTCGTCGACCAGGTGCTCCCGCTTCGCGGTCTTGGTCCAGGCGGCCCCGACATGCCTGACGGCCGTCATGAGGTAGGCCCGTACGGCCTCCTCGGGGCCCTTGCCCCGCCGTACCGCCTGCAGCGTGCGGGCGAAGACCTCGGCCGTCAGGTCGTCGGCCGTGTGGGTGTCCCGGCAGCAGCTTCGCGCGTAGCGTCGTACCGCGTCCGAATGCCGCCGGAACAGTTCCTCGTACGCGAGGTCGTCGCCGTCCCGCATCTGCCGGATCAGATCGGCGTCGGAGGGTGCCCCGCCGGAGACGTCGGCGCTGCCGCCCTCCCGCTGCATCGGCACCGAGGCGTCGGCCACGGCCTCACCGCCGGACTCGACCGGCGTCGGCCACGGGCCCGGCAGCACGGTGCCGCCCTCGGCGTCACCGCCCGACCGCCCGGGGCCGCCCTGACTCGGTACCTGCCGGGAGGACATCCCACCGGCTTCCGCGACCCCGCCTATGGCGGAGGCGTCGTTGAGCGACTCTTCCTGCTGCCCGTCACCGCTCATCGCGGTAGCCCCCGTATGCGCTGTCGGACCCGAACATCGGGCAAGAGTGCCACATGGCGCAATCACGCCGAACCCTCAGTCCCCCCAACCACTCATCCGGGGCGTTTTCTCGAATGTGAGCACTAGGGGCCATTCGTTCGGGGAATGCTCGACAGTCGCCTCTCTGTGCGAGTGGGCTGGGTGGGGTGCGCAACAGTTCCCCCTGTCGGAGCCATTCGTGCGAGGGTCCTGAGGTGCTCGGAGGGTGCCCGATCGGCCCCCGCGGGGCTCTCGCGGGCCGAACGGGGCCGTATCGCGGCCTCGTCACGGCATGGGTGGATGCTTCGACTGCGGACGGCCGCGTTCGGTGCACGGTGAAAGGTACGAGGTCCGGGAAACGGGCGAGGTGCACTCGAAAGAAGATCTCGGTAGTTGAGTGGGTGACAGCGGGGTGTTGACCGAGACCCCATCAAATCGGGCCACATCAATCATTGGTCCTGAACGCCGCCCGCCCACCGCGCCCGCCATGCCGTGCCCTTCCCCGTCATACCCGTGCCCGTTCCCGAACCGGACCCGTGCCCGGATCGCGACCGGGCGCATCGGTCCGCCAGGTGCCCGACGGCTTGGGCGGGCCCTGGATCCCGGACCGCGCGGGTGGGGCCAGGGTGTTGTGCTCGACGACGCATCGCCGGGCACAACACCCGTCAGTACCTCAAATACCCCAGCACCTCAGTACCTCGACGCCCCGGTCGTGCGCAGGCCCCGGCCGCGCAGGCGCCGTTCCGCTCAGGCGGTCGGCCGGGAACGCAGTCCCTCCAGCAGGATGTCCAGGAGCCGGCTCGAGGCCGCGGCCTGCTGGGCCGCATCGGGCAGCGAAGGTGCTGCCGTTGCTATGACCAGCAGCACGTCCGCGACCGTCACATCACGGCGCAGCTCACCGGCGGCCCGCGCCCGGTCCACCAGTCGGCCGACGACCTCCAGCAGCTCTCCGGCCCCCGAGTCGTCGTCCTCGAACCCGCCGCCCTCCGCGACGGAACGCCCTTCGGTCGCACGGGCGTCGGACTGACCGTCGGCCTGACGCTGCTGAGGCACCCGGGCCTCGTCCCGGCCGTCGCCCGAACCCGGTGCGACCGCCGAATCCCCGGCCTGCGCCGAGCCGTCGACATCGGAATCGACATCGACCCCGACCCGCAGCACCTGGGGCGGCAGCAGCCGCCCCGCGCCCGAGGCCACGGACGTCCGCAGGAAGCGCGACAGCGCCGACCACGGCTCGTCCTCCTGGCCGAGCGCACTGCGTGCCTGGTCCGTCAGCCGGGAGGTCTCTTCCTCCGCTATCCGCCGGACCAGCACGTCCTTGCTCGGGAATCGCCGGTACACCGTGCCGACCCCGACCCTGGCGCGACGCGCCACATCCTCCATCGGAGCCCCGTAGCCCAGCTCGCCGAACACCTCGCGTGCGGCTCGCAGGACATGCTCCAGATTCCGCTGCGCGTCCACGCGGAGCGGAGCCGAGCGGCCGTGCGCCGCCCCGTTCGCCCCCACCGTGCCGGTCGTGCCGGTCGGGGCCGCGGTCGCCACCGCCACCGTTCCCACCGCGCCGCTTCGTCCGTTACTTTCGGACGAATGGGGCGTAACCGCAGCATTCTGCCAATGAGAATCCTGAATCTGCATAACTGTTCCCCCGGTTATGACGTCTCCCCCCGGAGACTTCCCGCCGTCTGAGCCGGAGAGTGGATCATGGTCTCAACCCGACACCCCGACGACATACGAACATAGTTGAGCCCGGGTCAATTCAGAAGGGGGTAGTTCCGCATGGGCCGCACCCCGATCGGAGCAAGGCCCGGTTGGTCACTGATTCGCCCTCCGTCCGGCACCCCCACCGCAACCCCTGACCTGCGCAGCTTCCACCTGTCCACGGTGCCGGGCCGCGACGGCCCGTCGAGAACCTCCGGTCACACAATTTGCCGAGCCTGTGGACAAACCCATGAGCACGTTGCGTCATGGGGTGGTGATGGCTTCAGATTCCGGGGGAACACCCCTCGGCCCCCCGCCGGGCGTGCGCATCCTCGTCATCGGCGGCGGCTACGTCGGGATGTACACGGCGCTGCGTCTCCAGCGGAAGCTGAAGCAGCGACTCAGAAGCGGTGCGGCCGAGATCGTGGTCGTCACCCCCGAGCCCTACATGACGTACCAGCCGTTCCTGCCCGAGGCGGCTGCGGGCTCGATCTCGCCGCGCCACGTCGTCGTACCGCTCCGCCGCGTCCTGGCGGACTGCAAGATCGTGATCGGCGAGGCACAACGCGTCGACCACGCCAAACGCACCGCGACCGTCACCACCCTCGCCACGGCGGAGGACGGCACCGGCGCCCTGGAGATCCCGTACGACGAGCTCGTCCTCGCCCCCGGCTCCGTCTCGCGCACCCTCCCGATCCCCGGCCTGGCCGACCACGGCATCGGCTTCAAGACCATCGAGGAGGCCATCGGGCTGCGCAACCACGTCATCGAGCAGATGGACATCGCCTCGTCCACCCGAGACCCGGCCGTCCGCGACGCCGCCCTCACCTTCGTCGTCGTCGGCGGCGGCTACGCGGGCGTCGAGGCCCTCGCCGAGCTGGAGGACATGGCCCGCTACACCTCGCGGTACTACCACAACATCAAGGCGGAGGACCTGAAGTGGATCCTCGTCGAGGCGTCCGGCCGCATCCTCCCCGAGGTCGGTGACGAGATGGGCGTCTACGCGATCCGCGAGCTGCGCGGTCGCAACATCGACGTACGCCTCGACACCCGCCTGGAGTCCTGCGAGGACCGGATCGCCGTACTGAGCGACGGTTCCCGCTTCCCGACCCGCACCCTCGTGTGGACGGCGGGCGTCAAGCCCGCCCCGGTCCTCGCCGCCACCGACCTGCCGCTCGACGAGCGCGGCAGGCTCAGGTGCACGGCGGAACTCACCGTCGCGGGCGTCGAACACGCCTGGGCCGCGGGGGACGCCGCTGCCGTCCCCGACCTGACCGCCGCGGAAGCGGGCCGGGAGACCGCCCCCAACGCCCAGCACGCGGTGCGCCAGGCCAAGGTCCTCGCCGAGAACGTCCTCGCGTCGCTCCACGGCAAACCCCTCAAGGAGTACCGGCACGGCTACGTGGGCTCCGTCGCCTCGCTCGGCCTCCACAAGGGCGTCGCCCACATCTACGGCCGCAAGCTCAAGGGCTACCCGGCCTGGCTGATGCACCGCACGTACCACCTCAGCCGCGTCCCGACGTTCAACCGGAAGGCCCGCGTCCTCGCCGAGTGGACGCTCGCCGGGCTCTTCAAGCGCGAGATCGTCTCCCTCGGCTCGCTGGAACACCCGCGCGCGGAGTTCGAGCTCGCCGCGGGCGGCAGACGCCCCCGCCCGAACGGCCCGCCGAACGGGGACGGGCCGCCGGGACGCGGCAACCCGCCGGGGACCGACGGCTTCCCGGGCCCCGACGACCTGCGGAGGAACGGCGGCTGACGGCCCGTCGAACCGATCGGGCACCCGCCCCGGACGGACCGTGCCGACAACTGTCAGTACGGTCCGTCACACTGGACGTGTGACCATAGGTGGGCCCACATCTGCACAGAGTGACCCGGCCGGCAGTGACCGACAGTGAGCAGCCCGCGCGAGCGGACCAGACCGACACACGAGGCCAGAAATTCCGTGAACTTCACGCGCTGGAGCGCCCGCCTACCCGGAACGCAGCGCCGTGCCGCCGCACGGGACGAGCGCAGTTCCGTGCCCTCGGCCCGCGCCGAGTACGCACAGCCCGAGACCGGGCCGCGCCCACCGGACGGCGACCCGCACGGCGGAACGAACCCCGATCCGCACGGCGACCCGCGCGGGGCGTCTCCCCGGCCGGGCGACCCCGCCCTGGAGGACCTCTCCGCCCGGGACATCCTCGGCCAGCTGCCTGCCCTGGTGGCCCTGCTCCACGGCCCCGACCACCGCATCGCGTACGTCAACGACGCCTACGCCGCCGCCTTCGGCCCCCGTCCGATCGGCGCCACCGCGGCCGAGGCCATGCCCGAGCTCGACGAGCTCAGCCTGCTGCCGCTGATGGACCAGGTCCTGCGCAGCGGCACACCCCGCACGGTCAAGTCCCGCAAGGTCCGCAACGGCAACTCGTACACCGTGACCTGCACCCCGGTGCACCGGGACGGGGACGGGGACCACGGCGCCGGTGCCGACGACACGGACCGGAAGCCGAACCGGAACCTCAGGAACGGCAGGAACAACAAGGGCGGCAGGAACCGGGACCGCGAAGGCGGAGTGCTCGTGTACGCCGCCGACGTCACCGACCACGCCGAAGCGGCCGAACGGCTCCGCGCGAGCGAGCGCCGGCACCGCGAGACGGCCGTCACCCTCCAACGCTCCCTGCTCCCGCAGGAACTGGAACAACCCGACGACCTCCGCATCGCCGCGACCTATCAGCCCGGCGGTACGGACGCCGCGGTCGGCGGCGACTGGTACGACGTCATCACCCTCGGCGCCGGCCGCACCGCCCTGGTCATCGGGGACGTGATGGGCCGCGGGGTGCGCGCCGCCGCCGTCATGGGCCAGCTCCGTACGGCCGTGCGCGCCTACGCCCGCCTCGACCTCCCGCCGCACGAGGTGCTCCAGCTCCTCGACGGCCTCGCCGCCGAGATCGACGCCAGCCAGATCGCCACCTGTGCCTACGCGGTCCACGACCCGAACGAGGGCCACCTCGTCTACTCCTCCGCCGGGCACCTCCCGATCCTGGTGTGCGACGAGGACGGCACGGTCCACCGCGCCGAGGACCCGACGGGGCCGCCGCTCGGCACCGGCGGCTGGATCCACACCTCGGGCACGATCGCGCTGCCGCCCGGTTCCACCGCGGTCCTCTACACGGACGGCCTGGTGGAGCGGCGCAGCGAGGACATCGACGAGGGAGTCGCCGCGCTGGAACGCGCCCTGTCCGGCGCCAAGGGTTCACCACAGGTGGTCTGCGACCGGCTGATCCGCTCCCTCGGCGTCACCGCGGAACACGACGACGACGTGGCCGTACTGGTGGTCCAGCACCCCTCCCGCACGGGGGCGGACGCGGAGCTGTTCCACAACGCCTCGCTCGATCTCCTCGGCGGCATCGAGGCCGCCCCGCGCGCCCGCGCCTTCGCGACCGGGGTCCTGACGTCCTGGCGCTTCCCGGTCGAACTCTGCGACCTGGGCGTCCTGGCCGCCGGCGAGCTCGTCGCGAACTCCCTCAAGCACGGCACCCCGCCGATGCGCCTGGGCCTGCGCCGCACCGACCGCCGTCTGATCATCGAAGTCACCGACGGGGACGACCACCTGCCGCGCCGCCGCCGCGCCGACCCGGCGGACGAAGCGGGCCGCGGCATCTCCATCGTCGCGACGATCGCCACGTCCTGGGGCAGCCGCCGCACACCGGGCGGCGGCAAATCGGTCTGGTGCGAATTCGCCCTGCCGCAGTGATCACGGCGGCCCCGGCGACCAGAGCACTCGACGGCGACAGGGGCCCTGCCGGCAGCAGGACCCCTGTTCACCTTCGACTTCGACCCTCGTTCCCGTCCCTGCCGCCTCAGCGTGCGGCGGAAGCGGAAGTGGAAGCGGAAGTGGAAGCGGCGGGCACCGGCTCGGCGTCCGGCAGCGACACGGCCACCACCCGGGACGGCGTCGTCGCGATCGACGGCTGGTCCTGCACGGGCGTGAGCCGCCGACCGAGCCGCAGCGCCAGCACCGTGATGCCCAGCGAGAACAGTACGAACGTCACGATGTACGGACCGTGCAGCGTCGCCCCCATCGGCCCGCCCACGGCCGGACCGACCGCGAGCGCGAGCTGCTTGCACAGGGCGAACGCGGAGTTGTACTGCCCGACCATCGACTCCGGCGCCAGGTCGGCGACCAGCGGCGCCACGGTCGGCGACAGCATCGACTCGCCGAGCCCGAACAGCGCGTACGTGGAGATCATGGCGGCCGTCGCCATCGTCTGGCTGCCGTGCCCGAGCCCCGCGTACCCCGCCACGATCCAGGCGAACGCCCAGATCAGACCGACCGAGGCGATGACCCGACTGCGCCTGCGGCGCTCCACGAGCCGCAGCACGACGAACTGCGCGACGACGATGACGGCGGTGTTGGCGGCCAGGGCGATGCCGAGCGTCGAGGGCTGGATCCCGGCGGCCTCGGTGCCGTACGCCGCGAGGCCGGACTCGAACTGGCCGTAGCAGGCGAAGAACAGCACGAAGCCCAGCACGCACAGCTGAACCATGGCCCGGTGCGAGAGCAGCGCCCGCAGCCCGCCCGGGGCCTTGGACCCGTCGGTGGGCCTGGCGTCCGGGAAGGACGGCGCACGCGACAGCCGCACCGTGGAGGCGATGACGCCGAGCACGACGAACATCACGGCCTCGATGAGGAACAGCAGGGTGAAGGTCCCCGGCCGGCTCGTGTCGACGATCTGCCCGCCGACGAGCCCGCCGATGCCGAGCCCGAGGTTCTGCAGGAAGAACTGCATGGCGAAGGCGCGGGTGCGGGTGGCGGTGCTGGAGCACCACACGAGCATGGTGGCGAGCGCCGGCTGCATGACCGCGGTGCCCGCGCCGAGAACGGCGGCGGACAGCACGGAGGTGGTCACACCCGACGACAGGCCGAGTGCGACGGCGCCCAGGGAGGCGACGGCCGAGGCGACGACGAGCACGGGCAACGGCCCGCGCCGGTCGATGACACGCCCGGTGAACGGCAATACGGCGAGCGCTGCCATGGCGAAGACCGCCAGCACGACCCCTGCCGTGCCGGCACCCAGATCCCTTACCTGCGCCACGTAGACGTACAGATACGGGACGGTGAAACCCAGCCCGAACGCGCTCAGCGCGCTCCCCAGCTGGATCCGCCGCAGTGCTGCCCCCATCTCCCTGGTCACACTCACCTACCTCAGGTCTCGAAACGATTCGTCGAGCCCTCTGAACGACTCGAACCCGAAGACTTTAGCACTAAAGTTAGAGGCTCAACAATTCAAACCGAAGGACTTCGAAGCTGTCGGAGGGCGTGCCATACTGCCCGCCATGTCTGACACCACCGAGCAGCCCGGCCCGCAGGAGCCGAGCCTCGACGAGCAGATCGCCGCCTATCAGCGAGAGTTCCGTGACCTTGACCCCCAGGTCGAGCAGGTCGTCTCGGCCCTGGGCCGACTGAACCGCCGCATGAACGTGGCGTACGGGCGCCAGCTCGCCGCTCTCGGCATCAGCAACGCCGAGTGGGAGGTCCTCAAGACCCTGGTCCTGTCCGGCTCCCCCTACCGCCTGGGACCGGGGGAGCTCGCCAAGCGGCTGGGGCTCACCCCCGCGGCGATGACCCACCGCATCGACCGCATGGCGGGCGAGGGACTGGTCACCCGCGACCGGGACGAGAACAACCGGGTGCGCGTGATCGTCGAGCTGACCGACGAGGGCCGTACGAAGTGGCTGGAGGCGATGCGCATGGCCACCGACTTCGAGGAGGACCTGCTCCAGGACCTCACGGGCGACGAACGCGGAGTCCTCGGCGACATGCTCACCCGCCTCCTGCGCCGGGTGGAGCACGCCCAGCCGGACGCCGGTGGCCGCCTCACCGACCTGGACTGACCTGGACCGGCCTGGACCGACCGCGGACCGGGGTCCGCACCCGGCTTGCGTCGATCCGGTGCCCGGCATGCGAGAAAAGGGCTTGACCTGGCAAGTTGACACGCCCCTCACCGGTCCGTAAGGTTCTTCGAGTTGTCACGGGGCCGGAACGGTTCTGCGACAGCCGATCCCGCCGCGAATGCGGCAACCAAAACTCCGCACGATCTCCCACTCGGGACAATTTCGGCATGCCGGAATTCATTTCGAGGACTCGATTATGAGTCGCCGGGAAAATCCGCTAGAGTTTTGGACGTCGGAACGGCCCAACGGCCGGGAAGACAAATCCCGCTGACTGGGAATCAGGCCCGAAAGGTTCTGGTAGAGTCGGAACCGCCGGAAAGGGAAACGCGGAAGCGCGGAACCCGGAGGCAGATCCCGGTCCGGCCGGGAATCGGGCCCGGAAGGGTCTGATAGAGTCGGAAACGCAAGACCGGAGGGAAAAGCCCGGAGGAAAGCCCGCGAGGGT
>NZ_JBSFFY010000078.1:0-24982 GCF_053596315.1 Streptomyces sp. NPDC001732
GAATACATCCAGTATGCGGACGCCCCTCCGCCTTGCGATGCACCGCATCTGACGCCGCGCGCTGATCCACCGGGGATTACGGGACAGCCCTTAGCGTGGAAGGGTGCACGAGGGCGTGGTCACGCTGTTCCTCGGCGGGGACGTGATGCTCGGCCGGGGCGTCGATCAGATCCTCCCGCATCCCGGTGACCCGGCGCTGCGGGAGGAGTACATCCGCGACGCCCGTGCCTACGTCGACCTGGCGGAGGCGGTGAACGGGCCGATCCCCCGGCCGGTCGGCTTCGGCTGGCCGTGGGGCGAGGCGCTGCCGGTCCTGGACGAGGCAGCCCCGGACGTGCGGCTGGTCAATCTGGAGACCTCCGTCACCGATGACGGGGACTTCGCGCCCGGCAAGTGCGTCCACTACCGGATGAGCCCGGCCAACCTGCCGTGCCTGGCCGCGGCCCGGCCGGACGTCTGCGCGCTGGCCAACAACCATGTGCTCGACTTCGGCCCACGCGGCCTCCACGAGACGCTCGACGCCCTGGCGGATGCGGGGCTGCAAACGGCGGGGGCGGGCCGGGACGAGGTGCGGGCGAGACAGCCGGCGATCGTGCCCCTGGGCGCTGTCGGGCGGGTGCTGGTCTTCTCCTTCGGGATGCCGTCCAGCGGGATCCCGAAGGACTGGGCCGCCATCGGGCAGCGGGCCGGTGTCGACGTCATCGCGGAGCCTTCGGTGGCCGCCGCGTCCGCGTTCGCCGACCGTCTGCGGCAGGTCAGGCGGCCGGGGGACATTGCGGTCGTCTCGGTCCACTGGGGCCCCAACTGGGGCTACGGCGTCTCTCGCTCCGAGGTCCGCTTCGCCCACGCACTCCTCGACGCAGGCGTGGACGTCGTGCACGGACATTCCTCGCACCACCCGCGCCCGCCGGAGGTGTACCGGGACAGGCTCATCGTCTACGGCTGCGGCGACCTCGTCGACGACTACGAGGGGATCGGCGGCTACGAGAAATACCGGGACGACCTGCGGGCGCTGTACCTGGTCTCGGTGGAGGCGGACACCGGCCGGCTGGTCGACGCGCGGATGGTGCCCCTGCAGGCGCGCAGGATGCGGCTGGAACGTACCTCAGCCGAGGACACCGAGTGGCTGCGCGCCGTCCTCGACAGGCACAGCCGGGAGTTCGGCACCCGCGTCGACGGCGGGCCCGACGGCACGCTCACGTTGCGGCCCCTGCGCGCCGGGCAGCGCACATGACGTGGACCTCAGGCGGGGACCGCTCAGCACGTGTACGACGAATGCGACGCGCCCATGGTGGCCTGTGTCGGGACCCGGGAGGTCTTGAAGCACGGAAGCCGGAGCTCCTCGCGGGGACGGTTCGCTGGTGGTCGATCACATCCGCACCAGCCGATCTCGGCCGGCCCGTTCGGTCTGCAGAAGGATCACGATGGGCGTTCGTGTCGTGGCCGGTTCTGCTCACAGGGCACCCGCCGCCCGACACAAGGAGTCTGGCGCACCACGGCGACGGGTCGTCGGCCGTGGTGACAGCGCTGAGTGCTGTGCTGGTGGAGTGCGAGGCCGTGCGCTCCCCCGAAGGAGAGCTGCGGCCCGTTGCCGGGCATCTGTCGTCGCGGATCCCGCCATCGTCCGGGCGAAGGAGCCGCGCACAGTCGGCGACGGCCTCCACTTCAAGGCAGCGGAGCAGGAGCTCCCCGAGGCTGGCCGTATCGCTCCCATCGCTCGTCCGGGTGCCCGGTGATCAGCCGGGCGGCCATGCGGAAGGTCAGTTCGCGGCCCGAGCGACTGTGTTCCTGTCGAGAGCACGACCCACGGGGCGGCAAGCGGGCCAGGGCGGGAGAGCAGGGTCGGGAGCCCGGCACAGCACACGGACTGTGAGTCACGGCCGGAGGGCCCCGGTGACACCTGTTCGGCACTGCGGCAGGGCCCGAATCGGGCTTCCCGGGCAAGGATGGACAGAGCGAGGACGCGGCCGGGCGATCGAAGGCAGTCGGTCCCGCCTCTTTCATAGGGGTGCTTGTCTGCGGGCTCGCACCACTCACACGAAATCCCCGGGCATCGCAGTTGGCGTTCTCGGCGTTGACCGGGGACGGCCACCACCGGTATGTCCGGGGGCGAGTTCGAGCAGGGAGACGCTGTGCAAGCGACCTTTACTCTGGGGCGGATCGCGGGGGTCCGCATCGGGGTCCACTGGAGCGTACTGTTCATCTTCGGCATCATCGCGTTCGGTCTCGCGCAGGATCACTTTCCTCACGTGTATCCGGGCCGTACCCCGCTGGTGTACTGGGCCGCGGGCCTCGCGACTGCCGTGGTCTTTCTCGCATCTCTGCTCGCCCACGAACTGGCGCACGCCGTGGTGGCGCGGCGCAACGGGGTGGTCGTGGACGACATCGTGCTGTGGCTGCTGGGCGGGGTGGCCCGGCTGAAGTCGGAGGCGTCGAGCCCGGCGGCGGAACTGCGGATCGCGGGTATCGGCCCACTGGTCAGCCTCCTGCTGGGCGGACTCTTCCTCCTGAGCACCTGGCTGCTCGCCCTGGCGTCCGCGCCCGGCCTCCTGGTCGAAGTTGCGGCCTGGCTTGCGGGCATCAACCTGCTGCTCGCCCTCTTCAACGCTCTTCCCGCCGCTCCGCTCGACGGCGGGCGGCTGTTGCGCGCCTTCCTGTGGTGGCGCACGGGAGACCGGCTTCGGGCGACCGCCGGGGCCACCACGGCAGGACGCGTCCTCGGGTGGCTGCTCATCGGGCTGGGGCTTGTGGTGTTCATGAAGGGCGGCGGTTTCGGCGGGCTCTGGCTGGCCCTGATCGGCTGGTTCCTCATCGCGGCGGCCACGGCTGAGGGACAGCAGGCGCAGCTGCGCGGTGTGCTTGCCGGTGTCCCCGTGCGTGACGCCATGACAAGGGATCCGCTCACGGTGCCCGCGGACCTGACGGTCGCGGACCTGTTGGCCGATCCGCGTTATCGGTACCGGCATTCGGCGTTCCCAGTGGCCGGTGCGGACGGGGCACCGGTCGGTCTGGTGACGTTGGACAGCGCCAAGCAAGTGCCGCCTGAACAGGCCGGCACAGTGACGGTGGGTGAGGTGATGGTGCCGCTGGCGCGATCCACCGTCGCTGGTCCGGACGACTCACTGGCGGATCTGCTGCCTCGCATGGAGTCCGGTGCCGAGCACCGCGTCCTGGTGACGGACCAGGGCAGACTCGTCGGGATCCTGTCGTTGTCGGACGTCAGCCGTACGGTGACCTGGCTGATGGGTGCCGCTCCGAAGCGGTGAGAAGTCGATCGCGGAGCAGCCGGTCGCCGGCCCTTCCGCCGCGCACGTCGCCGCCGGAGTGCTCGGCCAGGTCAGGGAGCCGGATACGAGATGCTCTGGCACCGTCGCACAGCCCGCATGTGGTGCAGGGCTGGCTGTGCCGTGACCGGCCTCGGCGGGCGCGACCGGACCCGCGATCACCGAGGCCGACCAGCAAAAAAACTCGTACCTGTTTCGAGCGCGCGCAGAGTTGGCGAGGTGGCCTACTCCAGGGCGACGCAGGGGAACCAGGTCGCTCCGGGAAGCGTCGTGGTTGCGGGAAAGGGCTGGTCGGGGGACCTGCGGTGGTGGGGACGGACGGCTCGGCCGGAGCTGCACGTACCGTGCTGTGGGCAGCGCAGGAGGCCGCATCGGCAGTGCTGCATGCCAGGGACACCACGGTGACGATCCTCGTCGGTTCGCGAGGGAGGGGTGGTTTCTCCGCGCTGCTGGGGCCGGTCGGGCTGACAGCGGTCGAACAGAAGACGTGTCCCGTGGCCGTCGTACGCGGTACGGAGCAGCCGTCGAGCATGACGACCGTAGTGGGTGTCCGGGATGAGGGGGACCTCGAAACTGTGCGCTTCGCCGGGGGGAACAGGCGGCGGAAGGCGACCTTGCGCCTGCCGAGTACGTGGACCCACATCCAGTACCCCGGGACCTCGTCCGGCTCTCCCCGCTCAAGCACCGCGACCTGAACCTGCTCGGCCGCTACAGCTTCACCGCCTCTCTCCCCTGGCCGCCGGCGCCCTGCGCCCGCTGCGCGACCCGGACGCGCCGGAGCTGGACGAAGACGACGGCAGGCAGGAGTGAGTATCAGGAGCCGATCGGATCAATCCGTGACGGGCAGGCACTCGGCGAGCAGGGCAACGATGTCACGCCAGGCTCGCTGTGCGTGCCGTGGGTGGTGGCCGACGCCGGGAGGCACGGTGTGGTCGACCGGTGGGTGGTGGAAGGCGTGAAGGGCTCCTCCGTAGACCACGAGGCGCCAGTCGACGCCCGCGGCCTGCATCTCTTCGGTGAACGCGTCCCGTTGCGCGGGCGGCATGATCGGGTCTTCCGACCCGACCCCGGCCCATACCGGGCAGCGAATGCGTGCTGCCTCGCCCGGTCGGCCTGTGGTCAGTGCGTTGACTGTCCCAATCGCGCGCAGGTCGACGCCATCGCGACCGAGTTCCAGTGCGACTGCGCCCCCGGTGCCGTAGCCGATGGCGGCGGTCCGGTCGGGGACGGCCCGTGGTTCGGCACGCAACACGTCGAGCGCGGCGTGACCGATTCCTCGCATCCGGTCGGGGTCGGCGAGCAGCGGCATGCAACGGGCCAGCATTTCCTCCGGGTCTTCCAAATAGCGTCCGCCGTGGAGGTCGAAGGCCAGCGCCACGTACCCCAGCTCGGCCAGAGCCTCGGCCCGGCGGCGCTCGACATCGCTGAGCCCCATCCCCTCGGGTCCGATCAGGACTGCGGGCCGGCGCTCGGCACCGGCCGGGAGCGCGAGGTATCCGATCATCGTCAGGTTGTCGGCCGGGTATTCGACCGTACGGGTTGTGACCGTCGTCATGCGACTGGACGGTAATGACCGTTGCACCCGCTCGGGGTGGTGTTCACCGATGGCAGACAGCAGTCTGTCCCGACTACATCACCCGGACGCGTCGACCGCCTGTCGGCAAACGATGGCGAGCTCAAGCGGTCAGCGCATCACCCCTGTTCAGGAGGTCATCGTAGACCTCTGCCGGAGTGCGATAGCCATGGATCTTGCGCGGGCGATGGTTGAGCTCGTGGGCGATGGCGCCCAGGTCGGCCTGGCTGAACGGGCGGAGGTCCGCGCCCTTGGGCAGGTACTGCCGAAGCAGCCGGTTGGTGTTCTCGTTGGTGCCGCGCGGCCAGGGGCTGCGTGGCTTGCAAAGGTGGATCGGCATCCCGGTCTCGGCGGTGACGGCCTGGTGCTCGGCCGTCTCCCGGCCCCGGCCCCGGCCCCAGGTGAGTGTTCGTCGTAGCTGGGGCGGGATTCCGAGGAGGCTCCCGGTGAGGTGCGGAGTGACCTGCTCGGCCTTCAGGCCGTCGGGCAGTGCGACGATGGCCGTGTAGCGGCTGGTGCGCTCGACGAGTGTGGCGGCGGCCGAGGGCCGTGTGCCCATCACGAGGTCGCCCTCCCAGTGGCCGGGAACCTTGCGGTCCTCGGCCTCGGCGGGGCGGGCGGTGATGGACACCGTGCCGCGGATGATGCCCCGCCCGGGGGGGCCGGCGGGCCACTTCAGGACAGAGCGCAGGGCGGTGGTGTCGAGGTCGCCGCCGGGCCTACCGTTCCGGGCGTCGGCGGGAACTCGCTCGCGTTGGGCGTCCATCAGCGCCGTGAAGCCCTCACGATCGACCTCGACGTCCTGTTCGGCGGCCATGCCAGGGTCAGGTGGATGGGGAAGCCGTAGGCCTCGTGGAGCAGGAATGCCTGGGTCCGGGCAACGCACGTCGGCCATCGGCCTTCGCCTTGGTGCCGGCGGTGTCCAGGACGGTGATGCCCTGCTCGCGAGTGGCGCGGAAGGGCGCGGCAACTTCTCACCCGGTCTCCTGAGTCCCTGGCCGACCAGCCCGAGGGGCCGTTCCGCTACGAGCAGGTCGCGGCCCCCGGCGAGCTGATGCAGAGCGACTCCACCCCACTGGACGTGCTGGTCCGGCTCGATGAGGGGATGCCCGGACGGGATCGAGCTTTGCGGCCTCGTCGACGTCGCCACCGCACCATCGCCGCCGCGGTCATCCGACCGACCACCAAATCGGTGGACGCCTCCCTGCTGCCGGCCCGCGCGCTGGCTCCGGAGCCGATGCGGCCCGGCTGAATCGACGCACTCAAGATGTCCCGGTCGGTCCTGCCGCACCGCAGGCTGCTGTCCTTGGCCGAGCGCCTGGAGCATGCGGCGGCCCGCGGCATCGACAGGCCGGCCAGCACCTGCCGCAGCCGGGGCACGTCCATGGTCCCGCGGTTCAGCGCGTCGTACATCGAGCCGTGCCCGCGCCGGTGCTCGGCCACCAGCCTCAGGTCCACCGGCGAAGTCACCGGACCGTCCGCGCGGAGCAACGCGTCCGCGAGCTCGAAAAGCCCGTCCCTGCGCGCGGTCAGGCAGTCGAACAAGTCGCCCCGGAAGCGTGACGCTTGCGCGAACGCTTCCCCGGGACCGTTGTCGGGCAGCAGGCTCACCTTCACGGCCTTCGTCTTGATCCGGTGCCCCTTGGTCGGAGCACATGATCAGACGAAGGCCGTGCTCACGTCCGGGAAACCCCGCACGGCGATCATGTTCGATGCGCCGTTCGAGGTCGGCTGCGCCGGGCGATCCCGGGGCAGAATGAGGTCGCCACGGACACGCATACCTCTTCCAGCTCGCCGCTCACGGCCTGGTACTTCGTCGATGAACGAGTGACGATCTCGATGTCGTGCAAGAGCTGTTCGACGACCTCGATGTCGCTCGTCGGACGCCCTTGGAGTCGCCGTTCGACCAGGTCGCCGCCCTGCGATACCTGCACAGCGCGCAACAGGCCCGACGCGGGAACGAGCGGATCCACCTGGCCATCACCACCGACGGGCAACAGGCCCTGGGAGAAGTCCTGCTCGACCAGGCCACCGGCAGCATCGGCTACGTCGTGGGCGCCGGGCCCGCCCCCCTTCACATCCCGTGTCACACCCCGTACCGGTCGAGGATGCTCATCAGTTTGCGCCGACGCCCCAGTTCCGTCCGCAGACCGGCGAGATACCCGGTGAACACTTCCTCCGTCCCCAGCGCACGATGGCAGTCACGGGCACCGAGCAGCAGCCGCGCCAGATGCTCGTAGGCACGGTCGCCGGTCGGCCCCTTCAGCCGCTCGACCAGCCTCAGGTAGACGGCGAGCGCCTTGGCCGGGTGCGTCTCGCGCGACAGGTCGGCGAGCTGCTCCCACTGCCGGTCGTCGGCCCGGACGGCCGCCTCCCGCCAGGCGGCGTCCAGGTCTCCGTCGTCAAGCAGTACGTCGATCAGCACGGGCCCGCCATGCCGGCCGCCGGGCTCACGAAGGCTGTCCTCCCCCAAAGTGGCCAGCGCCGCCGTGCGCTCTGCCTCCCAGCAGTCCGCCACCCGGGCGGCGGAGCGCAACTGCCGGTATGCGGTCAGGGACCGCTCGACCCGGAACCGGTCCCGCCGCACCGCGACCACGTCGGTCGCCCGCCCCGCCTTCCCGTACCGGAAACACACATAGTCGACCAAGCGGCCATCGACGTTCATCTCGGAGGCGCAGTCCCGCAGTCCGCGCTCCGCCCACACGAGCGCCTCGTCCGCCCGGCTCGCCGATTCCAGTTCCTCGGCGATACGCAGGTGTGTGGCACCGGACGGGTCGAGGTCCCGCGCGTGCAGGGCGACCAGCGCGTCGACGTCGCCCTCCGCCTTGACCAGGCGTTCCATCAGGTACCGCTCCGCCCAGCCGGACGGCTCGCGCCGCCGCGCCTCAGCCGCCAGCTGCCGCAGGCGGGCCAGCCCGCTCGGTCCCAGCACGTCGGCATAGCCGAGCGGGTCCAGGTCCGTCACATCGCTGTCACCGCCGAGCACATGGCCGACCAGCCACTCGGCCAGCCGCTCCGGATCAGGACGTGCGACGCCGCACGCCTCCAGATGGGTCTCGGCCATCGCGGCGGCGGCCTCCCCGACAACGCCGTCGGAGTCGTCGATCTCCCCGTACGCCTCCCCCAGCACCCGGAGCGCCTCCTCGGCCAGACCGACGGC
Organism: Streptomyces sp. NPDC001732; assembly: GCF_053596315.1. Taxonomy (NCBI): domain Bacteria; kingdom Bacillati; phylum Actinomycetota; class Actinomycetes; order Kitasatosporales; family Streptomycetaceae; genus Streptomyces; species Streptomyces sp. NPDC001732. The sequence continues at coordinate 8,018 of NZ_JBSFFY010000078.1, forward strand.
CTGCGTCGCCTGCCCGCCGGCGGTCAGAGCGTGCAGCGCGTCCACCACCTCGGCCACCTGCCGCGCATACCCTGAGGCAGCCCCGTACTCGACGTACCCGTACCGGGCGAACGGCCGCGGATCGATCAGCGACAGAATCCGATCCCGGACCGTGCCGTGGTCCGAACGAGCGGCGGCGGCCCGAAGCTCAAGACGCCGCCGCAGTTCCCGGTCCTCGGAGATCTGCTCCCGCACCAACACCAGGAGTTCGTCACGCGACAGCGCCATGAGCCACGCTTCCAGCCCGGATGCTCGCGCCCGTGCCGCAGCCCGCTGGTGCGGGATCGTCTTCGCCCGCCGCAGCACAGTCAGCCCCACCGCCACACAGTGCTTGCAGAAGTTGCCTTCCTGCCCATAGGGGCAGCCGCACCATCCCAGGAGCCCGTCTGCCCCGCCGAGGGTGAGCTCCACCTCGTAGACATCCGTACCGTGCACCACGGCGGTGACCGAACCGTCTCCCACCTCCAGACCGCTCACCGCGTCCAGATACCCCAGCCCCCGCTCGAAGGAACGAGCCCCCGCCAGCGCCCGCAGATCGCCCTCGCCGAACCCCACCATTTTCCGTGCCACACCCATATTCAACCGCGGATCAGCAGCTCCCAGAGACCCGACGCCCCCGGCATCCACCATCCCGGCAGTCAGGTGAAGGCACACGTTGTCCCGGACCAGCACGATCGGTCCGCCGAGCCGGATGCAGGCGCGCACCAACAAGTCGCAGAAGTCCCGCCGGCTGAAGCCCTTTCGACGCTGTTCCCCGCCCTGCGGGCAGCGCTCGGCCTCCCGCTCGCCGCGCTCGGTGTGCTCGTCGGCGTCGGCAAGCTCGTCGGGGTGGTCTTCGGCCCCGTCTGGGTGGCGGTGGCCCAGCGCTACTCGCGCAAGACCGTCCTCGCCGTCTGCGCCGGTCTCTGGGGTGTGTGGACCATCGCGGCCGGGTTCGCGCAGAACGACGTCCAGCTCCTCGTCCTGTTCACCGTCGCCGCCATCGGCGTCGCCGGCGGCGGCCCCCTGGTCAACGGTCTCCTCGCCGACCTCTTCGACGACCGAAGCCGGGGCAGGGCGGCCGACTCCATGGCTTTCAGCCGCTGTCGTCTCCGAGAGGAAAAGCCACAGGCGTCAGGCCGGTGGGTCGGGTTCAGTTCTTCCGGGAGTTTCGTGATGTGTACGGCCGTGCGAGTGGTAAACGGCTGGATGACGTTACACGTCGCTCTCGTGGATCGTTCCTTGGGGTGTCTGCCCATTCTGGGGGCAACACAGCAAAGGAGAAGACATGAGGAATTTCACGAAGATCGCAGCGGTGGCCATGGCCACCTGCGGAATCCTCTTTGCCGGCGTCGGTGGGGCCAGCGCTGCCTCCAGTGGCAATGGGGACAACATCTCCGTGCTCAGCAAATTCAACCAGCTCGACTGGGACAACTCGCCCTTCTGCGGATTCCAGATCAAGGCCCAGGCCACCGCGCAGGAGACGTCATGCCCGGTGGCGCACCTGGAGAACAGCCCTCACAGCGCGATCATCATCTTCAACAAGTAGGAACTCGCGCGGACAGGCGCGATGCAGCGCCCCAGTAGCAGAACAGACACGGGTCTGCGGTCACGGAGCTGCGACGCTCTGCGATCACTGTGCACAGCCTCGTCCGTCGTGTTTGGATCACCCACGGCCGGGAAGATCGCCCCACCCGGCCATGATCCCGCGCCTGTCCGCGCGGCCGCGTAAATTCAGTAAATGCAGGTCGCGGTGAAACGCCCTCGGACGGATTTCCGTCCGAGGGCGTTTTGTGTTTACGGTCGGTTTCCCGAACCGTGACCCGGGCCAGCCGTACATCCTCGACACCGACCTGATGCGCTGGGAACTGGTGGCCCCCGACCCCGGCGCCCGGTCGATACTTCGGCACACCGTTTCAGGCAGTCATTTTGGCGCGAGCCTCGAAGAGCATGGTCTCAATGTCGTGCTTTACCGGGCAGGTCCACAGACTGCCCGGTGCGCTGCAAGCTCATGGGGTCGTGAATACTCGCGCTGAAGCATCTCCAGCCCCGAAGCCGCTCCACCGGCCGCGTATGAATGCTTGCCGCTCTCACTACTGACGGTGCCCCTGCGCTTCACCAAGGGGGGACGCCGCAGCACGCCCCTACCTGCGGTTTCCCTGCAGGTAGGGGCCGGGTTTTGCCGTTCTCAGAGGATCAGGGCGATCGCCGCGGCGATGCCGCCCAGCCCCAGGGCGAAGGCCGCCTCGGGCCAGCCGCCGCTGCCCCAGCGGAAGAACCGGTCGACGGCGAGCCGACCCGGGCCGATGGCGGCGATGGACAGGGCGACGACGGCGATGCAAACGTTGTACTCCACGCCACCGTTCGTGTCCCACAGGCCGTGGGCGCCGGTGACGGTCACCATGGCGTTGATCATCACACCGATCAGGGCGGCGGCCGCCAGGGGGGTGAACAGCCCCAGGGCAAGGCCGAGGCCGCCCAGGAACTCGGACCCGCCACCGGTCACCGCGAAGAGTTTCCCCGGGTGGAACCCGAGCGTCTCGAAGGCCATGCCGGTCTCCGTCAGGCCGTGGCCCCCGAAGAAACCGAACAGTTTCTGCGCGCCGTGCCCCGCCATCAGCAGCCCAAAGGTCAGCCTGATGAGCAGAAGACCGCAGTCGGCTGCGGACGCCAAGGGCGCAGTAGTACCGCGCGCCACCGGTTCCGTCGGACGCGCAAGACGGTTCGGGATGCGCTTGGTGATCATGAGAAGACTCCGGTTGAACGCCGGAAAGGGCGGCACCTCCAGCTCGGCCGGACGCCGAGGCACCGGTCGGCGGCAAGACCCGCGCAAGGTCGCGGGCATACAAGCCACCCTTTACCACCGATCCTGTCGCAGCCGCCAGAAGCGCGCATCCTTCCCGCTGCTCTTGCACGACACATGCTTACGGTGTTGTCGGCCATTGATGGCCGGGGCGAGAACGGGCGGCCGAGGCCCCGGGCGCTGCCTGGGAACGGTGGTTCGGCCGCTGGTGAGGGCCATGCCGGTGATGACGCCAGGGAGGGCGATCACCGCCCAGGAGGGCATGTTGTCGCCTGTCGAGAAGGCCACGCCCGGGTTGCAGGCCAGCCGCAACTCCAGCAGCCCCAACGGGACCGGGGCGCCGGGCGGGGCCTGGTTGGCCCATGCCTTGACGCCAGGTCCGCGCGCCGCCGCCCTGCCGAGGGCGCCGCATGGGCGGTGTGCTCGGGCATGCCTCAGACTCCCACTGCCGCTGGATCGCCTTGCCCTGCCAGCCGTGGTCCGCCCACGCCTCCGCCGACACCTTCACCTGCTGGGCCACGTACTCCACCGCGGCGGCCGGACCCTCCTTGGCCGACTCCGGGAACCGGACCTCCACCTCGAAGAACTTCAGCAGCAGCGCGAACCCGAGCCGGGTCGCCCCGGACTTGTTCCGCACCCGCTTCAGGTCGTCCTCGAGCAGCGTCCAGACCTCGATCAGGTCCTCCGGCTCCCAGTCCTGCCGTCCCCGCGCTCCCCTACCCACCGAGATCACTCGCTCAGCTCAACGAGACGCCCCGGCACGGGGAAACGACGACCACAGCGGTCACCCTGCGCCACATGTCCGTTCGCCGTAGCCATCGTGGTGGGCCAGGACTACCAGGCCGGGTCCTCCCCGCCGATCCGGGCCAGCCGTATCCGTACCACCCTCCTGGCGCCGATCCAGTTCCGCTGCTGCCGGATTGTCATCGGGCCGCCACGCGGTCCCGCACCCGAGCGAGTCCTGACCGCACGCACCTTCAACCCCGCGGTGTTACAAAGGGCACTGTGGTTAGTCGTTCCGGCCGATTCAGGAGCGCACGGATTCGGTCGCTTACGGGCAGGTATCCCCGGAGCCTTGCAGGCCAGGTCTTCGCCCTGCAGGTGGTTGTCGTCGTGCTCCTCTTGATCGCTGCGGTGCTGGCGCTCATAGCGGAGTCCCGGCACGACAACAGCACGGAGGCGAGAGACCGCTCCATCGCCGTCGCGCAGACATTCGCCCATTCGCCGGGCCTCCTGACCGCGCTGAAAGCCCCTGATCCTTCCGCGGTGCTCCAGCCGCTCACCGAGGCGGGGCGGAAGGCGGCCGGCGTCGACTTCATCGTGGTGATGGACACGAAAGGGATCCGCTACACGCATCCCCGGCCGGAGCTGATCGGGAAGAAGGCCGTCGCCACCATCGCGCCGGCGCTGGCCGGCCACGTGTACACCGAGAGCGTCAACGGCCCGCTCGGCCGCGAGGCGCAGGTGATCGTCCCCGTCCACGATCACGCGCGGGTCGTCGCCCTGGTGGCTGCGGGCATGAAGGTCGAGAAGGTGAGTGGAGCGGTGGCACGGCAGGTTCCGATCATCCTCGGTGCGGGAGCGATCGCGCTCGGACTGGCCACGAGCGGGACGGCCCTGGTGGCCAGGCGGCTGCGGCGGCAGACCCACCGGCTGGGCCCTGTCGAGATGACTCGCATGTACGAGCATCACGACGCGGTGCTGCACGCCGTGCGCGAAGGCGTGCTCATCGTCAGCAAAGACGGTCGGCTGATGCTGGCCAACGACGAGGCCAGACGGCTGCTGGATCTGCCGCACGACGCCGAGGGGCGACGCATCTCGGACTTGTCCAGCCTTGATCCCGGCATGATGGAGCTGCTGGCCTCGGGGCGCGCGGCCACGGACGAAGTGCACCTCATGGGGAGCCGACTGCTCGCGGTGAACCAGCGGCCCACGGACCGTCACGGTGGCCCCCGGGGGACAGTCGCAACCTTGCGTGACTCCACAGAACTGCGGGCGCTGTCCGGCAGGGCGGAGAACGCCCGCGAGCGGCTGCGGCTGTTGTACGACGCAGGTCTCGGCATCGGTACCACGCTCGATATGGTGCGCACGGCCGAGGAACTGACCAAGATCGCGGTCCCCCGGCTCGCCGACTTCGCAACCGTCGATCTGGCCGAACCTGTCCTCCATGGGGACGAGCCGACCAGTACGGACACGGACATGCGCCGCACCGCTGTGCGGGGCATCCGGGACGACCATCCCTTGTACGAACTCGGTCAGCCGATCGTTTTTCTCCCTTCCACGCCACAGGCACGGGCCTTCGCCACCGGCCGGCCGGAGCTGGTGCCCGACCTGTCCGCCGCCCCCGGCTGGCTCGCCCAGGATCCGGAGCGGACGCGTAAAATCATCGATTACGGCATCCACTCGCTCATCACGGTGCCCCTCCAGGCACGGGGCGTCATCCTGGGCATGGCCAACTTCTGGCGCTCCGAGAAGCCCCAGCCGTTCGAGGAAGACGACCTGGCCCTGGCCGAAGAACTGGTCGCACGGACGGCCGTCAGCATCGACAACGCCCGCCGTTACACCCGTGAGCATGCCATGGCCGTGACCCTGCAACGCAGCCTGCTCCCACGGGCCCTGCCCGAACAGAGCGCGCTCGACGTCGCCCATCGCTACCTGCCCGCCCTCTCCGGGGTGAGCGGCGACTGGTTCGACGTGATCCCGCTCCCGGGCAGCCGGGTGGCGCTGGTCGTCGGAGATGTCGTCGGTCACGGCCTGCACGCGGCCGCAACGATGGGACGGCTGCGTACGGCCGTGCACAACTTCTCCACGCTCGACCTGCCGCCCGACGAGATCCTCCGCCACCTCGACGACCTGGTCGGGCGCATCGACCAGGAGAAGGCTGAAACCACCGCCGATGCGGGGATCACAGGAGCGACCTGCCTGTACGCGATCTACGATCCCGTCTCCCGCCGCTGCGACATGGCTCGGGCCGGGCATCTCCTCCCCGCACTGGTCCGGCCCGACGGCAGTGTGTCGTTCCCCGAACTGCCGGCCGGCCCGCCCCTGGGCCTGGGCAGCATGCCCTTCGAGACGACCGAACTGGAAGTGGCGGAGGGCACGCAGTTCGTCCTCTACACCGATGGGCTCGTCGAGGATCGCAGCCGGGACATCGACGTGGGGATCGAGCTGCTGCGTCAGGCCCTCGCGGGCCATCCCCACCGGTCGCCGGAGGAGAGCTGCCAGGCGGTCCTCGACGCGCTCCTGCCGGATCGGCCGAAGGACGACGTGGCGCTGCTCATCGCCCGGGCACGGGCGATACCGCCCAACCATGTCGCCGACTGGGACGTGCCGTTCGATCCTGCCGCTGTAGCGGGAATGCGTGCTGCCGTGGCGGAGAAAGCCGATGAATGGGGTCTGCCCGAGCTTGCGTTCGCCGCAGAACTGCTGATCAGTGAGTTGATCACCAATGCCATCCGCTACGGCTCCGCGCCGATCACCGTACGGCTGCTGCTCGACCGCACCCTGACCTGCGAGGTGGCCGACAGCAGCAGCACCTCGCCCCATCTGCGTGATGCCGCCGCGATGGACGAAGGGGGCCGCGGGTTGTTCCTCGTCGCACAACTGGCCAAGCGCTGGGGCACCCGTTACACCCCCAGGGGAAAGGTCATCTGGGCGGAGATGTCTCTGCCCCGGTCCGACAGGAGCACGGAAGGCACGGCGTGGTCGGACGTCCTTGACGCAGAACTCTGACCGCTGGATCGGCAAGTCCCCAAGAAGAGCGCTTCCCCGACCATCCCGGCACGTTGGCTGGGACAACGGTCGCCATGCCACCGCCGACGAGCGGCTGCGGGCTGTTCGGGAGCGGACCCGCGCTCTCAACGCGGCCGGCCGAGGACAGATCTCGTCGTGAGCCGTGCAGCCCCGGGCCACGTGACACTCGGGGCCACCACGGAGAAGGGGACGAGGCCCCGGGTTCGCGGCAGCACAGAGGCCCGCCGCGAACAGGACGTCGCCCCGCGTGCTCAAGCTGACGCCCGCGACCGCTCAGCTCGGTCCCACGTCGACCAGGACCAGCCGGATCTGCTCGGGGCCGTCCCAGTCGCACTGGATCGTGTAGCCGACGTCCAGGCCGGTACTGGTGCCCGGTCGGGTCGACCAGCCCAGCCGTGTGCAGGTGCGCTGTGGGTCGTCGGCGAAGGAGGAGATCCAGCTCTCGACGGCCCCCCCGTCGAGCCCGTACAACGCGACGCCGGCGCGCAGCTCCGCCACGAGTGCGTCGTTGTCGCGCGGATGCAGCCGCAGGGTGACGCTCCTGATCTCCGGGTCGCCCGGGTAGTCCTCGACGGCGATGTCGTCGGCTCGCAGCGCGACCGAGCCGTGCGGTGCGTCGATGGTGACCGCGATCGGGTGCTGCCGGTCGTGGGTGGAGGCCCAGGTGGCGCTGTCGTCGGCGGAGGCGAGGCCCACGTCGGACTTGAGCAGGTGGCCGCTGCTCCAGTCGAGGTGGGCCTTCCGTGTGCTCGCGATCTTCTCCGCGCCCGCCGGGCTGAACGACGAGTTGCCGCCCCTGCCGTCGAGGGGGCCCTTCTTGGGCACGCTGCTCACCTGGCAGCCGAAGCTGCTGAACAGGGCAACGGCGACCGCCCCTGCCGCCATCCGTCCGATCCGTCGTCTCACGTCGCCTCCCGCTGATCAGCCACCTGCGACACCGCGGGCGACAACCTGTGGATCACTGGGCTCGTTCGGCCGCTCTCGGACCCTGTGGTTCGCTGAGCAGGTCATGGGCACTGGCCGATCGCCGGCCGACGACCAGCCGCGGCATGATGCTGGAGAGCAGGAGTGCTGCGGCGACCACAGCCAAGCCGATGAAGAAGCGCCGCTCGTCCGACGCGGTCGCGCTGCCGGTGTGCGCCGCGCCGCCCATGAGGAAGAGCAGCCCGAGGACGGTCGCCGACGTCAGCAGCCGCATCCCCCATGAGCCGAGCGGGATGCGCACGAACTCGGCGTACGGTGCCGGCAAACCGGATTGTCGGCGCTCGGGATCGGAGCGCCATGAATCGACAAGGGTGCTTCCCTTCCGGATGCGGGCGTTCTGCAGGAGGCCGGTGATCAGTCGCAGCCCGCACCACAGCCCTGTGAGCGCCATGACGGTGCCGGTGCCGAGGGCCTCGGGCTTCGTGCAGATCCCGAACAGGAAGCAGACGATCGCGGCCCACCCCGCGACCGTTCCGGACCGTCGCACGATCTGCTCGGTGCGCGGGGGCAGGATGCCTGCGTCGTTCAGGCGCGCGGGCCTCTGCGTCGGCGGCGTCCCACTGCGCGCGCCGCTGCTCGCGTTCTTCGGGCGAGAGCAGCGCTGCGGCTTGCTCGGCGCTCTTCCGGCGCAGCGCCGAAAGCCCGATCTGCATGGCCCAGTAGCCGCGTCCGGTACAGGACTTTCGCTTCTCGTTCTTTGTCATCACGTTCACACCGACTCGAAGGTCATCCAGATCATTCCGGGTCTGCCCGGAGAAACTCCGAACCAGAAAAGCGCGAGGGCGAGTTCGTCGACGGCGTCGAGAGGATGCGCTCGCTCAAGCACCGACCTGCCGAAGCGACCCTTGCGCCCGACGGCGACGATGCGGCCGTCGAGCTGCAGCGTCGAGCGCCACCGGCGTGCGTGCCGCACCTCGTACCTGCGGTCGTGCAGGTCAATATGGCCATTGTGGTCGCGACGGCGTACCGGACGTGGTCGGCCGTTGTCGATGACGGCCTCACCGGCCGGCATCGCACCCTCGAGGAGCTGCACGGTGTGCTGCTGGTTCGGCCAGAGACGAATGACCTGCAGGGTGACGTTTCGATCCCGCTGCGTCCACGTCGCCCGGGGCTGCCCCTGCGGATCATGCAAGGTCACCACCGTGCCTTCGGCGTCGCTCGTCGCGGTCCACCCGAACGGAGACGCCTCTGTCTTGGGTTCGCGCATCGTGCCTCTTTCATTTCCATGTCCTGGCTCGTGACAAAGCAGGCCGTACTGCCTTGAACAACAGTCAGAGCGGGCCGTACGGGGCATTGCCGACAGGGTCGCGCCACGTGAGAAGGTCCTGTTCGAGCAGATCCCGGAACCTGGGGTCGTTCATGGCCTTTCGGCGGAGCGACTCGCGCGTCCGCCCCATGATGGTCGCGGGAACGACAATCGCAGCGGCCATCAAGCCGATCACGAACACCAGGACCACGGCCGGCGTGAGCAGGTGCGAGGGATCCTGCCAGGTGTCCGGCTTCGCCGTGAAGGCCAAGACCGCAGCGAAGGCGAACAGGATGAAGCCGACGAACGACAGCGCCTGGCGCAGACCGCCAGGGCCTCGATGACTGACGGACCGACCTGTCCTCGGCACACGATCGCGGATACGCACGTAGAACACGCTGCAGAGCACGACAAGCGCAAATCCGGGAATCCCGAACCCCAGGGCCGGAGCGGGAGTATCCAGCTGCAGCCCCAGGAAGACGCCCAGAAGGATCAGCTCTGCGCCCACACCGATTCCGGCGGCCCAGGCACCCGTGTACGCGCCACGTGCTCCTGCGATCTCACGCAGTCGCGACCGGGTGTCCTCGGGACTGACCCGGGAGAGATCCGGAGAGAGCCAGTACTCCAGAGGCCGCTCCGGCGGTGAAAAGGGCGAGCGCCCCGGCTGATCGTTCATCCTTTGCCTTCCTTCCTGTGGGAGACGTACCGGATGAGCAGACCGAACACCATGAGGACCATGGCGATTCCGAACGCGCGGGATCCCGTCAGTGCCCAGGACACGGTGCTGTCGCCCGTGATCGCCATGATGAGGACATCGATCGCGATCATGCCCCCGCTGCTCCCCGCCGGCGACCGCGTGCCCGAGGCGTTCACCGCGACCATCGAGCACACCAGCCACCCGAGCCAGACCACGAGGAGGCACCAGAGAACAGCCTTCAGCTGCCAGGCCATCCTCTTCTTGGGGACGGCGTTGTCCCGCGACGTGTCCATGTCGCTCTCTTTCCTTCTTCGATGAGCCGGTCGATGACGTGATCAGCCCGTGGTCAGGGGTATTGGACGCTCGCGGCGTAGTTGCTCACCAGCAGCACCAGCGCCCAGAGCAGAACAGTGAGGGCAGCCGTGAGCCAGCCCACGACGACGGCGGCCACGGCGAATCCGTTCGGGACCCCTGCCTTCTTGCTCCGAGCGCGAGCCACGTACCCGAGCACCAATCCCACGACCGAGGCAAGGACCGCGAGGACCAGCGCGACCGCGCCGAGCATCCTCCCTTGACTACGGTTCCACCGCCCGGACAGCACGGCCTGAAGAACGCTGGGGCCGAAGACCACGACGCCGATGATGATCACCACCGTGCCCGTGCCGGCGAAGCCTCGCGCCAGAGCGTCGAACCCGAGCGTGTCCCCGCCCCCTCCGAGCGCGAACAGGGCATACGGGAGAACGCAGATGCCTCCGCCTCTCAGGATCACGAATCCACTGGCGAAGATCCCCGCGAGCCCGAGCCCCTGCGAAGGACCCTTCCTGGAAGGCCCGAATCCGATTTGCTCGGGCCCAGAGGAGGTAATGGGCGCGGGCGTGTATGCGATCGGTGGTATTGGTGGCATACCCAACGGCGTCTCATTGCTCATGCATCCCCCTATGGGCCGCTTCACCTTGCCCGATGTATGAATTCAACACCACGAACCGACGGCAGCCACCGACCGCTGACTTCGGATTGAACCACGAGGGAAGACGGCTCGCTTTGCGACAGGAATTACCTGATGACGGATCCGCCCCTGCCGTCGAGCACTTACGTACCCACCCGACATGAGATGCGCTTGTCGCCGTCGCCGCACGACAGAGCAGAGTCCGCGACCGAAATCGGTGGAGTTCCGGCATGAACTGCTCTGAGACGTCGCTGTTCCAGCTGCTTGACGAACCACCCTCGCCGCCCGCCCTCGCGGTGCGCACGGCGGATGCCCACGCGTCCGCGTCGGCCAGGATGTACTGCGTCGTAGCGTCGCCGTGCGACCGTGGCGTCGCCGGTGGCTCGTCGCGGCAGTCGAGTTCGTGCCAACGGTGCTCCAACAGCTCCCCCAAGTCAGCTGCCATAGGCCCGATTTGACACCTGTGGGGCGTTCCGGGGCTGGACGACGAGGAGGAGGTCAAAGATCCGGGCGAGGTCCCGGGCGAACTCCGGTTCAGCGGTTCCGGCTCCGCATCAGGGTCGCTGCAGCTGTGCACCGGAAGGATCTGCTGCGCATCCATCACGGCCCGATGCAGGGCCGAATTGCCGTACGAGTCGAGGGCGTGGATGTCCGCCCCGGATTCGAGCACGCGGCGTAGCACCGCGAACGCCGCGTCGGCGCGCTCCGCGGCGGCCCGGAGCTGCTCCTGCTCGTCACCACCGGTGGATCTGATGGGCCTCGGCCGACGGGAGCGCAGCACGGCCGCTTTGACCGCGTCGTGGAGGACTGGCGTCGAATGCGGATACGGGCTGCCGCTGTCGACGAAGTTCGGGGCCGCTCCGTGGGCCAGGAGCAGATCCGCGACCTCGAACTGCCCGATGGTGAGCGCGAACATCAACGGCGACTGCCCACGTGCTTCTTCGGCGGGGAGGTCGCCACCAGAGCGACCGCGCCGGGATCCATCGCCAGTCGCTGTCGGACAGCGTCGAGGTCGCCGTTCGTCATCTCTGTGAATACTGCCTGCATGCCGGTCCCACTCCTCTTACTCGTCGGGCCGCATTCCAGTGGGAACCGCGACCGACTCGCCGTTCACGTCACCAGCCCACGGTTCCGGAGGGACTCCGGGCCCGATCAGGAGCTTCGGTAAAATCGGGATCATGATCGAGATCGCCGATTTCGTCCCGCACGCGCCTGTCCGGCCGGAGTTGATCGCCGAGTACCGCGGCCGTGTGCCGGACGAGCTCGTAGAGATCTGGGAGCGGTACGGGTACGGGACGTTCGGTGAGGGCTTTCTGCGGGTCATCGATCCGAAGCGGTACGAGGCGGAGGTCGGCGACTGCATCGGCAAGACCCAGGGCGACGGCATCGCGATCCAGGTCGCGGTCGACGTGCAGGGCGTGATCGGGCACTGATGTCCGGGCACGGGTGAAGCGCTGATACCGATGGACACGGCGACGGCTTTCGGGCCCGGGGCTCTGCTGGCCGGCGCGATCCTGCCCGACGAAGGGCTGGTCGCGATGCGGCGGCCGGACGGCCCGCCGTCGGCCGCGCTCGACGCGGAGCACGACGGCTGGGTCGCACCCGACATCCCGGTCCTCGTGCGCGGCCGGGGCCGAGCCCGGATCCTCCCGCTCGCCTGGAGCGGCGATCCGCTGAGCGAGCATCGGGACCCCGACGCATCGCCCGAGCGGATCGCGGAACTCTCCTCCCGCATGCAGGAGACGTGCATGTACTGGGCGGGCCCCTGGCGCGTGCTCGACCTCGAGGCCGAGCGGTCCGACAGCATCGGGTCGTACACGGCCGCGCTCCGCTCGGCGGGCGCGACGAAGGTCGACTGCTGGACCTGCTCCGAGGACCTCGGGCTCGCACTCGCGCGCACCGGCGACGAGAACGCCGGTGCCGTGTCGCTCGCCCTGCACGTCGTGCCCAGGAGCTGGGTGTCCGAACCACCCGCATGGGTGTCCAAGCGGCGCGCGAAAGACTGGCGGCCCGTGCCCGGTATCGACGTGCGCTGCTCGTGGGCGGACGTCATCGCGCTGCACGCCGAGTGACGCAGGCTCCCGCCCGACGCGGCCTCGGCGTCGCCCAGCGGGGAAACTCCGGAGCCCAGGTCAGTCGAATGCCGGGCGCAGCTCGTCGTGGATCGTCCTGAAGTTCCGGGGGGTCATCTTCCAGCGCGTCTCGTCGGTCTCCTCGAACGACACGTTGTACTTGCCCTTCGTGCGGTCGAACTGCACGAGGATCTTCATCGGCAGTGCGTCACCGGGCTGGTAGTAGCCGTCCGTGTACGCCTTCACCGCCGCCTCGACCTCCCACGGATCCGCGGCCACGGCGGAGATGGTGCCGTCGGGCGAGTAGAGGTAGCCGTGCGCTTCGTTGAACTTGCCGTCGGGGAACTGGAGGATCATCGCGAAGGAATCCCAGCCGTCCCAGTCGACATCGGGGCCGCCGATGTTCTCGATCAGCGCCCGGATCAGGCCGACAGTGGTTTCGTTCGACATCATGTCCCCCTCTGGTGGGTTCCCACGCTAGTCGCCGTCCCCGCCCGCCTTCTGGACGTCGTCCCGCGCGGGCACGTCCTCCAGAACGGGCGTGCCCTCCCGCTCGGCGAGTGCGACGACGTCGGCCCAGGAGCAGCCGAGGTCGGTCGGCGGCATCTCCGTCACCGTCCAGATGCCCTTCCTTCCTGCGCCGCGAGCGAGGACCGTGTCGTCGCTCTCGGCGAGCAGCCGCCTGGCGGTGGCCGTGGATACCGTCGGCCCGAACACCCCGGCCTGGTCCCGCAGCACCGCGAGATCAGTGATCGTCTCACCACCGTCGGCGATCATCACCGCGAGGTCCACGGCGGCCCGGCCGGGTTCGTGCCCGGTCCCACGCGGCCGCACCGGCCAAAGCACGGTCGAGCACGCGGACGTCAGCCCGGTCGCATCGGCCGGATCCGCGAGCAAGCGTGCACCGGCATGCCCCACCACCACCGAACCGTCCGCCGAAACCAGGACCTCGGGACGCGAACCGATGGCCTTCACGCAGAAAGTGCCTTCCAACTGGACCGGCAGAACCCCTCAGCAAGGTTCACCGTTCCTGGTCAGGAGGCACTTTCGTGACGACTCTGCGTCACCACCGGAAGTGAGACAGGGCCGTTCGATTGACAGTCCCCACCTACGGTGTGCAGGCCGCCTGCTCATCCGGGATGCGAGCCTTCGGCCACGTGGGCGGGCCGGCCCCGCGCACGGGCCGGAAGGCCCGGACACCGTGGTCTTCGACGACATGCGCAAGCTGCTGAAGCCGCTCTGTCCAGGAGCTGAGAGTTACCGGCTGCGCTCGGGGGTACGGGCCGTCACCACTCGTCGTGGCCGATCACCCGGAAGCTGCCCACGACGCCGTTGTCGATGAACCCGCCGCCCTGGACGTTGGGCGTCGCGACGCCGTAGGTGCTGCCATAGGGGCCGACCGTGGCGACCGGAGAACCGCCGTCGCAGGCGAACCCCCGAAAGACCTCGACCGCATTCCGGCTGTTGTTGTAGATGCTGAAGCTGGTCGATCCCAGCCCGCTGGCCGCGGAGACGCATCCCCCCGAATAGGCGGGGTACTCCCGTTCGTTGAAGTAGATCCTCTCCTCCCGCTTCCCGTCGTAGCCGCGATCGCGCCCGCCCCGGTCGCCGCCCTCGTCGCGCCCGCCCCGGTCGCCGCCCTCGTCGCGCCCGCCCCGGTCGCCGCCCTCGTCGTCGCGCCCTCCGCGGTCGGAACCCTCGTAGCCGCCACCCTTATCCCCCTTATCCCCCTTATCCCCCTTGTCTCCCTTGCCCTCCATTCCGCCTTCGTTGCCGAGGGGGGCCGGTGCGGGGGCGGCCGGCCGGGCAGGCGGGGCGGCCCGGTGAGCGGGCTGCTCGGCCCGCTCGGCGGCCGGTTCGGCCCGGGTGAATCCGTCGGACGAGGCATAGGTGATGCCGGTGGCAAGGATCGCTGTGCTGACTACGGCGGCCGCCACAGTGAAGGTACGCGAAGACATGTCACTTCTCTCCGTCTCAGAGAAGCCGACCGGGCGGCCGACTTGCAGCGAACGTATCGATGGGCCCCATACCTGTCATTTCAGGCAAGTCCGAGGCGTGACACCGCAGGACTGGTCGGGTGCAAAGAAGGCATTCTGCGCATATCCATACCGATGCCGCTGTGCCGGGAGCCGAGCGCTCCGGTCCCGGGCCGGGTGTCGGCAGTTGCGGGCCGGTGCCGTGCGGGTCAGGTCCCAGGCCGTTTCCTACGGATCACCTCGCCGACCAGCTGAAGATGGCTGCGAGGTAGACGGTGGTGGTCTTGTCGTATCGAGTGGCCAGGCCGCGCCACTGCTGAGTTTGTTGATGCGGCGCTCGGCCGTGTTGCACTGCTGTCCGACGGTGGTGGTCCGTGAGAACTACGTCCAAGGCCGCGGCCCGTCTGCGCCCCGGGCCTGATCCCTGTACACGAGGCGACGGCATAGCGTGCTGCCCGACTCCGAATGGTCCACGCAAGGGGAAAGAGCATGAGCACCGCTGCACCGGTATCGCTGGTCACGGGCGGCAACAGGGGTATCGGCCGCGAGACCGCGCGCCAGCTCGCCGGACTCGGTCACGCCGTCCTGCTGTCCGCCCACCATCCGGAGGAGGCCGAACGGGCCGTCGCCGAGCTGGCCCCCGAAGTGCCCGGCAGGCTGTTGCCATGCCGGCTGGACGTGACCGACACCGACGACATCCGCGCCCTCGCCCGTCGCGTGGAAGAGGAGTTCGGGCGTCTCGATGTCCTCGTCAACAACGCGGCCATCAACTACGACACCGCTCAGCGAGCCGTCTCCACCGACCTCGACGAGGTCCGCCACACCCTGGAGACCAACCTCTTCGGCGCCTGGCGAACCACGCAGACATTCTTGCCGCTGCTGCGCCGATCACCCCACCCCCGCGTGGTGAACGTGTCCAGCGAATCCGGTTCCCTGGAACTCATGTCCGGCGGCACCCCTGCCTACGGAGTCTCGAAGGCCGCCCTCAACGCACTGACCCGCAAGCTCGCCGACGAACTGCGCGCCGAGCGGATCCTGGTCAACGCTGTCTGTCCGGGATGGATCGCCACCGACATGGGCGGCCCGGGTGGCGCCCCCGTCGACTAAGGCGCCGCCGGCATCGTCTGGGCCGCCACCCTGCCCGACTCCAGCCCCACCGGCGGCTTCTTCCAGAAGGGCGAACCCCTGGCCTGGTAGCGGAAAGGCTGGTGGGCCTGCCTGGGCCGTTTCTTCGGGTCATCTTGCCGACCAGATGAAGATGCCGGCGATGTGGAGGTCGGCGAGGTAGATGGTGGCGGTCTTGTCGTAGCGGGTGGCCGCCCGGGCGCACTACTCCACGGCCACCCTCGCCCAGGCCGCCGCCGGCGAACGCCTTCCCTCCCTGCCCGTCGCTCTGGCCTATGCCGGGCCTGCGGCGGAATCCTCGCGGAGTGGGAGGAACGCTGGCGCGAGGCGGAAGCGGAGGCAACAGAGGAAGCGCGCGCCCAGGACGACGTCGGCGATCCGCCCTATCGGGGTCTGGCCCGCTTCGAGACTGCGGACCAGGAGCGCTTCTTCGGGCGCGAGCGGCTGACCGCCCGTCTTGCGGAACTGGTTGCGGATCACCGCCTGGTGCTTCTGGTCGGCCCCTCCGGGAGCGGCAAGTCCTCGTTGCTGCGGGCCGGGCTGGTGCCCCGGCTGCACCGGCCCGGGGCGGGGGAGCGGTCGCCTTCCGCGATACGGATTCTCGCGCCGGGGCCGCGTCCGGCCTTTACCCACGCACACCTCGACGGTGCTCCGCCGGGCGTGCTGATCGTCGTCGACCAGTTCGAGGAGGTCTTCACCCTCTGCACGGACTCGTCCGAACGTGACCGCTTCGTCGACCTGTTGCTCGACATCGTCCGCTCCGAGCACGGTGGACGGGTCGTACTCGCGGTGCGCTCGGACTTCTACGGCCACTTGGCCCAGTACGGTCCGCTCTCCGAGGCGGCACAAGGCGCCACGCTCCTCGTCGGCCCCATGACGCCGGAGGAACTGCGCGAGGCCGTCGTCCGGCCCGCCGCGCTCGATGGACTCATCGTGGAGCGGGCCCTGACGGCCCGTGTCCTGCGGGATGTCGCCGACGAACCGGGCGGCCTGCCGCTCATATCCCACGCGCTGCTTGAGACAGGGTGGGGCGGTCTGCTCTTTCTTCCGGACGGCCGGTCGCTGCTGGTCTCCGACGAGCTGGGCCGTGACTCCGCGGTGACCCGCTCCTGGGATCTGCGGCGCGGAACGATGACGACGCGCCCGCTGGGCGCCGAGGGTCGCATGACGTCCAGCCCCGACGGAAAACTGCTGGTGACCTCGGCGGGGCTGGTCTACCGGCTGCCGAGCGGCGATCTCCTGCCGTACACGGGGTCGAGCCAAGATGCCTGCGAAACCCACATTGAGATGATCATGGAGCGTGAGCCGCTGGCGCTGGGCTGCGGTGTCGGTGGGGAGCGGGATC
>NZ_JBSFFY010000079.1:0-24808 GCF_053596315.1 Streptomyces sp. NPDC001732
AATCGCACCCTCGATCTCCGCGACTCGCTGAGGAAAGACGTATCCCGACGTGATCCGGTCCAGGGCCAGACTGATTATCTCTGCGTTGGTAGGCACGGTTGAGGAGTGTAAGCCCCTGGCCGCGAAGAGCGCCCCGAAATATCCCAGGCAGAGCGCTCACTGACGTCGCCTCGGCAGTGATCACTTCCAGACTCGGCCGTCAGGTCCGCAGCGGCGGGCGTGGGCACGTCACTCACCACTGTGTGGTCACCATCTGGTAGTCCTGGACACGTCCGGCGCTGCCAGGAACGCTCTCGCCCTCCGCGCCATCCCCCGGTTCAGGCTGCCCTCAGCTTCAACCCGATTGCCTCGGCAGCGGGTTGGTGCAGGTCTTTCACCTCCGGTCGAACCAAGAGCACCTCACGGCGCAAGCAGAAGTTGCGCCAGAACCTGTTGTCACGAACAGAGCCGGCTGGGTCGCCGCCGAGAATCATCGGCCAGATCCGGACCGTGCGGCGGGCCGGATCTGATCTCCCCCGCGAACGCAAAGAGTCTGATCGCTCAGGGGCAGGCCACGCGCCCCACCCAGCAGCTATACCTAGCATGTATACATGCAGTGGATGCACACTAGGCATAGTGCTCGCATGGCAATCGCTCACACCCTCACGGGGCTCCCTGGATCCGGGCCACGTCACGGCTACGACCTCAAGCGGGCCCTTGACGAGCCATAGGGTAACGACTGGCCCTTGCCCTACGATCAGGTCTACTCAGCGATGTCCCGCCTGCTGCAGGGCGGCCAGACATGCGCCCACGCCCTGTTTCACCTCGAACCCGCTCTCCGCTGGCTGGAGCCGACCGCAGCCCGTCTCGGCAGTCTCGCCGAGGTGGTGGTCAAGTGACCACTCCTCCCCGTCCCCTTCTGGCCGCCGAGGACTTGTGCAAGGCCTACGGACCGACCGTCGCCCTCGACGGCGCGGAGTTCTCCATCCACCCGGGCGAGATCGTCTCCGTGATGGGCCCCTCTGGCTCCGGCAAGTCGACCCTGCTGCACTGTCTCGCCGGCATCGTGGCGCCCGACTCCGGGTCGATCACGTACGACGGCCGAGAGATGGCCGGCATGAGCGATGCCAAGCGTAGTCTGCTGCGGCGGTCCAAGTTCGGGTTCGTCTTCCAGTTCGGACAGGTGGTGCCCGAACTGACCTGTGCGCAGAACGTGGCCCTGCGCCTGGCCGGTGCCTCCCGCAGGAGTGCCGAGAGCACGGCCGTGTCGTGGATGGAGCGGCTTGAGGTCGAGGGCCCGGCGAAAGAAGCGTCCGGGCGAGATCTCCGGCGGTCAGGGCCAGCGCGTCGCCGTGGCCCGCGCCCTCGTCACGAACCCGCAGGTGCTGTTCGCCGACGAGCCCACCGGCGCGCTCGACTCGCTGAATGGTGAGCGCGTCATGAAACCGCTCACTGAGACCGCCCGCACCGCCGACACGGCCGTCATCCTGGTCACGCACGAAGCTCAGGTGGCTGCCTGCTCGGACCGCGAGGCCGTCGTCCGGGACGGCAGGTCCCGGGACATGGGGTGTGCCGTATGAAGGGGCGTCAGTGGACCAGAGATCTGGCCATGTCCAAGGGCCTGGCGAAGGTGGCGGATGAAGTTTCCCCGTGATCTCGGACATGTGATCGTTATGCCGCGAGGGCGTGTTGATGCCGCTGCCTGGTCTCGGCCGGGGTGAGATAGCCGAAGGTCTTGTGCTTGCGCAGGCGGCGGTTGTAGAAGGCCTCGATGAAGTTGAAGACCTCCGCGCGGGCGGTGGCGCGGTCGGGCCAGGTGCGGGTGCCGATCTCTTCTTTGAGTAGGGCCCAGAAGCTTTCCGCGGCGGCGTTGTCGAAGCATGATCCGGTGCGTCCGCAGCTCTGCCGTAGCCCCAACTTCTCTATTCTTTCCCGGAACTGGGTCGACGTATATTCGCTGCCGCGATCGCTGTGGATCACACAGCCGGACTCCAGTCCGCCCCGGCCGTGGGCCATGTCGAGTGCATCGACGACGAGCTCGGCGCGACCGTAGTCGTCGGCGACACCCTGACGGAGGGGCGGCTCGCCCGCAGGGAGCGCCACGAATGCCGGGTCCTCGCCACCGGTCTGCGCATCGCCCGGCCCGGCGGCACCCTCCTCGCCAT
Source organism: Streptomyces sp. NPDC001732 (assembly GCF_053596315.1). Lineage (NCBI taxonomy): Bacteria > Bacillati > Actinomycetota > Actinomycetes > Kitasatosporales > Streptomycetaceae > Streptomyces > Streptomyces sp. NPDC001732. Next base: position 2,145 of record NZ_JBSFFY010000079.1, read on the forward strand.
CGTCTCCGTGATGGCCTTCCTCTCCGTCCTCACCTGGGTCATCGCGAAGGTGGTCGATCTGGCCGTCGGCTTCCGCGCGCCGGACGAGTACGACAGCGTTCTTGGTGCAGAGCGGGAGTGTGCCTACGGCTTCCAGGCCGTCGGCCCCACCCACCGACACCCGGCAACGGAGGCGCTGCCCGCTCCCACGCCGCGTCCGTCGGCTCGCCACGATCCGCCCCACAAGATCAATCAGGACGGTTCCTGGCGGCCGGGCGGTCGTCAGCCCATGCTCCGGGCCCGGCGACGGCGCACGACGAGGAGCGTGCCCGCGCCCGCGGCCACCGCTGCGGCAGCCGCTCCCGCGAGCGGCAGCGTCGAGGAGCCGGTTTCCGCCAGGCTGTCGCCGTTCGTCGTGGTCCCGTCGTCACCGGCCGTCGACGAGCCGCCCGAGATGTCGGCCGGGCCGCCCGTCGAGCCGGTCGGTCCTCCACCCGTGACGTCCAGCGTGATGTCGGCCTTGTCGTTGGCCTTGTTGGGGTCGAACGGCCGTGCCTCGGTGCTCAGGGCCACTTGGCCCTTGGCGTTCGTCACCCGCTTGTCGATCTTCAACTCGAAGGTGTAGGTCTCCTGGCCGCCCTCGTTCATCGACCGCATGCCGCAGACGTACCCCTTGCCCTCGGCCCGGCAGAACTGGCCGCGCTTGATGACCGACGTCCCGGCGGGAGGCGTGATCATGACGCTGACGGACCGGTCCCCCGGTCTGGGCATGATCCATGCGGGCCCGGCATTGGTGAACTTCACCTTCATCGTCACCTTGTCACCGACGCTCCCCTTCAGCGCGGCACCCGTCACCTGGTAGTCGGCCGTGTTGACGGTGCTGATGGGCACGCTGACCACTCGTGCGGACCCCTCGCTCCCGGCCTGTCCCTCGACCAGTTTCACCGCCGGTGCGGTTCCCGCCACCGGCGTGGTGCCGTTCTCGTCCGCTCCGGGATCGCCGTCCCAGACATTCACGCGCAGCTCGTCGTTGAGCGCGCGGTCCAGTGCCTCGACGCGGAGAGGTTTCTCGGGCGTGTAGACGGTGCCCGGCTCCACCACTTGGTCGAACGCGCACACCGCGATCCATCTCTCGGGCATCTCGTCGTAGGAACGGACCTGCTGTGTCAGGCAGTTGGAGGGAACCTCCGCGAAGGCGAGTCCTCGGGTGACGGCGTAGGAGACCCATACCTTCTCGGCTGCCCCGGTGCCCTTGTTCGCCACGGTTGCCGACAGATCGAAGCCGCCCCCGGGCTTCAACCCCTTGACCGGCTCGACGCCTCCGACGACCAGTTCGGGTGCGGTTTCATCGCCGAAGGCGGCAGGAGCCGTGGCCAGTGCGACCAGGCCGACGGCGCCGAGAGCGGCGGCAACGGCACGGGGGGCGCGACGGTGGTGCGGGGGTATCGGCATGGAGAGATCCTCTGCTGGGACGCGGGAGAACGGACGGTGACTTCCAGGGGAAAAGTTTTCCGGTCCCTAGACTCGTATCGGTCTCGAACGGTTGCGCAGCCGGGGTCTCCTTCGCAGTGCGGTCGCACCTGCCGGAGGCCCTGGGCCCGGCCCGATCCGGAGGCGTTCACCGAGACCATCGGCCTGCTCGCCCCCGACGGCAAGAACCCGGCACCGGGGGCGTGGCTGCGGCCACCGGGCGGAGGAACGGAGTGGACCACCACCCCCGAGGCTCTCGCCTCCCCCGCCCCGATCACACCGAACACCCGCCGCCCCACACCATGAGCGGCCGCCCTCGCCGCCCTCTTCCTCGTGGTTCTGCGCGTCCCGGCATCCCTGAGCGGGACGCTGTTCAGCGACCAGTTGGTTCGGGGTGGCGCCGACGGCGCCGGTCCGGGTTGTCGACGCCGATCTCGCACCAGGGCGAAGCCGCCCCGGGTGGTGTGCCACCGCAGCACCGCGTAGAGGCCGACGAACTCCACCCGGTCGAACACGACGTCCTGCGGTGCCAGGTGAAGCCACCGTTCCTGGTCCGTGGTGCCGCTGCCGTCGGCCGATGCGCTCCGTGCGGGCAGTTCCATGCGGTCTCCTCCTCTGCCGGAAAGGGCTGGCGCGATCCCTCTGGCTCTTGGGTTGGGATGCGTCGCCTGGGGTCACGCGCCGTACACACCCTGCCTGCCCTGGGGACCGTATACCTCCAATCCGCCGAAATGAGACACCGACTGACACTTGTCGTTCCGCGCCGGACAGTCAGGAGGTGGGGCGCCAGGCAAGAGCCTCGTCGGTGATGCCCCTGCGCGAACTGCACCGACTGACGACGGCCGTGGTCGGCCGGACGCCGCCTGCCGACGAACGTCATCAACCACCGACGAGGCAGTAACGAAAAGAGGACTCACCATGTGGAACAGGTGCCAGCGCTGCAGGGGCAATGGAAAGTGCACCACCTGCGACGGATGCGGTTACCGCAGTGTGTGGAAGTGCGAAACCCGCCTCGGTCCACGGCACTTGTCTGCGATCACATGCGATCAGATCTTGGAAACACGTAGTCGAGCCGAGTGCTCTCCACCGAGTACGAATCCGGGGGACTGCACGGAGCTACCGGCTCGAGGTCTTCCGCCGGGGCATGTGACGCTGTGGCGCGAGGCGCCAGTCCCGCATCCCTGACCGGCGGCGACCAGAGGTCCGGTGGCGTGCTGTGCGCAATGGGGGACGAGCCATGGCTGAAACCTGGACCGCGATGAGCCACGGGCTCCTCCGGCAGGCCGGCTTCGCACTGGACACACTGGATCCGCTGGTGCACGACCTCACCGCCGAGCTCTCCGCGACGAGGGCCGCGACCGGCCATGCCGTCGAACTGGCCGATCGACTGGCGAAGATGCTTCGTCAGGGCGACGTGGGCGACCGGCAGCGCGCGTTATCCCGGCTCGGCCTGCTGCGCGACCTCACCGAGGAGGACACCGCCGGACTGCCGGCCGAGGTCACTGAGCCGCTGACGGGATATCAGAAAGCGGTGCAGGGCCTGAAGGAAAGCGTTTCCGCACTTGAACAGCGGCACGCGGCGACGCTGGAGGCCTCCCGGCACCACGTCGCCCGGCTGTTCCGCCACGAGAAGGGCATCGGCCGGGTCGGCCTGCTCATCGAAGGGAACCCGGACGCCTACGACGTCCTGGACGGCCTGCCCGTCACCAACCGGGAGATCCGAGTCACCCCCGGCGTGCCGATCGGTCTGCTCGCCGCCTCCCGCAACGCAGACCGTTTCCGCACCGACCCGTTCGCGCGTTCCTTCGCCTACTTCTCCGGCCTGCACAGCCGGCACAAGCTTCCCGCCGAGCAGTTCCTCGGCGAGCTCACCTGCTACCTCACCGCCGGAATCACCTGCGTGCTGGTCGAGATGTACAAGGGTGACGTCGAACTCGCCCTGCGCGCCGCCCGGCTGAGCGGACGTCCGGCCACCGCCGTGCTGATGAGCGACTACTTCTCCGGCTCGGAGAACACCCTTGTCCTGAACCGGCCCGACGCCGAAGCGGCCCACCGCGCCGCCGAGGCCACCCGGGGCGGCCTGTGCACCATGCTCATCACCAACGAGGAGCTGCGATGACCTCCGTACCGACGCCCGGCCCCGCTCTGCCCGCCGTTCCCTTCGACGCCGCCGACACCCTCATCGAGCTCGTCCCCTCGATACCCGAGGTCCTTTCCACCGCCTGGCTCGGCGAGGCCGGGGCTCCCGACACGGCTGCCGTCCGCCATGCGCTGTGGGCCATCGGTGCCGAAGGGGACTGGCCCGACGACGAACCCGATCCCGAGCGGCAGCTGGCCATGTGGAGCCGGTTCTGCCGCGAGGCGCTGCACAGGGCCGGGGGCATCGCCTCGGCCGAGGCGGCCGAGGCGATGCCCGGCACATCCTCGATCCGGCGCGGTACCGCGCCTACCCCGATGCCGTACCGTGCCTGCGGTCCCTACGCGAGGCCGGCCACCAGCTCGCCCTGGTCTCCAACTTTGACCGGTGGCTGCGCGACGTCCTCGACGGCACCGGCCTCACGGGGCTCTTCGACACCGTCGTCATCAGCAGCGAAGTCGGGCTGGAAAAGCCCCGACCTGAGATTTTCGCCCTCGCCTGCGAACGGCTCGCCCGTCCGCCGCAGGAGTGCGTCTTCGTCGGCGACTCGGTCGTCATCGACGTCGAGGGAGCCCAGGGGGCGGGTCTGCACCCCGTCCTGCTCGACCGCTACGCTCGCTTCCCCGACTTCGCGGACCCGCACGTCACCAGCCTGGACGACTTCGCCGCCCTGGCCGCCCGGATCCCGATCCCCGCCGGAAGGACCGCCCAGTGACGACCGGCCCCCAGCACGGAGAGCTGGACACCCTCAAGGTGGCTGCCCGGGTGTCCGAGGAGCAAGGGCTCGAACTCCTCGGCCTCGCCGGGGAGGGCGTGGACTTCGCCGTGTACCGCGCCCGCTGCGCCACCCACGGCGAGGTCGCTCTGCGCGTCCCCCGGCACCGGGTCTACTCCGCGCCCTACGGGCAGCTGGAACCCTCGGGTGGTGGGATCGCGTTGGACGATCTCAAGGTCGATGCCTGGTTGGGCTGCGTGTTCCACGGCTTTGGTCTTGTAGCCGTTGTCGGCCCAGGCTTTGGTGACGGTCGGGTGGAGTGCGGCGGTCTTGGTCGTGAGCTGGGTGCCGGCCGCGGAGTCGTGGACGCTTGCGGCGGTGACGGCGACGGTCAGCAGGAGGCCGAGAGTGTCGGTGACGATGTGCCGTTTGCGTCCGATGATCCTCTTGGGCGGGTCGATACCTTGGCCGGTCAGCGGGACGGTGGCGGAGGTTTTGACGCTCTGACTGTCGATCAGGCAGGCGCTGGACCGGCTCGCGCGGCCTTCGGCTTGGCGGACTTTGCCGCGGAGGATGCTGGTGAGTTGGTCGAAGATTCCGTCGGCTTCCCAGCGGGCGAAGTAGCCGTAGACGGTCTGGTGGGGCGGGAAGTCGTGGGGCGGATAGCGCCACGGTATGCCGGTGCGGTCGACGTAGAGGATGGTGTTCATCAGGGTGCGTAGGTCGTGGGTGGGCTTGCGGATGCCGGCGCGGGCTTGGCGCCAGGCTTCCAGGGTGGGGCGGATGAGTTCCCGGCGGGCGTCGGGCAGGTCGCTTGGGTAGGGCTGTGAGTGCTGCATGATGCCTGGGTATGTGGCGGCGGCCGACCTGGACAGGGCGTGTGCGGAGGTATCTGGTGGACTGGGGCGCGGGTTCGCAGACCCGTATGAACCAGATAGTTTCTGAATGAGACGGGAGCTCTTGGGGGGAAAGCCGGTGCATTACTGGCCCACGGATTGCCGCATAAGCCACTTTCCCGGTGAATCACTGCTCAGGCACCCGCGCTTGACCGCCTAGAGCCATCGCAATGCACCCAATATGCAAACCAAACGCTCACGCACTCCCGCGCCGTTCGCCCAGCTCCCAGTGGCCACTCTGCGAGCCATCCGCTATGGGGCAACCGGCTTCAGAAGCCCGGGTGATGTCAGGCGGCGAGCTTGACGTGGCGGGCCAGCCACATCAGCAGGGCGTCCAGGTCGGTGGCGGCCGAGAGGACCCGCTCGACCGCTTCGGGAGTGTGCAGCCACTCCTCGTACCCGAGAGGACGGGCGGCGATCAGCGAACGGTGGCGCAGCAGGTCCGCACGGGAGTGGTCCGCCGGATAGCCGCGCGGGGGGCGTTTCATCACGTCCCCGGAGATGTCGTAGCCCTTGCGTCGCACGTCCTCGACGATGGTGGACAGTTCTCGGCCGCTCCCCTCGGAGGCCACGGCCTTGCGGAACATGTCCACCTGGCCGGGGTCGGGATACCACCAGGCGCCCTGGATCCGCAGGCCGTCCAGGGAGAACCGGAGACCGATCTCGACCTTGCGGCCGAGTCGGATCACCGCGCTCTGGTTCTGCCACCACCAGGAGTCGGTGCGGTAGTGCCAGACGGAGAAGTCCTCGTACCGGGGGTCGGTGTCCGCGACCTCGTTGAGCAGGGCGATCATCGGTTGCCTGACCAGGCGCTCACGGTCCGCGCGGCAGCGCTCCCGGGTCGCTCTGGTCGGTTCGCCCTGGAGCTGCCACAACACGTCCATGGCCTGCTCCGGCCAGCCGGTGAACTGTCTGCGCATGCGCGGAGAATAGCTCAGCCATGATCCGCGGGACCGGAACGTGAGGGGCGTCGGCCATGGTGAGGCGGACCCATGGCTGCCCCGGGGACCACGGATGTCAGCGCGCTGCGCTCGATGGCTTTGTCGATCAGTGAGCACTTTCCAGCCTCACGTTGATGCGAGGTGAAGGACGAGGACGGCCTGCACGACGTCGGTGATCCGGTTGGTGCTGCAGTGGAGCTTCCGCAGGAGACGCCACCCCTTGAGGGTGGCCATGGCCTGCTCGCCAAGGCAGCGGATCTTGGCGTGGGTGGTGTTGTGGCGGCGCTTCCATCTCTTGAGTCGGCGGCCCCGAAACGGTACCCGGACGGGTCCGCCGGCGCCTTGATACGCCTTGTCCGCCCAACATCCGAGTCCGGCTTCGGTGAGGGCTTCGACGATCCCGTGCTGTCGCGCGGCGGTCAGGTCGTGAGTCGAGCCGGGCAGAGCCGGCGAGGCCCGGAGCAACCGTCCGAACGGATCGGTCAGGACCTGCACGTTCATGCCGTGACGCTTGTGTTTCCCGGAATAGTAGGGGGTGTCGGCGGTGATGCGGTCGATCGGCAGCAGGGTGCCGTCCAGGATGACGAACGCCTTCTCCCGGATCGTCCGCATCGCCTCGGCCAGGGACGGTGCGATGGCGGCCAGGGCCTCGACGGCTTCACGTATGCAGCGGTAGACGGTCGCGATCCCGATGCCGAACCCGGTGGCGAGCCGGGCGTGGGTGTCGCCGCACCGCAGGTGGGCCAGGGCGAGCAGGGCCTGCCGCGAGGCGGGAAGACGCCGCCACCGCGTCCCGATCGCCCGCCGCCGAGCCCGGAGCCGCCCCGCCAGGTACTGAAGGGTGCGATTGGACAGGTCGATCGAATGGGGCCTCCCCTGCTCGAGCGAAGCCGAGAGCTTGGGGAAGGGTGGACAAGCACGCGAAGCTCCTGGCAGACACGAGTGATCTTGGTCGAGAACCCGTCTACCAGGAGCTTCGTCGTTGCGCAGGCATGTCCAGCTCACGGTCAGCCACCGCCGGCTCGGAAAAGGCTCACTGGTTCGCTGTCCCGGGCGAGGCGCCCACCTCACGGCCGCAGGGAGCCACTGTTTGAGGGGGCCGTGCCCATGGAGTTGGTGGGCCGTCGCCCATGTGTTACTGGCGCACTGTTGCACGATATGACTCATCACGCTTAAGTGAATCGACAGGACAACGGGTGAGGGGGCCCAATGGATCCGGAATTGGCGGCACTGGCCTCGTCGGCGGCGACGACCATGGTGGGTGTGCTGGCGACGGACGGGTGGGAGAACGTCAAGAGTCTGGTGGGAAGGCTCTGGCAGCGAGTCCACCCAGATCGGGCCGAGGTGGTGGAGGCGGAGCTGGTCGAGACTCGCACGGAGCTACTGACTGCCCGTCAGACTCAAGACGGGGAGGCAGAACAGCACTTGGTGGGCGAGTGGCACGGCCGGCTCCGGCGGTTGTTGGCTGCTGACCCTGAGCTGGCCGAGGAGTTACGACGCATGGTGGCGGAGCTTCAATCTGCGGCAGCCGAAGACCGGGCCGGGGCGGGACCTGTCGACATGCGGGCACGGGCTTCGGGACACGCCAAGGTCTACCAGGCGGGCAGGGACCAGCACATCACCGAGCGATGACCTCGCCAGAGAAGCCGTACCGCGAGGAACCCCACGTTCATCTCCAGGGCAGTGCGTCTGACGACAGCCGGTTCTACCAGGCGGCGGGGGATCAGTTTGTTACAGAGGGCGACCTGCACCTGCACTACCGAGACGGTGCGCGCAGCGTCCGCCGAACCGATGCGGACGGGCTGGGGGACGAATGCCCGTACCCGGGCATGGCTTCGTTCGGCACAGCGGATGCCCGCTGGTTCTTCGGCAGGAAAAGCGCGACAGCGCTTCTGACAGGGCGGCTGGACGAACGGCTGAGGGTGGGCGGGCCGTTGGCCGTGGTCGCCTCATCCGGTGCCGGCAAGTCGTCACTGCTGATGGCCGGCCTGCTCCCCGCGCTCAGAGGCGGGGCTTTGCCCGGCTCACGGTACTGGCCCGTCCTTGCGTTCACTCCCACCGCCCGGCCCATGCAAGCGCTGGCCGCACAGCTCGCGATGGTCACCGGAACCGGCGCCGATGACATTGCCGATCAGCTGACGGCTGATCCCGAGGGCTACGCCCAGTCGTTACGCGACGTGGTGCGCACACCCCGTGGTGAAGGCGGGCCGGTGAACATGCGCCTCATGGTGGTCGTGGATCAGCTCGAAGAGTTGTTCACCCTGTGCACGGACGACAAGGAGAGGGACGAATTTCTCAGCTTCCTCTCACAGATCAGCGTCGCTGGACCGGGCGACGAGCCGCTGGCGGCGGTCGTGTACGGGCTGCGTGCCGACTTCTACGAACCATGCGTCGGGCACCCCCGACTCAGGGGCGTTCTCGAGTCCGACCAGTTTCTCCTCAACCCCATGACGCAGGTCGAGCTGCGTGAAGCGATCCTCTACCCCGCCGAGGAGGCGGGGCTGGAGGTCGAGCCCGGCCTGATCGAGCTCCTGTTGCGCGACCTCGGTGCCACGACGGCCGGTGACACCGAGAGATGTGAGCGGGGGTACAAGCCAGGGCGACTTCCGCTGCTGGCCCATGCGCTGCGGGCCACGTGGCTGCAACGGCACGGCAGCACTCTGACTGTGGAGGGCTACCGAGCTACTGGTGGCATTCACGATGCCGTTGCCGACACGGCCGAACGTGTGCACGCCGGGCTGGGGCGTGACGCCCAGATGGTGGCTCGTGTGCTCTTCCTTCGCCTGATCAGGATCGGCGACGGTGTTGAGGACACCCGGCGACCCATGGGGCGAGGCGATCTCCTGGGAGGTCTCGACCCTGCTCTGGCCCAAGCTGCCATGGATGCGTTCACGCACAGCCGATTACTCACACAGGATCAGGACCTGGTGGAGATTACCCACGAGGCACTGTTGCATGCGTGGCCCCGTCTTCGCTCGTGGGTCGACACCGACCGGGTCAGCCATCTGATCCGTCAGGAACTGGAGCACACGGCCGTCATCTGGGAGCGTGACAGGCGCGACCGGTCCGTGCTGTACCGCGGGAACCGCCTGGAAGCGGTCCGCAGCTGGGCGACCCAACCCTCGTTCGGCCTGAGCCCTGCCGCATCCCGGTTCGTGCGCGCCTCGCTCGGACAGGAACGCCGCACGACACTGCGGCGCCGCGGCTTCATCGCCGTGCTCGTCACCCTGGTTCTCCTGGCCGGCGGTGCCGCGGCGGACGCGTTCCGGCAGCGTGACGCCGCACAGGCCCAACGTGATGCAGCAGTGGCCAGCAGGCTGATCGCGGAAGCGGAACTGTTGCGTACCACCGATGCGTCGTTGGCCGCTCAACTGGAATTGGCTGCATACCGGACGCACGCCTCGCCGCCCACGTACACGGCACTCGTCAACGCCTCAGGCGCACCACTCTCCACAGCTCTGCGCGGTCACAAGGGTGTCGTTCACGCGCTGACCTACGATCCCAGCGGCAATACCCTCGCCAGTGCTGGCTACGACGGGACCGTGCGACTCTGGGACGTCACCGATTCGAACGGTCCGCCGACGTCATCGACCATCCGAGCGGGTGATATCGGTGCTCTTTATTCGGTGGCCTACAGCCGGGACGGGCGTGTCATGGCTACAGCCGGCGAGGACGGGACGGTACGTCTGTGGGATGCCAACAGGCAGTCGAGCCCGCGGCCAGTGGGGCAGATTCCCAGCAACGGAAGCGGCGCTGCCTACACGGTGGCCTTCCACCCGGATGGGCGGACACTCATCACGGTGCGAGCCAAGAGCCGTGCGGCCACAGGCCCCGGGATAACGGTGGTGGGCATGTGGGACATCTCCGACCCCGCCAGCCCCACTCGCGTGGGCACATCTCTGGAGGGCTTTTCCGGCCGGTCCTCTCCCACCGTGTCTGCCAACGGTCAGGGCCGGGGCAGGGCCCTCGTTGGCGTGGGCGGCCGGCTGTGGGACGTCACCGACCCGGCGAGACCAGTTCGCCTGGAGAGGCCCGTACTTCAGGGAGGACTAGCATCCATCAAGATGGCCCTCAGCCCCGACGGCCGAATCCTGGCCGTGGCCGGCGCGAGGGGTGGAGTGCAGCTGTGGGACTTGTCGGACCGCACTGCGACCTCCCCTCTCGGCGTTCTGGGCGGGCATTCCAACGCCGTCACAGCGATAGCGTTTTCTGGCGACGGCCGCGCCTTCGCGACAGGGAGTTCCGACCGGACGGCACTGCTGTGGAACATCACCGACCCAGCCAACCCCGTTCGCCTCGGCGATCCCCTGACAGGGCATGCGGAACAAGTCTTTTCATTGGCCTTCAGCCCCGACGGGCGCACGCTGGCCACAGCAGGCGGGGACCAGACGGTACGTCTGTGGAGCATCCCGCAGCTCGCCCTGATGACCGGAGCCACCACGATGGTCAGGTCCGTCGCCTACAGCCCAAACGGCCGCCTTCTGGCCACCGCAGCATCCGACCTGCAGTTGTGGGACACCACCGACCCGGACCATCCCACTCGCGTGGGTAAACCGCTGCTCCCTTCCGAACACGGCAGCCGAAGCAGCGCCGGGGAATTCGGCGAAGAGTTCTATGCCGTGGCCTTCACCACCGACGGCCGGACGATGGCCACGGCAGGCACCCGAGGAGTGATGCTGTGGGACGTCCGCAAGCCGGCTGAACCCAAGGCTCTGGGCAAACCGTTCAGCCATGACGCCATTTCGGGATCTCTGGCCTTCAGACCGGACGGAAGAGTATTGATCACGGCGAACTTCGGCGGCGTGGCCCTGTGGGACATCAGCGAGCCAGCGGAGCCGCGCCTCTTCGGCACTGCTCCGGCCGAAGAGGCGGAGAGCGCGGTCCTCGGCCCCGACGGGAAAACCCTGGCCACCGTCACGGCCGACGGCGACAGCCCAGGCGGTGTCCAACTATGGGATATCGCCGATCCCACCGCACCCCGCGCCCTTGGCAAGCTGCCGAAAACCGGCCAGTCCATCAATGGGGTGACCTTCAGCCCCAACGGCCGCACTCTGGCCGGCGCCGGCGAAGACGGGACGGTACGCCTGTGGGACATCACAGAACCGAGTGACCCCGCACCCTTGGGGGCGCCGTTGGCCAAGCACACCGATAGCGTTCGCACAGTGGCCTTCAGCCCCGATGGCGGTACTTTGGCCAGCGGCGGCGAGGATGGGACGGTACGTCTGTGGAATGTGTCTGACCCGCGTGACGCGACGCCATCGGGCAGCCCCCTGAGAGGCTCTGCCGCGTGGGTGCTGTCGGTTGCGTTCGCCCCTTCCGGACGCACTCTCGCGACTGCAGGTGATCAAATGGTACGCCTGTACTACCGTGACGCAGACCAGGCCGCGCAGCGAGTTTGTCGGGCCATCTCCGGCAGCCTGACCAGCAGCACGTGGCAGAAGCACATCCCTGATCTCCCTATGATCTCCCCTTGCCCGGCTCACTACTGATCTTTTCGTAAGTTCGGTGGGTGTGGTGGGGTGTCCAGGGTGTGGTTTTGAGGAGCATCCCCTCCAGCGGATCTTCTTCTCACTTCGGGTACGGGCGCGTTCAGTGCTTGTAGGTGACGTGGACGTGGTCGTAGTGCCCGCCGGTGACGGTGTGAGGGTTGTTCGGACCGTGGTTGTACGGGCGTTCCCAGCCGCCAAGCTGTCGGGCTTCTTCCGAGGCCTGCCCGGACCGGCCCTGGGAACACGGATCTTCTCCAGGACCAGCTTGAACTGGGTGCAGTCCGCCCGCTGTCCGCCGGTGACCACCGGGGACAGCGGGCGGCAGCGACCGTCCGCGCTCAGGTGGAGCTTGCCGGTGGACCCGCCCCGCGAGCGGCCCAGGCCCTCACCCCCCAGCACCACCTCCACCATGCGGGCGAAGAGACTCTGCCACGGCGTTTCGCTCTGCTGTTCCACCTCTTCGGCCCCCTTCGACGCGGCTATCGGCGACGGATCGGTCCGAGCGCCGGCAGCGTGCTGACGAGCGCGCACGACGGTGGAGGCGACCGCGATGTCCCAGTCGATCCCACCTGCCGCGTCAGCCCCGGCCCGGACCTGCTGAAGCAGTCCCTCCCGCGTTCCGTCCACCGGCCACAACCGGTGGCGTTCATAGACGGTCCTCCACGGCCCGAACCGTTCGGGCAGGTCACGCCACTGCACGCCGGTCCGTACCCGATGCAAAACCCCGTCGATCACCTGACGATGATCCCGCCACCTGCCACAACACCCGTTGCTGACGGGCAGGAACGGCCGCAGTCGTTCCCACTCGGCATCTGTCAGTGGGCGGTTCATGAGCCTTTGGGCGGGTTTGCTGTCGCCTGATGGTGTGGTGGTAGGGCGGAATCTGTCGGTCCACCGTTGTTGATCTGGTGATGTGACCGGGTGAGTGAACGCAAGCCGTATCCGAGTGACTTCTAAGCTCACGCACCCCGCGCACCCCGTGCACCGACTTGACTCACCGGCGGCGGTCCGATCGCTGGAGGCTCGAACGGGCTGCTACCCGTCCCGCCAAGCACTCACGGTCCAGAAGACCGCGAAGCCCGTCCACACGATGGCGAACACCCAGACCACGGGGTGGCCGCCGAACAGTGCCATGGAGCCGAGCCAGCCGAACCCAACGGCCACGAACAGCAAGCCGAAGTTGGGGAAGGCGAAGAAGCCGGAGAGCCGCCCGCTCAGCAATGCCCATGCGCCGCCCGCCAGGATCAGGCAGCCCAGCGCGAGCCACGGGAGAACCTCCTGCTGCGAGGAGGGCGCGTAGGAGTCGATGTGGCCGCGAACCCTCAGCTCCACGACGTCCCCCTGCCACAGCCGGACTTCGGCGTGGTCACCCCTCCTGGCGTCGTCGTACGTCTCCGAACCCACGCCCAACCAGGTTGTATCCCCTGACCGTTGGACCTTCAGGTCGTGGTACGTCGTACAGGTCGTACCGCCGCCTCCGCCGCCTGCGGTGGTCACCCCGCCGGCCGTCACACCGCCGATGGCGCCACCGGCGGTGTTCATACCGCCTCCGGCCGTGATGCCTCCGGTGGTGATGCCTCCCGTCGTGCCGCCGCTCGTGCCGTTGGACGTGCAACGCTCACCCGTCCGCCGGTCGAGCACCGTGCCCGCCTCGCGCCGCACGCACAGTTCCCCCTCATCCCCGTCTCCGCTCCGGCCCCCGTCCTGGCAGACCGGTGCGTCGCGGTACTCCATGGTCGCTCCGTAGCCTTCAGCGACCTGCTGACCGCAGAGCAGGACTCCCCATCCGGCCGCGAGGACGAGCAGCCCCCGTAACCAGTGGGGCAGCCGCCCGCGGTACCAAACGTTGCCGTACCCCCTGCTTTTCACCCAGCTGTAATCCCCGTTCGACTGAGCCCTTATGCGCCGGCCTCGCCACGGAACGTCATACAAGAGCCAGAACGGGCGGGTTGGAATCCCAACCCGCCACTGTCGGAGCGCCGGGCGTCAGGTCCGGCCGCCGCAGAGCTTCATGCTGGGGTCGATGGTGTGGCCGTCGCCGGGGGTGGTGAGGTAGAAGCCGTAGTGGGCGATTCACGAGTTTCTGAGGGGTTCTGCTGTCGCCTGATGGTGTGGCGGTGGGGCGGAATCCGCTGGTCCGCTGTTGTTGATCTGGTGATGTGACCGGGTGAGTGAACGCAAGCCGTACCCGAGTGACTCATCGGACGAGCAGTGGTCGTTGATCGAGCCGATGATCACCGCGTGGAAGGACCGGCACCGCTCGGTCAGCGGCCACCAGGGCGCCTACGACATGCGGGAGATCGTGAACGCGATCCTGTGCCGGGGGCGGACCGGCTGCCAGTGGGCCTACCTCCCGCATGACCTGCCGCAGAAGAGCGCGACCTACTACTACTTCGCCGCGTGGCGGGACGACGGGACGGACCAGGTCATCCATGAACTCCTGCGGTGCCAGGTCCGCGAGCGTGCCCGCCGATCAGAGGACCCGACCCTGGTGGTGCTGGACACGCAGAGTGTCCATGTGGCCGCCGGGGTCCCCGCCTCCACGAGCGGTCATGACCCGGCCAAGCGGGTGCCGGGACGCAAGCGCGGCCTAGCCGTGGACGCTCTCGGCCTGGTCATCGCGGTCGTCGCCCTCGCCGCGAACACCCACGACAACGCCGCGGGCATCGTCCTGCTGGACCAGGTCGCGGAACAGGCCGGAGGCTCCACCGACGACGACACCCGCCGGCGATTGCACCGGGCAATCGACGACGCCGCCGCGTGGCACACCATGATGACCGGCGATATCCAGCAGGGCACACTGCCCGAGCCCGGCGCGTGGCACGTGTACGGGTCGCTGATGACCGACGCCGAACGCCTTCTCGCCGACCTCGACCGCGCGGCCCGTTCCACCGCGCCCCCGCAGATCCCCCATCCATAGACGTAAGTGGCTCCGGGACGCCACGGCCCCGCTCCGACGAGCAAGGATGCCTGCGAGGTGAAGGGCAGCCTGGTATGCGATCGCGAGTCTGTCGGTTCGTGTGACCAGGCCGCGCCACTGCTTGAGGCACACCCACAGTGTGCCGGACGCCCTGGCGCCTCCCGTAGCCGTCACCGTCCGGGACGGAGTGGGCCACCTGCTCGCGGCCACAGCCTCACCGAGGGGCGAGCCTTTCCCGCCAAGAATGTCTGGCCGTCTCAACGCAAGGGAGCCTCGAAGCGGTATCCAGAGGCGCATCCCGTCTTTCGTCAGCGTCGGGTCCAGATGACGGTTGGTTGGGTAGGCCGCGCGACGAGGTGCTTGCCATGTGCAGGCCCTTTTCCGCGCGGCCCCCTCCGAGTGAAGTAGGCCGCCGACGAGGTGCCCGTGGCGCGGGTCCTTTTCCGACGGCCCCTTCCCGAACCGGACGGGCCCGATTTCCAGGCATCCGGCTCTCCAGTGATCACTTCCGTAGTACTGCGGTGGGACGCCCCGCGTGGATGTCTTCATGACAGCGCCGGCAGATCACCAGTGAGCGCTTTCCAACCTCACGCTGATGCATGGTGAAGGACGAGGACGGCCTTCACGACGTCGGTGATCCGGTTGGTGCTGCAGCGGAGCTTCCGCAGGAGACGCCACCCCTTGAGGGTGGCCATGGCCTGCTCGCCAAGGCAGCGGATCTTGGCGTGGGTGGTGTTGTGGCGGCGCTTCCGCTGCTTGAGGCGCCGGCCCCGAAACGGTACCCGGACGGGTCCGCCGGCGCCTTGATACGCCTTGTCCGCCCAACACTTGAGCCCTGCTTCGGTGAGAGCTTCGACGATCCCGTGCTGTCGCGCGGCGGTCAGGTCGCGAGTCGAGCCGGGCAGAGCCGGCGAGGCCCAGAGCAACCGTCCGAACGGATCGGTCAGGACCTGCACGTTCATGCCGTGACGCTTGTGTTTCCCGGAATAGTAGGGGGTGTCGGCGGCGATGCGGTCGATCGGCAGCAGGGTGCCGTCCAGGATGACGAACGCCTTCTCCCGGATCGTCCGCATCGCCTCGGCCAGGGATGGTGCGATGGCGGCCAGGGCCTCGACGGCTTCACGTATGCAGCGGTGGACGGTCGCGATCCCGATGCCGAACCCGGAAGCCGGCCGGGCGCAGGTGTCACCGCACCGCAGGTGGGCCAGGGCGAGCAGGGCCTGCCGCGAGGCGGGAAGACGCCGCCACCGCGTCCCGATCTCCTGCCGCCTGGTCTTCAGCCGCCCGGTCAGGAACCGCAGGGTGCGATTGGACAGATCGATCGAGGATGGGTGGACAAGCACGCGAAGTCCTGGCAGACACGGGTGATCTTGGTCGAGAACCCGTCTACCAGGAGCTTCGTCGTTGCGCAGGCATGTCCAACACACGGTCAGCACCGCCGGCTTGGAAAAGGCTCATTGCTTCCAGAACTGTTCCTACATACGGTTCCTTTCGCATTCGTGACACACAGGATTCTTGAAAACGGCCAGGGATGCTCCTCGCATCACTCGCTCTGGTGTTCAACGAAGTGGGGAGTTTCAAGGAGCGTGGCCCGGGTCGTCGGCTTGGGTTTCCCGCTCGTGGAGCGTGCCGGCCGTGTCGAGACGTCGAGACGCTGGCTTCGTGTCGGTGGCCGATCCGGGATCCTCACGCACGGCCACACCAGCGATCAGCTGCTGGCAGAGAGGTCCCCGTAAAGGAGCCGGCCCGTGAGTTCAATGCACCGCGTCCGGGCCGCGGAGAAGCCATAGGGCATCTTGGTGACCGCTTCGAAGGCACTCATCTGGGTGTCCTCCTCGCCGCTCGCCTCGGCGTCGTAGATCTCGAAGAGCTTCTCCTCGGCCTCGTCCAGTCCGGCCGCTGCCATGGCCTGTTCCAGGGCCTTGTGGTGGGCACAGTGCTGCGCGGCGAGTTCCTCGACCTGCGGATCGTGGGGGTCGACGGTGTCATCGAGGGCGGCGTCGGCCGCGTCGAGGCGGTCTGCCTCGGCCCGTAGGCCGGGATGGGTCGCCAGGGTGATGAACACACTGGCCTGAATTGCGGCTCCCAGCGGCCCGAAGATCCGTTCCGTGACCAGCAGGGCGTCCAGGTCGGAGGGGCGCACTGCGCCAGAGGGCAGGTGGCTGAGCCGGTCCGTGACCAACGGGGAGAGCAAGCCCAGTGGGCTGCCCACGGCTCGCAGGCGCTGGACTGCCGCGCGCTGACGCTTGATGTCGGCCTCCTGGGCGGCCAGGGTCTCCTCCAGTCGGCCCAGGACGTCCTCAACGTCCCGGGCTTCGTCGAAGGCGGCCCGCATGTCGTCCAGGCTGATGCCGGCCTCGGACATCTTGCGGATCCACAGCAGACGGATCATGTCGTCGTAGCCGTAGCGGCGGCGTCCGTCTCCGCCTCGCTCGGGCTCCGGCAGCAGACCGATCTGGTGGTAGTGACGAATGGCGCGCGGGGTGGTTCCGGCGAAGGCAGCGGCATCGCCGATCTTGACCTCGCGGGGAATCGTGACGGAGGGGTACATCGCAGACAGGGCCTTTCGTGCTGTGGTGCCCTCGACCACACCACATGCCGCTACGGCATGTGCAACTACACACCACCCGGACCCTGACGGGCTATCGGGCGGTCCCTCGCCATTGGTGTCCCGTCCCAGGACAGGCTCGGAATGGGTGGGGAGATCCGTCGAGCAAGTCTGATGGCACCCCGAGCAGGGGGTGGGGATTTTCAAGGAGCCCCATCAGCGTCCCGCTCGCTGTCACCTTGACCGGCGGCAACCGCAATGACGTGACCCGGCTCGTTCCGCTGCTCGAAGCCGTTCCATCGGTGCGGGGCAAACGCGGCCGGCCCCGGCGTCGCCCGGACGTCGTGCTCGGTGACCGCGGGTACGACCACGACAAGTACCGCCGTCTCGTGCGGGAGCTTGGGGTGAAACCGGTGATCGCCCGCCGCGGGACCGAGCACGGTTCCGGGCTCGGCACCCGCCGCTGGGTCGTGGAGCGCGCATTCGCCCACCTGCACTGGTTCCGCCGCCTGCGGATCCGGTGGGAGATCCGTGACGACATCCACGAAGCCTTCCTCAAGCTCGCCTGCTGCATCATCAGCTGGCGGCGCCTGACGAAGCTCGTGCCTCAGCCGTCGCGGTCCAAGCTGAAGCCGCGGTCCTGAATCACCGGGAACGTTTTCTCCGCAGCGGCAAGCCACGCATCGATCTTGTCGTGGGAGGACCGGATGGCGTTGATCAGTTCCATGAGGGCGTCCAGCTTCTGCCTGCCCACGTTCAGGCGCAGTTCCTCAAGCGAGACTTCCTGGTACGGCATGCGCAGCTGCCACCAGAAACGCATCAGGTAGCGACACTCCTGCGGCTCCCGGTCATCCGCGAGGCGACTGTGAACGACTGCTTGGACGCGCTGCCGCTGGTCATCATCGCGAAAGCCGTCCCTCAGGTCAGTCAAAGTCACGGTCGGACAGTACCAACCGCACTCACCAACAGGCGCCATGAGGTCATTTCGTTAGGGGTTCTTACTCCATGGGCGATCGCCCTGTCCGTGGTGACGGTCGCCGTCTGGCTGCTCGGCCGCGCCGCCATCCGCCGGGAACAAGACCGTGGCGGGGAGACCAGCGGCCCCGCCGGCGTGGCCCGACTGCTTCTTCTGGTGGGGTGCATGTTGTGGCGCTGGCAATCACCCTGGTCGTGGCCGTCGGCGCGGCCGTCCAGATGTACCGGATCGGCGACTCGGGTGCGAAGGCGACCTGGCAGGGGCGTTTCTCAACGAGCCGGTCCAGCGCCGGGCGGTGATGCGGCAGCAGTCGCGCCGGAGGCAGTCCGGCCGGTTTGAGACGTCGGCCTGCCGGACTGCCTTGCGTGATGCGTGCGGCTGGTCTCCGGGTACCGCCAGGGCGGTCACCGCAGCTGGTTGAGTGCCTGCTGGAATGCGGCGGCATGTTTGGCCTCGTCCGCGGCGGTGTTGCGGAAGAAGCGGGCGGCGGCGGTGTCGCCGACGGCGGTGGCCCGCCGGGCGAACCCCGGGTACACGGTGGTCGCCTCGTTGTGCTCCCCGGTGATGGCCGTGCGCAGGTTTGTCTTCGTCGTGCGGACCAGGCCGGCCAGTACCGCCTCGCCGGCGAAGTGCTCCTGCAGTTCGATCTTGGCGGTGCCCTCCCACAGGCTGGCCAGCGCGGTGTTGCCGGTCTGCCGGGCGTGGGCGGCGAAGAGCATGTACTTGGCGTGGGCAAGCGCCTCGCCGTGCAGGGCGGTGTCCAGGTTGGCCTTGGTGCGGGCGGCCTTGACCTTCGGCAGTCCGGCGGGCACCGTCACCACGTCGGCCTTCGGCGGTGCCGGGATGGTGCCGCGGCCCGTGGTGATGACCGTCAGCGCTGCGCGGAAGGCGTCGCGGTGACGGCCCTCGTCCGCGGCGATCTCGCTGAAGAGTTTCGCAGCCTGAAGGTCCCCGTCGGTGCGGGCCTGCTCGGCGAAGCGGCGGTACATCACCTGATGCTCGTATGTTTCACCATCGATGGCCTGGCGCAGATTGGCCGCGTTCGATCCGACGGTTCCGGCCAGGGCAGCCGCCTCGTGCAGGTGCTCGTTCAGCTCGGTCTGCGCGGTGCTGCGGAAGAGCTTACCGACGCTCGGCAGACCCTGACGGTCGGCCTCGGCCGCGAAGAGGCTGTAGGCGGCGTAGGCGTACGCCTCGCCCTTCATCGCGGCGTTCAGGTCGGTGAGCGTCTGCGCCTGGAGAGCACGGTCAGCGGTGTGCGGCGCCGGAGATGGTGCTTCCCCGGCCAGGGCCGGCGCCGTTGACGCGGCTGCGGCCAGCGCGCACAGGCTCACTACGAACGTACGTGCCGAATGACGGAACACGAGGTCCTCCTTCCGGGGCACACCCGTCTTGGGGTGCGAACCTCCTTTCCTCATGCCACCCGCACATACCCGCCACCGCCCCTTTATGTCACCCACCCCAGTGAATACGCACAGTCACCGTATGCTTTCGTCGACGTACTCCGCTCGTCTCAGCGGCCGGCTGAACGCCCACGCGCAGGAGTGCCGCCCTGTTCCAGGGAAGCGTCGGGCGGGGCGGCGGGGAAGTTCCGAGTGACGTACATCGAGCCCCCTGTCGACGAGACGGGTAGCAGCCCAGACGCGTGCCCCCTCAGTATCAGCGTGGGGGCGATCTCATTGGCACGAGAGGCGCCCGGATCCGAGGTCGTTGCCTGAGCGTATGGATCTTTGCAGGCCTGGGTGATGTGGCATGGCTTATGTGGTGCGGCGGTTGCCTTCCCCGTGGCCCCGCCCACGACTCTCGGCTCTGGCTCGACTGGAGAAATTGTCAAGAGTTGCGGACTGGGTCGTTGACGTCTACCGCTGTTCCCACTCGGTCCGGGACAGTTCGTACTCGACTTCACCGTGTTCGAAGCCCTCGATCGCCTCCGGCCAGTCCCCGGTGAAGTTCCGCGGGCCGCGGCTCGCTCGACGAGGATGCCCCGCTCGAAGCCGGCCCCGGCACGAACCAGTGCGACGAGGTGGGGTGCGTTCACGGCTCTCCACTGCTGCTGGACGGACTCCACCAGTTCGAAGACCATGCCAAGGCGGCGGCCGCGCTGCCGACGCCCTTGGTGACCTTCGTGCGGAGTCGAACCCGTTGCGAAGGTGGACTCGATGGGGGTTCGTGGTGCTCAGGTGGATCCAGTGCTCGGCGGGGAAGTCGTAGAACGCGAGCATTTCGTCCGTGTCATCGGTGACCTTCTTGACGGCTTTGGGGAACTTCGCCCCATGGATTCTCTCGGACGCCGCGACAGCCTTGAGCACGTGGTCGCGGTCCTTGGCGTTGCAGATCTCTCGCGGGACCTTCTTCGCCCCGGGCTGGGCCGACTTCGGCAGGGCGTTCGCGACGTTGGCGACCTTGTGAACCCCGCACCTCTGATGGCGGGTCTCGGGAAAGTCCTCGGTCACAGCCTTCCAGAAACCGAGCGCGCCGTCGCCGACCGCCAGGACAGGGGCGTGCGTCCCACGCCGCTGTCAGTCTCGCAGCAGGTCGGCCCAGGAATCCGCTGATTCCCGGTAGCCTTCGCTCATGGCGATCAGCTCCTTGGTGCCGTCCGCACGCTGGCCGCCCTGCGCTTCGCCCGGGCCAACGGTCCTGCCTTCCGCCGCCCCGGTCGGCAAGCGCGGCACTGAACTCCTCTACCGCGCTGGCGACCTCAAGAAGTGGGCCCGCAACCGGCCCCGTGCCGCCACCGGAATTACCGACCTCGACTGACCGGCCTGCAGGACGCCATGGCGTCCCCGGCCGGGCAGGGGACCGATGCCGCGAAGAAGATCGTCGGACGGAAGCGCGGCATCCTCACCGACACGATCGGCCTCGTCCTCGCCGTGACCGTGGCCGGCCCCGGCCTCTCCGAGAACGCCATGGGAATACGCCTCCTAGGCACAATACCGGTGACTTTGAGTGGTGTTGGTCGTTGGGTGTGGTGTGCCGAGGCCTGGGCAGGTGAAGTCGTCGGGTGGCCGGTTGTCGGACCGGATCGCTCTGGGTGTGCTGACGCGGGTGTTTCCGCCCGAGCTGGTGGACGAGGTGGTGGCGGAGTGCGGGCGTGGGGAACAGCGCTCAAGGCTGGTGCCGGCCCGGGTGGTGGTGTATTTCGTGCTCGCGATGTGGCTGTTCTCCGGCCAGGGGTATGAGGAAGTGGCCCGGCTTCTGACGCAGGGGCTGGAGCGTGTGCGGCGGTGGGACAAGCCGTGGCGGGTGCCGACGACGGCGGCGATCGGCCGGGCCCGGCGGAGGCTGGGCCCGGAGCCGGTGAAGGCACTGTTCGGTCGGGTCTGCCATCCGGTCGCGACACCGCAAACAGCGGGTGTCTGGTATCGGCGGTGGCGGCTGGCCGCGGTGGACGGCACGGTCTTCGATGTCCCGGACACCGAGGCCAACGGCTTGTTCTTCGGCCGGCCCGGTTCGGGACGGGGACAGCAGCGTAGTGCGTATCCGCAGGTCAGGGTGGCTGCTCTGGTCGAGTGCGGGACGCATGCGGTGTTTGCCGCGGCGACCGGTCCGCTGTCAGTCCACGAGCAGCAGCTGATCCCGGCCCTGCTGGACCGGACCGGGCCGGGGATGCTTTTGATGGCCGACCGTGGCATCACCGGTTTCGAGCTGTGGAAGGCCGCATCCGCGACGGGAGCGGACCTGTTGGGGCGAGTCCGCAAGAACATCGTCCTGCCGGTCCTGCGGTCTTTCGACGACGGTTCCTGTCTGTCCGAGATCGTGGCCAGTGGTGACCGTGACCGGCGTGACCCGGCACGGGTCCGTGTTGTCGAATACCGGCTCGACGGCCGTGACGAGGACACCATCTACCGGCTGGTGACAACTGTCTGTGACCCCGGTCAGGCACCTGCCGTCGAGCTCGCCGCGCTCTACCACCAGCGGTGGGAGATCGAGAACACCCTGGACGAGATCAAGACCCACCAGGGCGGTCGGCAGCTCGTCCTGCGCTCGCAGTATCCCGACGGCGTCGAGCAGGAGATCTACGGATTCCTCCTCGTCCACCACGCATTGCGCGACGTAATGCACCAGGCGGCTCGCGAGGCCGGCCTCGATCCCGACCGGATCTCCTTCACCCGAACCCTGAACGCCGCCCGCCACCACGTCACCGACCAGGCGGCGCTTTCCCCCTCACGACTCACACGAGCCCTGACACACACCATCCGTGAGCTGCTGCAACGGCTCCTGCCACCCCGCAGACAACGCTCCAACCCCCGCGTCATCAAACGCGAGATGACCAACCGGCACCTCAAACACACCCACCATCGCAATCCGCTCCCACAGCCGGCTCACACCCTCACACTGGTGCCCCCCACCAAACCAACCAGCAGACGCCTGAAAACACCCTAAATCACCGGTATTGGGCCTAGGCAGTGTCTTCAAATGATCTCGGGTGATGGATCATTTGAAGACACTGCCTAGTACTGCAACGGTGTTTGTGCTGATGGGTGACCAGTTCTACGGGCTGTGTCCGCGTCGTTTGTAGTGACTGGTTCGGGCTTGGTGTTGTCGTCGTCGGCGCCAGTGTGACCAGTGCAGGATGTGATCGATGGGAGT
>NZ_JBSFFY010000080.1:0-23734 GCF_053596315.1 Streptomyces sp. NPDC001732
TGCGCGGGGTTCTCGGGGCCCCACGCCCCGCCCCCGCCGGGGGGGGCCGGCCGGTGACGGCCGGCCCGACCGATGACGGGTCCGGAGCGGGAGTGCCCGGTCAGCGCCCCTGCACCACCGGCCTTGCGTGGGCGAAGCCCCTGTGGTGCCAGACCAGGCCCCCCGCCGGGCGGCCCAGGCAGTCGGACGCGGCCACCCGCCCCACCAGGATCGTGTGGTCCCCCATCTCGATCGCGTCGTGCCGTGCGCAGGTCAGCCGCAGTGCACTGTCGGCCAGTTGGGGCGCGTGGCGCGAGGTCGGGCCCGATGCCAGCCGGACGTTCCCGAACCGCTGGTCGGTGGGGCCCGCGAACTTCCTCGCCAGCTCCTCGTTCTCCGGGCCGAGCAGATGGATGGTGAAGGCGTCCGCCGCGGTGAGCACGTCATGGGTGCGCGAGCCCCGGTCCAGACAGACCAGGAGCAGCGGGGGGTCCAGCGACAGCGAGGACACCGCGCTCGCCGTCAGCCCCCGGGGGCTTCCCGTCTTGTCGTAGCACGTCACCACCGTGACGGGGGCGGCGAGCGACGCCATGGCGGCCCGGAACTCGTCGGCGGAGATGTCACCGGACATCGCCACGCGCGGTGCTCCCGGGTCCGGGGCGGCGGTGGCGTCCGGCAGCCCGCGTTCCGGGGCGGCGGCCGTCGCCGCATCCGGCGCGGACTGGGCCAGCAGGACCGTGGCGCTCATCGGACAGCCCCTTCCAGTTCCCGTACCGGCGAGGCCGGGGACTGCGCCCCGGGGAGATCCGCGGCCGGAAGGACCGGTCCGGGCAGCCACCGGCCGAGGGGTTCGCCCACGGTTCCGCGGTCCAGGTCCCAGGCCACCCGGCCGCCCTTCACCACTGTGGTGAACCGGCCGGTGAACGTCCATCCCTCATAGGCCGACCAGCCGCACAGCGACTCCACGTGCCCCGCGGACAGCTGCCACCGCGCGGTCGGGTCGAGGAGCGCGAGATCGGCGTCCGCGCCCGCCGCCAACCGGCCCTTGCCGGTCAGCCCGAACAGGTCCGCCGGCCCCGTCCCCATCAACCGCGCGAGGTGGGCCGCCGCGGTGTCGGGCTCGACGCCCCGGGCGAGCAGGCCCGTCCACACGGAGACGGCGAGTTCCTGGACGCCCGGCAGCCCGGGGGGCGCCTCGGCCGGAGGGCGGTTCTTCTCCTCGACGGTGTGCGGAGCGTGATCGCTGCCGATGGTGGAGGCCTCGCCACCGAGCACCGCCTGCCAGAGCCGCTCGCGGTCGCGCGGGGCACGGATCGCCGGGGAGAGCCGGGTACGGGGACCGCGCCGGGCCGTGTCGTGGTCGGTGAACGACAGGTGGTGCCCGGTGACCTCGAAGCTGATCGGCAGTCCCTCGGCAGCCGCGGCGACCAGCAGGTCGGTCTCCTCGGCCGACGACACATGGAGTATGTGCACCTTGGTGCCGTGGGTACGCACCAGATGGACCACCTTGGCGACGGCGACGATCGCCCCGGAGCGCGGTCGGTGGGGCTCGTAGGCGCCGTACGACTCGGGGTCGCCGCTGCGGGAGTCGAGCAGGTCGAAGACGTGCTGGTCCTCGGCGTGCAGCACGAGGCGGACGCCGCCGCGCGAGGCGGCTGCGAAGGCCGCCTCCAGCTGGTGCGCCTCGCGGAAGACGACGGGCGCGGTGTGGTGCCCGGCCATGAAGGCCTTCGCGGAGGTCGCGACGGCCGGGTCCAGGTCGGCGAGCACCTCGGGGTGGTCGGGATCCGCCCCCAGGTGGAAGCGGTGGTCCACGTGGGAGCGGCCCGCGATCAGGGCCGCCTTCGCCCGGAGCGATGCCGCGTCGAGCGACGGCGGACGGGTGTTGGGCATATCCATGACGGTTGTGACCCCGCCGGAGAGGGCCGCCCGGCTGCCGGTCTCCCAGGTCTCCTTGTGCTCCAGACCGGGAGTGCGGAAGTGCACGTGGGAATCGATGAGGCCCGGCAGGACGTACCGGCCCCGGGCAGCCAGGCGCGGCCCGGCGGGGAGCGGGTCGCCGGGGGCGACGAGGGCCGCGATCCGGCCGTCGCGGACGACGACGCCGCCCTCGACGACGCCCTCGGGGGTGACGAGACGGCCTCCCTCCACCACCAGGTCCGCCGCTGCGGCGGACACCCGGGGGGAGAACGGAGACGTACGGGAGGAGGAGGCGGTTTTCAACGGTTCCACGGCAGACTCACCAGTTCCTTGCAGAGGTCGTTGGTCGGTCCCATCAGGGCGACGGCACGGGCGTCGCGCCCGAACCGGTTGATCGGGTGCGTCTCGACGTATCCGGCCGAGCCGAGGAACCGGGCGACGTCCGCCACCACCTGCTCGGCCGCCGCGGAGGCGGCCAGCTTGGAGTGAAGCGTGGTCAGCCCCGGGTCGGCCGAGGTGCGCCGGCCGGCCCGTTCCACCACCGCGCGGGCGGACTCGACCTGGGTGGCCAGGTCCACCAGGCGGTGCCGGACCGCCTGGTGGGCGTAGAGTCCGCGCCGCTCGGCGTGGCCGTGTGCCGCGTCGAGCGCGGCCTGGGCGATGCCCACGGCGACCGCGCCGAGCGAGGCGCCGCTGTCGCGGACCCGGGCGATGATGGAAGCTGCGACGCCCGGCGCGCCGAGCCGTGCGGAGTCCGGGACGTGGCACTCCCGCACGGACACGAAGCCGGTGGCGGAACCGCGCATCCCGGCCAGCCGCATCGACGTGTCGGGCAGCAGACCGGGATGGCTCCCGGGGACCAGGAAGAAGGTCTGCCCGGCGGCACCGTATCCGGTGTCCTGCGAGGCGGCGGCCGGTGCGGGGGACTCGTCCCGCGACTGCGCCAGGACGAGGTACACGTCCGCGAGCCCCGCACTGGTGGTGAAGGACTTCGCCCCGTCGAGGATCCACCCCCCGTCGGGGGTGCGACGGGCCCGGGTCGCGAGGTTCTTCTTGTCCGCACCGGCCCCGCTCTCCGACCACGCGGAAGCGGCCAGCCACTGGCCACCGGCCAGCTTGGGCAGCAGCTCGCGGTGCTGGGCGGGGGTGCCGTTCTCGACGATCCGGCTGGTGACGGCGCAGTGCTGGAAGAGCATGATCGCGGCGGACGCGTTCACCGAAGCGACTTGTTCGACACAGGTGTTGAGCGCCGCCGCATCGGCACCGGCCCCGCCGTGGGACTCGGGGACGACGAGCGCGAGCAGTCCGCTCCCGCGGAGCACGGCGACGGCCTCACGGTCCGGCTCCCCGCTGAGGTCGGCCGCCTCGGCACAGGCCGCCAGACGGCTCAGCACCTCGGACGAGGGGACCGGGGGAACGGTCCGGGCGGTGCCGGCGCGACCGCCCCGGCGGACGTCGGCCGCCGCGAACGGAGCCACGGCGTGAGTGTCGGTCAGCACCCGCGCGGAGGTGCTCCCGCGCACGGTGGTCAGGCTGTCAACGGAACCCACGGGGTCTCCTCGGATACGCGGTCGGACGGGGGGAGTACGGAGGGCCGGGGGGCGACGAAACCGTTCTGCGGGGCCGCGGGCCGGGGACGCGGCAGCAGCCCCCGGTACTCGACCTGCTTCTCGGCGACGGACACCCAGGCGAGCCTGCGTTCCCCGTCGGAGCCGTGCGTCGAGTGGGCGGCCACCCGTACGCAGCCGCCGGGAGTGCGTACCGGCAGAAGCGCGTCGGGGTCCTGCGCCGCCCGCCCCGCCAGGGACCGGGGCACGGTGCCCGCGATGCCGGCGGCGGCACCCAGGCAGATCGCGCCGGTGAGCGCGACGGTGGGGTGCCAGGACGGTACGGACACGGCCCGTACGAACAGCCCTCCGCCCTCCTGCGGCAGCAGGGCCGCGATCTTCGGGAAGGCACCGAAGGTGTCCCATCCCAGCGATTCGCAGACCGCGATCCGCAACCGGGTCATGGCGTCGAACAAACGGGGATCGTCCGCGAAGAGCTGCCCGGGAGTGCTCGCCCCGAGGTACGAGGCGTCGACGAAGGCGTACGGATTGCCCATCGACACCAGCGAGACGGGCACGATCCGGCCCTCGAAGGGGACGGGGGTCACCGGGTCGCCCGTCATGAGGAGCTCCGGCAGCCTCAGCGGCGGCGAGCACAGGAAGTGGGCGGTGAACCGGGTGCCGCCGTCGGAGGTCTCCTCGGTCTCGCAGACCACG
The DNA here is from genome assembly GCF_053596315.1 of Streptomyces sp. NPDC001732. Taxonomy (NCBI): domain Bacteria; kingdom Bacillati; phylum Actinomycetota; class Actinomycetes; order Kitasatosporales; family Streptomycetaceae; genus Streptomyces; species Streptomyces sp. NPDC001732. Next base: position 4,164 of record NZ_JBSFFY010000080.1, read on the forward strand.
TTGTCGCCGTTGTTGAGCACGTTGACTCGGACCCGGCAGCCCGGTACCAGCGGTTGGATCATGCCGGTGCGGGCGGCCGCCTCGACGGCGGCCAGGATCGAGTGACCGCAGGAACCGCGCAGGTCGAAGCTGTCGTGACTCTGCGGAAGGGACTGCACGAACCGGTAGTCGAGGTCGAACAACGGGTGGCGGGAAGGGCGCACGATGGCGTTCTTGAGCACGTCGCCGGCGCCCTGCCCGGACATCTCTGCCCGCAGGTCGGCCAGCGCGCCCAGCAGTTGGGGTTCGGATTCGGGGAAGTCACGGCCGTCCAGGACGGCGGTGGGACAGGGCGCGCCGTGCGCTCGGGCGAGGGAGACGCTCATCCGGTGGCCACCGCCAGTTCACGCGTGCGCGGAGTCGTTCCGGCGGACCCGCCGAAGAACTCACTGCGCCACATCTGGTGCGACATCAGTGCCCAGAGGGCCAGGGACGCGTTGTCGGACGGCCGGGCGGCCTGCTCGGCGAAGAGGGCGTCGACGGCCTCGTACCGCAGCCGTCCGTCGGAGCGCAACGCCTGCGGGGACAGGACGTCGCGGGCCATCGCCCACAGCCGCTGGCCGGGGGCCAGCATCGCTGTGATCGGCAGGGTGAACGGCTGCTTGGGCCGGTTCAGCACACTGTCGGGCAACAGCCCCTCGGCGGCCCGGTACAGCGCGCGCTTGACGCCGACCCCGGGAACGACCCGGTGCCGGTCGGGCAGGGTCGCCGCGTAGCGCACCACACTCGGCTGACAGAACGGAAGCCGGGCCTCCACCGAACTCGCCATCGACAGATGGTCGACCCGGCGCAGGTGGTACGCGGGAAGCCGGTAGCGCTGCTCGATCCGGGAGATGCGCTGGAGCCGGCTGCCGGTGCCGTGCGCGAGCATGTCGATGAGGCCCGGCGGCATGGACGACGAGCCGGAGGAGAGGACGCGGTCGGCGTACTCGGCGGTGTACAGCTTCTCGCGCAGGGCACGGGGGACGGCGGCCAGGTGGTCCAGGTAGGCGCCGGCCCAGTCCGTCCCCCCGGGCGCGGCGAGCGCCTGCGTCATGCGGGCGTATCCGCCGAAGAGTTCGTCGGCGGCGTCCCCGGTCAGGGCGACCTTGAACCCGGCGTCGCGGACCGCCCGGAAGAGCGAGAAGGTGCTGAGGGTGATCGGATCGGCGTTGGGCTGGCCGAGGTGCCGTACGACGTCGCCCATCAGGTCGGGGAAGGTGGCCGGGTCGATCTCCACCTGGTGGTGCACCGTGCCGGTGTGCCGGGAGACCTCCGCGGCGAAGGCGCGCTCGTCCCCGGGCCAGTCGCCGGTGTAGGCGATGTTGAAGGTGTGCAGTGCCCCGGACGCCCCGCGGTCGTACAGGGAGCGCGCGGCGAGCGCCGTGACCAGGCTGGAGTCGAGCCCGCCGGAGGTGATGGCGGCGACCGGCGCGTCGGCGACGAGCAGCCGGGAGACCTCGCGGGCCAGCAGCTCGCGCAGCTCCTCGCCCACCTGGGCGAGGCTGCGCTCCTCGGCGACCGGCGGGGCGGACTCGTATCCCATCCGCCGAGTGGTGAGACGCAGGCCCTCCTCCCGGGTCACGACGGCGGTGGCGGCCGGGGGCAGGACCTCGATGCCCTGGAACATGGTCCGCCGGCCGAAGGGGGTCTTCGCCGACAGGTAGGTGTGCAGGCCCAGTTCGTCCTCGTAGGGACGCACGGCGGTGAAGCCGAGGAGGGCGGGCAGTTCCGAGGCGAAGTGGAAGCGGCCGCTGCGCTCCTCCCAGTGGTAGTAGAGCGGCTTCATCCCGGAGGCGTCGGTGGCGATCACGAGACGCGGGGCGCGCCGCAGGTCCATGACGGCGACGGAGAACATGCCGTCGAGCCGCTCGGCGAACCGCTCGCCGTACGTGAGGTACAGCGCCGGCAGGATCGATCCGTCGCACCGGTCCTCGAAGTGGAAGCCCTGCCTGATGAGTTCGGTGCGCAACCGGTCGTGGTTGTAGAGCTCGCCGTTGAAGACGACGGTGATGTCACCGAGGCGGTAGGGCTGGGCACCGCCCTCGGGGTCCATGATCGACAGCCGGTTGTTGCCGAGGGCCCAGCCCGATTGCTGGGTGAAGGACTGGGCGTCGGGCCCGCCGTGGTGCTGGAGGGCGGCGACGTCGCGCATTTCCTGGGCGGTGGTACGGGCATGGAAGGATCCATGGATACGGCACATGGCTCAGATCACCTGACGTCGGAGGAGAGGCCGGCTGCGGAGTAGAGCGCCGGGTCGTACGGGCTGGGACCGCCGCAGGTCACGAAGCGCCGGGCGTCGGGACCGGTGTGCGGGTTGCGCGCCCCGTGCAGGACACCGGGCGCCGCGTACAGGACGTCCCCGGCGGCGACGTCGATCCAGCGGTCGCGCAGGTACAGCTGGCCGATGCCTTCGAAGGCGATGAACGCCTCGTCGCTGTCGGGGTGCAGATGCACGTTGAAGGTCTGGCCCGGCTGCTGGATGCCGCAGTGCAGGCAGAGCTGGCTGCTGCCGTTGCCGGGCCAGAAGACGAAGTTCATGGTGGCGCGGTCGGCGTCGGGGGCCATCTGTCCGGTGCCGCCGAAGCCGCGCAGCTGGGTGGTCTCGTCCCAGAGGGTGGAGAAGGGCTCGGGGTCCGTGCCGGGCCGGCGGCCCGCCGCGAGCGGCGTGCGCCAGATGTAGACGGTCAGCCCTTCGGCCTCGGCCGTGAGGCTCAGGACCTGCCCTGTGGGCGCGTACACGGCGTGGGCCCGTTCGACCCGGTGGCTGCGGGAGCCGACCGTCGCGGTGCCGCGGCCGTCGAAGACGACCGCGGTGTTCTCCTCCCCGGCGCTCCCGTCCGGGCTGAAGGACTCGCCCGCCGCGATGCGCACGACGTGCAGGGTGACGTGCGTGGCGCCCGCGGCGGGGCTCACCGGAGTGGCGAGTGTGGTGCGTCGGCCGGGCAGCGGGGCGAAGACGAACTCGGTGGCCGTGATGATCCGGGCGTCCCCGAGGGGGGACGCGGCGAGGGTTCCCGACGTGGATGTGCGCGTCATGCGAAGGGCTCCTTGGAGATGGGGAGGAGACGAGGGGAGAGCGGGGAAGGAGCGGGTGAGGTGGCCCCGTCCTCGTCCTGTGACCTCAGATTCGCCCCGGCCGGTCCCGCCGTACTCCCGCTTCGCTACCCTGGCGAAGGAGACGACCGGGAACCGTCCCGTACCAAAAGGTCCTTCGTGCGGAACTCAACAGCATTGCGACAAAGGGGCGTTGAGGAAACGGGCACAACGGAGCGGGGCCGGCGCGGACTCCCGGAAAGGGTGTCCGCGCCGGCCCCGGCTCGGTGTGGTGCGCTGTGCTGTGCTTCGTTACGGGCATGCCTTTTCCGGTACGGCGGCGGGCACGACCGGCGGCGGTACCGCTTTCGCCCGCCGGGACGGGGCGGAGACGCGCCCCTCCGCAACGGCGAGCGCGGCGATCACGACGACGCCACCCACCGGCACGTTCCAGGTCAGCGGCTCGCCCAGGGCCAGCACCCCGACGACGACGGAGAACACCGGCACGAGATAGTTCACGCCGGACGCCGTGGTCGGACCGGCGTCCGCGATCAGCCGGTTGAGCAGGGCGAACGCGATACCGGTGGAGGCGGCACCGAGGACCAGCAGGGCGAGCAGGGGCTTGGCGGTGAGGTCGCCGTGCAGCGTCCAGCCGGTCATGAACGTGGTGACGACCACGGTGATGACGGCCGCCGTGCCCAGCTGGGCTGCGGTCACGGAGAGCGCCGGCAGCTTGTGGGGACCGATGAAGCGGCGGATGTAGACGAAGCTGACGGCATAGCTCGCCGCGGCGCCGACGCAGGCGAGTTGTCCGCCGAGCGTGCCGAAACCGTCGGTGTTCCACGGTCCGACGACCACGATCAGTCCGATGAACCCGCCCACCAGGCCGGCCACCTTGCGGGTCGTCGGCTTCTCCTCGGAGAGCGCGAGAGCGGCGACGCCCAGGGTGATGAGGGGGGTCGCGCCCTGGATCACCCCGGCCGTGGTCGCGGTGGTGTGCTGCTCACCGACGGCGAAGAGGGTGAAGGGGGCGACGTTGCCGAAGACGGAGGCGACGGCGATGTGACCCCAGAGCTTTCGGGGCGGGAAGGTAAGCCGCTTCAGGGCGAGGATGCCGAGGACGACCAGGGCGCCGACGATCAGCCGGCCCGAGGCGAGCTGGAGGGGCGCGAAGGCCTCCAGGGACATCTTGATGAAGGCGAAGCTGCAGCCCCACAGGGCGGCCAGCAGGCCGAAGCGGCCCCAGTTGACGAGGTTCATGCTGTGTTTCTCCTCGGAGGGACGGGGCGGGGCGAACGGCGCCCCGTCGGTCAGTGATGGTGGAGCGGGGCCGGGTGCGGGTGGGTGTGGCCCGGACTGTGGTGGTGCGGGTGGGTGTCGCCCGGGTCGTGGTGGTGCGCGGGTCCGCTCCCGTGCGCGTGCGGGTGGTCGTGATCCGTGTCGGGGGCGTCCACCTCGAACTGGTCGTACTTCTCCATCAGGGCGACCATCTCCTCGCGGGACGGGCGGTTGCCGTCGGCGAGAAGTTCGGCCAGACCCTCGAAGTACCCCTCGCGGTGTTCGGCCGGAGTGAAGATGATCAGCATCTCGGCGAGCGCGTCGCTCTCGTTGCGGAAGCCGTGCACGGCGTTCTCCGGCACGTGCAGGAAGTCACCCGCCCTGGCAGTGCGCCAGCCGGTGCCGTCGTGCAGGCGCACTTCGCCCGTCAGCACGTAGAAGGACTCGGAGATCCGCGAGTGGTAGTGCGGGGCGGCGCCGCCGGCACCCGGCAGCATGGAATGGTGGAAGAGCCCGAATCGCCCGTCGGTGGTCTCCGCCAGAGCGATGAAACGCGTCGTCGTGGCGACTCCGATTTCCGCCTTCACCGCGTCCGCGTACGCCCGGAACATCGCGTGACTCATGCTCAGGCCTCCCACATGCTCAGGTACCGCTCCCCCGTGTCGGGCAACAGCGTCACCACGACACCGCCGGTGAACTCGGGCCTGCGGGCGACGATTTCACTGGCACGGGCGGCCGCGCCGGACGAGACACCGGTGAACAACCCCTGGCTGGTGGCGAGTCGACGGGCGGTGAGCAGGGCGTCCTCGTCGGAGACCGTCAGCACCTCGTCGATGAGCGAGACGTCGGTCGTGTCGGCGACGAAACCGCCGTTGAGGCCCGGGATGCGGTGCTGGCCCGCGTACCCCCGGGACAGAATCGGAGACTTCTCCGGCTCGACGGCTATCACCCGCACGTCCGGGTCCTGCTCCTTGAGGTGACGGGCGACGCCGGTGAGGGTGCCCCCGGTGCCGACCCCGCAGACGAAGGCCGCGATACGGCAGCCGGTGGCCGCTACCGCGGAATGGATCTCGGGGCCCGTGGTCTCGTAGTGCGCCAGGACGTTGTCCTGGTTCTCGTGCTGGCACGGAAACCAGGAACCCGGGGTCGCCGCGTGCAGCCGTTCCGCCTCGGCGATCGCCCCCGGGTAACCCAGCGCGCTCGGCGTCTGGACGATCTCCGCACCGAAGGCGCGCAGCAGCTTGACCCGCTCGGTCGTGGCGTTGTCCGGGAGCACGATGACACAGCGGTAGCCGCGCGAGGCGGCGAACGCGGCCAGCGAGATGCCGGTGTTCCCGGAGGTGGCCTCGATGACGGTGCCGCCGGGCCGCAGCGCGCCGCGCTCCTCCGCGGCGCGCAGCATGTAGAGAGCGGCGCGGTCCTTGCTGGACGACATCGGGTTGGCGGACTCCAGCTTCGCCAGCACTCGCGCACCGGGCGCCAGGTCGCGCAGACGCAGTTCCAGCAACGGGGTGGAGCCGACGAGGTCCTCGATGCGCGAGGCGACGGCCGGGCGGGCGGGGGCGATGGGGGCCGAGGGGGCCTGTGCGGTGATCGGCACGGTTCTCATCTCTCGCAATCGGGGGAGTCGGTCGGCACGGAGTTCGGACGGGTCACCAGGAACCCGCGGAGGCGATGACGGTGAAGACGTCCTCCATCAGCTCCGGTCGGCGACCGGGCTCCTTGATGACGGCGGTGGGCGCGAGCACCCGGGCACCGCGGGGGACGTCCTTGTTGACGAGGGCCTGCGCGCCGATGACCGCACGGTCGCCGACGGTCACCGGGCCGAGGACGGTGGCGTTGGCGCCGAGGACGACGCCGCTGCCGACAACGGGGTGGCGACGGTCGCCCTCGGGCCGCTCGTTGTCGCTCCACCAGCCGACCGCGCCGAGGGTGACCTGGTGGTACATGGTCACGTCGTCGCCGACGACGGCGGTCTCACCGATCACCACGCCGGCACCGTGGTCGATGAAGACCCGACGGCCCAGGACCGCGCCGGGATGGATCTCCACGGCCGTCACGCGGCGCGCCCACCGGGCCAGCAGCCGGGCCGGGATCCGCAGACCGCGGCCGTGCATGCGGTGAGCGACCCGGTGAGCCCACAGCGCGGTGAGCGCCGGGTGGAGGACGGCTTCCTTCTTGCTCCGTACGGACGGGTCCCGGGCCACGACGACGCCGAGATCCTCGCGGAGGGCGGACAGGAGGCGGGGTGCGGCGGAAGCGGGGGTGGCACCCGTCGTCCCGGAGCCCGTGGTGCGGGCGGGGGAGGAGGCGGGGCCGGAGGACGGATTCGGCTCCGGTTTCGTCGGACTGAGCAGGCTCATCGTGGCTCCAGTGGCGGGGCGGGCCTTTTGACTGGAACAGAGCGTGCCGGGTCGCCTTCCCGCCGGAGTCCCGGCCCGTTCCCGTCCGCCGGGACCGCCGAGGCCCTCGACGGAACCGAGAGGGAACGTGGCGGGAAACATACGGGAACGGCTGCTCCCACACTCGCCTGTGCCCCACCCGGTCGGTTGCACGTCGGCCCACCGGTCGGCCGCACCCCGTCGAGTAGTCCCACTGCGAACAGAGGAGCTTCCCGTGCCTGTGATTTCCGTTGACTGGTGGAAGGGCAACGACCGTGCCCGGCGTCAGGAACTGGTCGGTGAGCTGACCGCCTGCGTGTCCCGGATAGCGGGATGCCCCGAAGAGGCCGTCACCGTCATCGTGCGGGATGTGGACCCCGGCCACTGGGGGAAGGGCGGCCTGCTCGCCGACGCGCCCCCCACCGCCGATGCCACCGGCCTGACCGCCCCGCAGGACACCGGGGGACAGCAGCCGTGACGGCACCCGCCGGATCCCGTTCCTCCGATCCGCGGTCTCTCCTCCTCGTCTGTCCGACGCCCCGGCTGGTGACTGCGGCGACAGAGGCCGGATTCCACGTCGTCACGGTCGCCGACACGGCCGGTTTCACGGACGACCAGCTGCGCGACCACCTGGTGGAGACCGTCCGCACCCACCGGGTGGGCACGCTGATCGCCTGCGGAGACGCGAGTACCCTGCCCGCCGTACTGGAGACGGCCGAACACCTCGGCGTGTCCCCGAACCCGGCCACCGCGGCCCGGCTGCTCGCCGACGCGTCACAGATCAAGGGCCTGATGACGCGCAGTGGTCCCCAGTGGGAGGCACTGACGCTGTGCACCGGGCCGGGGGACGGGCCACCGCCGTACGACATCGAGTACGGCGTGGAGACGCTGACGGCGGAGGGGATGCACCGGGTCACCGGCATCGTCGAACTGCGCTTCACGACGCGGGGAACGCCCTGCGCCGGTTCCGGGCCCGAAGCGGGCACCGGGGACGACGCCCTCGGCACGGTGCGCGGGGACACCCCCCTCCACACCTTCCCCGCGCCCATCACCAGCCAGGAGGAAGCGGAGATCCGAGCCCTGGCCACGGGCCTCCTGGACCTGGTCGGGTACGAGTTCGGGTACGCCTTCACCCGCATCGCCCGCACCGACCAGGGACCGCGCGTCATCGAATCACTTCCACGACAGGCCGGCTGGCCCACCTCCCGGCTGATCGAACTGACCACGGGACTCGTGCCGGAACGGGAACTCGTACGCGCCCTGTCGGGCAGCCCCTTGGACGCGCCGGCGACGGTCGGCTGCGCCGCCGCCGTCCCGCTGCCCGATCCGTCCGACGTGCCGGACCGGATCACGACACTCGCGGACGTGCGGGAGGTGCGGGACGGGCACGTCCTGCTCACCGCCCTCACCCCTGCCGAACTGGCCGTCCGAACAGCGGCCGTCCTCGACCGCCCGGCCTGACCCGGCCTCCTACCGCCCGGCGAAGGGCCCGCCGAACGGGCGCCTTCCGAGGATCGTCGGGCGCACCACGGGGTCGTGCCGGTCAGGCCACGAGGAGTCCACGCAGGCGCCCGGCCGGGGTTTCCCGGCCGGGCGTTGTGCGTGGAGGGCCGTGATGTCCGGCGGCGACGGCGTCGAAACGTTCGCGCGCGTGGGCGGCGACCCCTGGAACCCGAGCGATTCGGCAGGCCCTTTTCCCCTCTGCCCGCGACCGGGCGTTCCCGGCCACGGGCCTTCCCGCGCCCGACGGCGAGGGTTTCCCGCTGCGTTCCCTGTTGCGGGCGGAAGCGGGTAACCGAAGCGGAACGACCCGGGAGCGGGGCACGCCAATGTCATTCCTGTCAGCAGGAAAGTCCAGGCAGGACCACTCCAGAAGGCGGGAACTCAGATGCGGAACTCGGTGCTCACGATGGCGGGAATCCTCACGGTGGCCGTTCTCACGATCGGCGGCGCCGCTGCCGCCTCGGCGAACTCCACGAGCGGCACCGGACTCGATTCCGCGGTCGCCGCGCACCTGGTCCTCAAGGGCACCGGCGCCGAGGCCCTCGGCACGGAAACGGGCGAGGGTCCGAACACCCCGCCTGCAGAGCCGAACTCCGGCGAGGGTCCGAATGTGGGTCCCGTGTCCGATGGTGAGGGTCCGAACGTGGGCCCCGTGTCCAGTGGTGAGGGTCCGAACGTGGTTGCCCCGTCCAGTGGTGAGGGTCCGAACACCCCGCCTGCAGAGCCGAACTCCGGCGAGGGTCCGAATGTGGGCCCCGCATCCGATGGCGAGGGCCCGAACGTGGTTGCCCCGTCCAGTGGTGAGGGTCCGAATGTGGGCCCCGCGTCCGATGGTGAGGGCCCCAACTTCGCTGCCTGAGGCCTCAGGCCTGAGGCCTGATGCCTGCCGCCGCACGGGGTACCCCTGCTGGAAGGCCGGTGCCCCGCTCCCCGACGAGGGGAAGCGCGGCACCGGCCTTCCCGGCGTCGGTGATGCGGGTGCCGGGAACCGGCCTCGCGGTACTCGGCCGCCGCTCGGGCAGGGAACCTCGTCAGGCCGTTCGGGCCGCAGGAATCCCCATGGCCTCGAACGCCTTGTCCGCCGTCTCCCGGTGGACCCGGGCCGAACCGTGGTCGCCGAGGTGCTCCAGGGCGTGAGCCATACCGGCCAGCGCGTGTGCCTCCTCCACCCGGTAGCCGACGCCGGAGGCCGCGTCATGGGCGTGCTGGTGAAGGTCGAGGGCGAGGGAGTACCGGCCGTTGCGGGCGTGCAACCGGCCGACGATGTTGCCGACGGCGGCCTCACGCATCGGTGCGCCGCTCAGATCTCCCAGCCGCAGCGCCGACTCCGCCCACTCGGTGGCCGGCCTGCTCTCGCCGAGCCGGTCGGCAGCCTCGGCGGACAGGGCGAGCAGCAAGGACATGTCGGCGGGCGACATGACGTCCACGGCCAGCTTGCGGGCACGGCCCAGCAGATCGGCGGCCGTCTCGACCTCGCCCAGGCCGAGCCTGGCGACCGCCAACTCCGTGAGCCCTTCGACCTCCTTGTCGATGGAACCGATGCTGCGGCAGAGCATGACGGCACGGGTGGCGGCCTCCACCGCCTCCGGAAAGCGCCTCCACTCGGCGTACAGATTGCTCAGGTTGGTCAAGGACTCGGCCTCGGCACGCTCCGCCCCGAGCTCCCGCTTGATCGAGATGGACTGCTGCAGCCTGGGAAGCGCTTCGTGGTACCGCCCCAACGCGCTGAGCAGAAGGCCCAGGACGCCGGTGTCCTTGGCCTCGCCGCGCCGGTCGGCGAGACCGACGGCCAGCCTGAACGCCTCCTCCGCCATCTCGATCCCCTCCTCGAAGCGCCCGAGCTTCCAGCAGGCCACGGAGAGGTTGGACAGACTCAACCGCAACAGGGCCGGGTCGCCCAGCCGACGGGAGGCGGTGATCGCGGTACGGCTCAACTCCCGGAACTCCTCCAGGCGTCCACGCAGGTCGAGAGGGAAGACAACGTTGGCGGCGAGCAGCCCCACATGGCTGTCCAGTTCCCAGCGGTACGCCAGCGAGACGGCGGCCATCAGCGAGTCCTGCTCCCGCTCCAGCCATTCCCGGGCCTGGTCCGGGGTGCTGAGCGGAGGGAGCTCGGCGGCCGACCGGAGCTCGGGTCGGCTTATCCGGGCACGTCCGGGGAAAAGCATGTCACAGGCGGCGTCCGTCGCGGCCAGAGCGAAGTCCAGGAGCCGACGTACGGCGCGCGCGGCCTCCTCGTCACCCACGCCCGCGTTCGCGCCGCCGGGTTCGGGCAGGGGGCGTGCGCTGCCGCGCGAGAGGTTCTGGGCGAAGCTGCGGACCAGGTCGTGGAAGGCGTAGCGACCGGTCTCGTGCTGCTGGAGCAGGTGCATGTCCAGGAGGTACTCCAGGACCCCCTCCGCCTCCCGCGCGCTCTTGTCGAGCAGGGCGCCGGCCGCGTACACGTCGATCTCGGTCCCAGGATGCTGGCCCAGCATCCTGAACGCCTCCCGGGTCTCGGCCGCCAGGCCCTCGTACGAGAGCCGCAAGGTCACTTCGACGCTGCGCTCGCCCGAGTTGAGCTCGGCCAGCCGGTGGGCGTCGTCGCGGAGCCTGTCGACGAGGTAGCGGACGGTCCAGCGGGGACGCTTGCGCAGCCGGGCGGCGGCGATGCGCAGGGCGAGCGGGAGATGGCCGCAGAGCTCTGCCAGTTGCGCGACGGCCTCCGGCTCGGCGCGGGCGCGGGTGCGGCCGAGGACGCCCTCGACGAGCGCGACACTGTCGCCGGGCGGCATGACACCGAGGGAGACGGTGTGCGCGGCGTCGAGGTCCACGAGAAGGGCACGGCTGGTGACCAGGACGAGGGTCTCGGTGGGGGAGGTGAGGAGCGGTCTCACCTGGGACTCGTCCAGGGCGTTGTCGAGCAGCAGAATCATGCGATGGGCGCTCATGGTGCGCCGCCACAGGGCGATGCGGCCCTCCGCGTCGTCCGGGATGCGGTCGCCCGGCACGCCGAGCGCCCGCAGCAGTGCCTCGGCGGCAGCGCCCGCGCTGAGCGGCTGCCCGCTGGGCGTGAACCCGCGCAGGTCGATGTGGAGCTGAGCGTCGGGGTAGCTGTCGGCGAGCTGATGAGCGGCGCGTACGGCGAGCGACGTCTTGCCGCTGCCGCCCATGCCGTCGATGGCGATGATCAGGGGCCCCGTGCCGGGTGCTTCCGCCACGAACCCGAGCAGTTCGCGGACCTCCTCCTCACGGCCGGTGAAGTCGCGCAGGTCGTAGGGGAGAGTGGAAGGCTTGCCCTCCGGGGTGAACGGAGCGGCGGCGGTCTGCGGCGGGGCGGCGAGCTCGGGGCTGTTGCGCAGTATGGCGTTGTGCAGCTCGGTGAGCGAGTCGCCGGGGCCGATGCCGAGTTCGTCGATCAGGAACTCGCGGACCTTGGCGAACTCTTCCAGGGCTTCCGCCTGACGGCCGGATCGGAAGAGGGCGAGCATCAGCTGGCCGCGCAGAGTTTCGCGCAGCGGGTGCGCATCGATGAATTCCCTTAATTCACCGATCAGTTCACCATTCTCTCCCGATCCGAGCCGCAAATCGAAGAGCTGCTCGACGGCCGTCAGGCGCCGTTCCTCCAGAGCCGCGGAGGCGGCGGCGAGCACCGAGCCGCCGCTGCCCGACAACAGCGGACCCCGCCACAACTCCAGCGCCTCGCGCAGCGCCGTGGCGGCGAGCGCGTTCTGTCCGGCAGCAGTGGCCTCCCTGGCCTGTTTCAGTCCCCTCGTGAACCTGCTGTGGTCCACCTGGTCGGGTACGGTGAGCGCCCGGTAACCCGGCCCCTCGGTGACGATCAGATTGCGCCCGTCGGGGATGCGCTGACGCAACTCCGCCACCGCCTTGCGTACCTGGTGGGCGGCGGTGGCGGGGGCATTCTCGTCCCAGACGGCTTCCACCAAGCGGGAGACGGGAAGCACGCGCTGGGGTTCCAGCAGGAGAGTGACCAGCACCTTTTCGTGCACGGGGCCACCCACTCGAACGCGCTCCGCCCCGTCCCAGCATTCGAACGAGCCCAGAATCCGGAACTGTACTCTCAGCTCCCCTGTGTCCTCGCCCATGAAACGTTTCCCTCCAGCGGGCCCCGGAGCAGCCCCTGCTGCCACCCCACGAATGCCGACGCTCCCAGTCCTGCCGACCCGAGTGGGTCATCACATCAGGGTGTCGAGGTGGGCGGCAAGACGGCACTCCACTGCGTGGCCTCAAGTGATTGTTTTTCAGCGGAATTGATTTGCCGTCAACATTTGCCGTTGTCGATTGACCATGCGCTCGGGACGGACGATCTCGGCGACCGGCCGACGATCCACACCGGTGGGCGTCCGCTCTGTTCGACGAGGGTGACCGCGCCCGGTCACGAGGCCCTTGGACGTCGTTTCTCATGGCGTACTCACGGAGTCGAAGCGATGCGTGACAGGAGGGGCTCGTGCCCGTGTCGGCGCTCCGTGCACCGTTCCCGTCCAGCAGGCGTCGGCTTCCTCGACCGGGTGAAGGAGCTGGGACGGCGCTGAACCGGCCGCGTCCAAGGGTTGCGGGACAACCCTTGGGCGACGGAATGCCGGGCCGGTATGCCGGATGACGCCCTACAGTCGTTGTGTGACCACTGGATTGGGGGGTGCTTCGGATGAACGAGGAGCAGGAGTCCGCCTCTGACGACTTATCAGCTTCGGTAAGCGCGCCGGGCGGTGGCGCGGCCGCGGGTGGGCACATCGAGATCCATGCCGAAGGCCGTAACTCGATTGCCGCGCAGCGGATCGGCGAGGTCCACCAGCACGTGCACCCTCCTGCCCGGCAGCCGGTGCCGTGGCCGCTGATGGTGGGGAAGATCCCGCCGCGAGCGGGGGCCTTTCAGGACCGGGCCGAGCGCTCCCGGCTGCAGGACGCGGCCACCGACGGCGGGACCGTGGTGCTGTGCCAGGTGCTGACGGGCATGGGCGGGGTCGGCAAGACACAGCTCGCCGCCGACTACGCCGAGCAGGCATGGAACGGCGGCAGCGGCGTTGATCTGCTGGTGTGGGTCAGCGCGACCAGGCGCGACGCGATCGTGGCGGCTTTCGCGCAAGCCGGAGCGCAGGTGTGCGGGGCGGACCTGGCCGATCCTCAGCAGGCTGCAAGCGAGTTCCTCGCGTGGCTGCGTGCGGGACGGCCCACGTGGTTGGTCGTCCTCGACGACGTCGCCGACCCGAACGACCTCACCGGACTGTGGCCGCCCGCCGTGGCGCACGGCCGGACACTGGTGACCACACGGCGCCGCGACGCGGCCCTCCTTCGAGGGGGCAGACGGCTCGTCGAGGTCGGAATGTTCACGCCCGACGAAGCCGTCGCCTACCTGTCAGCTGTACTGGCCGCCGATGGACGGACCGAATCTGAAGGCGAACTCGCTGCACTGGCAGTCGACTTGGGACATCTGCCGCTGGCCCTGTCGCAGGCGGCGGCGTACATCGCGGACGCCGGTATCCGCGTGAGCGCGTACCGGGAGCGGTTGGCGCGGCAGGTACGCACACTCGAAGACCTCAGCCCGGACGCCCTGCCCGACGACCAGCTCGACACCATGGCCGCCGCCTGGAGCCTGTCGGTGGAGTACGCCGACCGGCTCCGCCCCGCCGGGCTCGCCCGCCCCATGCTGGAACTGACCGCCTTCCTCGCCTCGAACGGAATCCCGGCCGCCGTCCTGACCAGCGCCCCTGCCCTGGCCCACCTGGCCGCGCACACCGGTACGCCGGTATCGGCCGACGACGCGCTGGGCGCGCTGCGGGCGCTGCACCGCCTCAGTCTCCTCACAGCACCGTCGGCCGACGAGGCCGACCAGGACGTGCGCGTCCATCAGATCGTCCAGCGCTCCACCCGTGACACCCTCACCTCCGAGCGGTACGAGCAGACCGCCTACGCCGCAGCCGAAGCGCTGCTGGCGGCCTGGCCGGCCGTCGAACGCGACACCGCCCTCGCTCAGGCCCTGCGCACCTGCACCACTGCGCTGATCTCCTGCACCGAGCAGACCGGCTGTCTCTTCCGGCCCGACGTCAGCACGGTGCTCGACCGGATCGGCAGAAGCCTGGGCGAGTCCGGCCAGATCGGCGCCGCGATCACCCATTACCAATGGTTTGCCGCGGCAGCCGACCGTCACCTCGGCCATGCCCACCGGAGCACGCTCCGGGTCCGCTATCAGCTTGCCTTCTGGCGTGGGCATTCAGGGGACCCGGCCGGTGCCGCCGAAGCCTTCGCCGAGCTGCTGAACGATTACGTTCGAGTGTTCGGCCCCGACGACCCCGACACTCTCGCCACTCTCCACAACCTCGCGAGTCAGCGGGGCTGGGCCGGGGATCCGGCCGGCGCCGCCGAAACCCTCGCCATCCTGCTGGACAACCGACTGCGGGTACTCGGCCCCGACGACCCCATCACCCTCGCCACCCGCCACAGCCTCGCCTTCTGGCGGGGAGAAGCGGGTGATCCGGTAGGCGCCGCCGAGGCCTTCGCCGCGCTGGTGAACGACCGCCGACGGGTACTCGGCCCCAACCACCGAGAGACCCTGATCGCCCGAAACAACCTCGCCAACTGGCTGGGGTACGCGGGTGATCCGGCCAGGGCCGCCGAAGCGTACGCCGCGCTGCTGGAGCACCAGCTACTGGTACTCGGCCCCGACCACCCCGACACCTTCTTCACCCGCCACAACCTTGCCTTCTGGCGTGGACATTCAGGTGATCCGGCCGGTGCCGCCGAAGCCTTCGCCGAGCTGCTGGAGCACCAGCTACGTGTCCTGGACCCCGACCACCCCAACATCCTCATCACCCGGAACAACCTCGCCGGCTGGCGGAATCGGGCCGCCGGGAGCGAGCCGTAGACCTTTCCCCAGATGGCGCCTGCGGGTCCGTGTTCCGGGCGGGAACGCGGACCGCGGGCACGACCCTTGGATGACGGTCGGGTTGGTTTCCACGGTGCAGCCCGTCCCGATCACCACGAGCGTCTCCACCGGCACGGTCTCCAGGATCCTGCCGAAGACGGCGGCCGAGTCGGTGCAGTACAGCTGGGTCGAGCCCTTCCCCGGTTCGTTGGAGCGGAGCACGACCGGTCCGCGATTCGGGTAGGGCCGGGCCTCGGAGTACGGGTCGGTGCGCTCTTCCTGCTCGCAGCCCAGGCCGAGAGCGCCGGGATCGTTCAGCCCCGGCACAGCGATTGGGTTCCCTGAGAACGGACACCGTACGCGTGGCCCAGCGGGTCAGGTCGGCGAGGAAGGACTCGACTGTCGGCCACGGGGGCAGCTCGATACCGGAGCCGCTGTGTGCGTCGGGCCCTTGGACATGGACCAACCGGCCGGACACGTGGACGACGTTGCCGGTGCGGAACGCCTCGGCGGTCGAGTTCCATCCTGCCTTCCCCGGGCAGCCGACCACCGCGGAGCCTGCCGGACGGCCCTCCTTGGCCGAGGCACTGCAGAGCGAGCTCGACACGATCGAGGCAGAGGGGCATGAGAACTCGTGACACGATCTTGTCGAGGGTTCCTGGTCGGGGGTGACCGATGTGACGATGCGGCTGTTCGTGATGCCGTTACGCTGGGACGATGATGATCAGGGGGGATGGGTGGGCGGTGGCTCGTCGCCGCGCTGACCGCTTCTGCGGTACTCACGTCAGGGCGCGCGGCCCCGACCGACGCCGACGAGCTGCCCGGCGTCTACCGCAGTGACGAGACCGGCGGCGAGATCCTGCTCGATCCCGACGGGACGTTCTCTGCCACTGACATCTCGGCAGACGAAGCCAAGGGGAGCGGAGGTACCGACCCCCTCGACCTCCATGGCCGATGGGAGTTTGTTGCCGGCGACAAGGCCTCCGACTTCGTCTACCTGGAGACCGAGGAGGGCGGCCTCGGCAAGATCGGCGACATCCAACTCCACGTGAACTCCAGGGTGGCACTCGGCGGCAAAGAGATCCTCCCGAGAGGCCCGTTGGTGGTGCAGGTCCAGCCCGACCCCGATGGGCCACCGTCCCTGGTGCTCACCAAGGCGGCTGCCCCGTAGATCCCGCGCGCCGAGTCCGGTGCGTGGTGGTACCACACCCGACGGCGGCGGCCGGGCCGGGAGCGGCAGGTCCGGTGACGACCAGTGGGTTCCTGAATTCGCGAGGTCTCCTCCGGCTTTGAACTGCATCGTGAGAGCCTGGGACAATCATGGCCAAGTCCAGTCGAGTTCGCCGACCGCGTTGAGTTCGGCGAGCAGGATGCGGTGCAACTGCGCGAAGACTCCGGCCTTCTGTCAGCGGTCCAAACGTTGCCGGCACGTCTGCCCGGAGCCGAACCCCAGCTCCTGCGGCCGGAGTTGCCAGGCATTGCGGGACAGCCCTCAGCGGCCGAGGGCCCCTCGTACGGTCAGGCCGTGGTACTTCCGCAGCCGGTACAGTTCCCAGCACGACAACACCGTCACCGACACCGGAGCGCCGAGCAGGAACACGATCCGGGCAAGGACGGGAACCTCGGCATTCTCGTTGTTGATCGTGTCGAGGGCGGCCATCACCCACACCAGCAAGGTGGCGAGGATCGGCGGCAGCACCTCGTGGATGTCGGCGGTGCGGAACACGTGCATGAGGCAGAGCGCGATCCCGTACAGGGCGAAGCCCAGCGACCACGCGCAGAGGGTGATGAGGACGACCCTGCCGGGGGTCCCGATGGCGTCACGGAACCCGGCGGTCGCCGGGTCGGGCGCGACGGCGAGGGGGAACGTGGCCATGGACCCCATCAGAGCCACCACTGCCCCGAAGGACTTCAGGGACCGACGCAGGTAGAGCCCGCGCAGCGCACCCTGCGCGGCGAACGCGAAAAGGGCGATCACGAACGGGAAGGCACACACGAGGACGAGTGTGCTGATCCAGCTCTGGTTGAACTTGTCGTCCGCGACGGTCCCGACGCCCTTGGCGGTGTCGACCGGCTTGTACGACATGACCAGCGCCAGCCAGGCGGCGATGCCGAGCCCGGTCCGCCACATCTGGATCTTGCGCACCGTCGGGTCCTCGACGGCGTCCGGGCGCGAGGGGCGAAAGGCCCGCTGGGCGGCGTAGAACGGGTTGTAGACGCACTTGAGGATCCGCTGCCTGCGGGTCAGCGGCGGCCGGGGCGGGCGCGGGAACGGCGGCTGCGGGCCACCGCCGTGCGGCTGTGGCGGGTACGGGCCCCAGCCCTGCGGATGCCCCGGGTACCCCTGCGGCGGAACGGGCGCGGGCTGCGGCGGGTAGGGCCCGCCGCCGGGACCGCCGGGGTACGGGTAGGGGCCGCTGGGGTACGGGTGGGGTCCGGCCCCGGGGTAGGGCTGATGGCCGGGACCCGGGCCCGGCTGTCCACCGGCGCCGGGTCCGGGACCGCCCGCAGGCCCCCAGTAACCATTGCCGTTCGTACTCATGCCGTGTACCCCCGCTGTTTCGGTCTGTGCCGCGCGCGGCGCGACTCGAACCGCCCGCTCAGTGTGGGGCGTGATCCTACCCATTGCCGAGGCCGAGAAGTGTATGTTCCGGGACCGGGCCGGGCAGCCCCGGGCGGGCTCTGCGATCCCGGAGCACCTGGCGGCCCTGCCGGCCGGGTCGCTCCTTGCGCCCGAGCGCAGGACCGGGCCGCCGCCCGGTCCCTCCGCCGTCGCCTCCGGCGCCCCGCGGGCCAACCGGACGCCGGGGCGGCGACGAGCACGTCCGGCCCCTGTCGTGCCGCTGCCGAAAGCACGTCGCGCAATGCGGTCCAGCCGGACCACGAAGAGGGCCGGACGTCCCCCGTCCGGGCCGGACCGGCCCTCGCCGCCGGTACGTTCCGGTGCGACCGTGAGAACAGGCGCTCTCCCCGGCAGGCGAGCGGAAGGCGGTGGAGACGATGAAGCTTCCCCTGGTCTCGGGCGTGGACGGATCGGAGAACAGCCTGAGGGCGGTCGACTGGGCCGCCGATGAGGCAGCCCTCCACGGGCTGCCGCTGCGACTGGTGTACGCGTTCGGGTGGGAGCATTACGAGGGCGCCGCACTCGCACTCGGCCTGGGCCGGCCCTCCGATCGGGCGCTCGCCGACCGCATCGTCGAAACCGCCGCCGAGCGGGTCCGGCGCCGTCGTCCGGACGTCGACGTCTCTGCCGAGGCGAAGCCCGAGGACGCGGTGATCGCCCTGCTGCACGAGGGCCGCAACGCCGAGGCGCTGATCACCGGGGATCGGGGCCGTGGTGGGCTCGCCGGACTTCTGCTCGGCTCGGTCGGTCTGGCCGTCGCCGCGCGGGCCCCGTGCCCCGTCATCGTCGTGCGCGGTGACAGGGCCGGGATCGAAGGCATGCACGGGCGGATCCTCGTGGGCGTCGGGGACCCGGAGGGGGGACCGGCGGCGGTGCGGTTCGCCTTCCGTGAGGCCGGGGCGAGGGGCTGCGAACTGGACGCCGTACGGGCCTGGCGCTGTCCCTCGCACAATCGTGCCGACCCCCGGCGCACTGCCAGTGAGCACCTGTACCACAAGGAACGTGCGGCGACCCTGATCGACGAAGCGATGGCGGAGGTCGTACGCGAAGCCCCGACGGTCCGGCTGCGCTCGGCGGCGGTGGAGGGAACGGCCGCGAAGGTACTGGTGCAGCGTTCGGCCGCCGCGGACCTGATCGTCGTAGGAGCGCATCGCCGCCAGGGCCGCCTCGGACTTCAACTCGGCCGAGTCGCCCACACCCTGCTCCACCACGCCGACTGTCCGGTGGCCGTCGTACCTCTCACGGCCTGATCGAGTGAGCCCCTCGCCTCACGCCCTGAGGCGTGACGCGTGGTCGGGGACGTACGTCTGAAGGTTTCTCGGCGGCCGTTGGTACCCGGTGGCCGGAGGCCGCCGGGGCAGCTCGATCACCGGCGGAGCGACCGCCTCGTACGGCACGGTCGACAGGAGGTGGGCGATCATGTTCAGCCGGGCCCTGCGCTTGTCGTCGCTCTCGACGACGTACCACGGGGCCTCCGAGATGTCGGTGTGGACGAACATCTCGTCCTTCGCCCGCGAATAGGCCTCCCAGCGGGTGATCGACTCCAGGTCCATCGGCGAGAGTTTCCACCGGCGGGTGGGGTCCCGCAGCCGGCGCCGGAACCGCTCCTCCTGCACCGCGTCACTGACCGAGAACCAGTACTTGCGCAGCAGGATGCCGTCCTCCACCAGCATGCGCTCGAAGATCGGGCACTGGCGAAGGAAACGCTGGTGCTCCTCCATGGTGCAGAATCCCATGACGCGCTCGACGCCGGCGCGGTTGTACCAGCTCCGGTCGAACAGGACCACTTCCCCCGGGGCCGGAAGGTGCTCGACGTAGCGCTGGAAATACCACTGGCCGCGCTCGCGCTCGGTGGGCCGCGGGAGCGCGACGA
>NZ_JBSFFY010000081.1:0-22218 GCF_053596315.1 Streptomyces sp. NPDC001732
TTCATCCCGGGCTGGCCCTACTCCTTCGTGGCCGCTCTGGAGCCGGGTGCCACGTCCTGGACCGCGATCCTGGACGCGGTGAGGCTCGGCCCGGCGGACGACGCGACCGCGGTCACCGCCGCCCAGCTGCGGGGTGTCGTCGAGCGGCTCATCTCCGCGGGCCAGTGGCAGACCGGGGATCCGCATATCGTGATCGTCAGCGACGCCGGCTACGACGTCACCCGCCTGGCCTGGGTCCTGCGCGACCTCCCCGTCGAGCTGGTCGGCCGGGTCCGCTCCGACCGCGTGATGCGGCTGCCGAAACCGCCGCGGGTCTACGACCCGAAGGGCGGCCGGCCACCCAAGCACGGCCCGGAGTTCCGCTTCACCAAGCCGGAGACCTGGCCCGAGCCCGCGATCACCACGGTCACCGACACCACCAACTACGGCAAGGCCGAGACCCAGGCATGGGACCGGGTCCACCCAAGGCTCACCCACCGCTCATCCTGGCTCGGCCACGACGGTGAGCTACCCCTGGTCGAGGGGACGTTGATGCGGCTGAAGGTCGAGCACCTGTCGAAGGACCGGGACGCCCCGCCGGTGTGGTTATGGTCCTCCAAGACCGGCGCCACCCCGGACGACGTGGACCGTTTCTGGCAGGCATTTCTCCGCCGCTTCGATCTGGAGCACACCTTCCGCTTCGCGAAGCAGACCCTCGGCTGGACCACCCCGAAACTCCGTACTCCCGAAGCGGCGGACCTCTGGACCTGGATCCTGATCGTCGCTCACACCCAGCTCCGGCTCGCCCGGCCCCTCGCCGCGGACCTCCGCCGGCCCTGGGAGAAACCCACTACGGCCGACCGGCTCACCCCCGCCCGGGTCCGCCGGGGGTTCAGGAACATCCGCGCTCACCTCGCCTGCCCGGCCCGTGTTCCCAAACCCCGGGGCACCGGCCCCGGACGGCCACCCGGCGCCAAGAACAGACACCCGGCACCCCGCTACGACGTCGGCAAGACCCTCAAACGCCCCGAGACCCTCAAGGGCATCGGCAAGCCCGGCAGATCTTGGTAGATAAAGAACAAGCTTAGTGCCTGTTTTCGATCCCAGGTTTTGAGTAGCTTTGTGCCCTAGGCTGGCTGGGTGTCCGAGGACTCCGGGCAGGCTGTGGAGCGTGCGTGCGAGGGGTGTGGGAGTCGGCTGAGGCCGAGTGCCCCGCCTCGGGCAAGGTTCTGCTCTACGGCATGTCGTGCCAGGCAGTGGCGTCGCGACCTGCGGTTACGCAAGCGGGTGGCTGCGGAACTGGGCGGCGCCGGCCGGGCCGAGTGTCCCGAGTGCGGGACTACTTGGGTCGTGGGAGTGGATCGCCGTTCGAACGCGGTCTACTGCTCTCGGCGATGTGTCACGAGAGCCTGGCGGGCCCGAAAGGAATCGTTCGGCCAACGGTCACAGTGACCGCAACGCGAACGCATCCGAATCGCATCTTCGATCAGATTCCGGTCACTTCCGGTCGGTCGTTGTGATCTTAGGATTTCCGGTCTGACTCTCGGTCCAGAGGCGGGCTGCGTCTTGCCACGGTCCGAAGTGCCGTGCCACGGCCAGTAATTGAGGGTGAGAATCCCATGACCGAAGAGGTCGAGACCGCCGACAAGGTCGGCAGCGTCAGCGCGGACCGGTACGCGGAGATCGTGGCCGAGCTGCGGAAACTCGTGGAGACCGCCAGCCGGATCCAGTTCACGATCGGCGACTACGCACTCGAAGTCGAGCCGATGCGCGAGGCCGGCGGCCAGGAGCGGAGCGACTCGCTGTTCAGGGTCAAGGACTCGTTGTTCCGCCTGGCCGAGGACATCGGGCTGTCCTACGCGATGGTGGACAAGGCCCGGTGGACCGCGTCGAAGTGGCCGAAGGACCGGCGGGCCCAGGGAGTGTCGTTCACGGTCCACAACATCCTCGCGGCCATCGCCGACGACGAGGAACGGTTCACCACCATCCTCAACCCGCCGGAGGGCAAGTACCGGTGGACTCCTGACGAGGCCAACCGGCGGGTCGGACGCCAGGTGGTCAAGCCCGTCACCCCGCAGGAGAAGGTCAGCGCGATCCACTCGCTCGTCAGGGACGACGAGGTCGCGGGACGTGTCACCGGCGACCTGCTGAGGCGGCCGGAGGTGGTCGCGCAGGTCAGGGACAAGGACAAGGTCCGGGTCGTGGAGGAACTGACCCGCGAGGACCAGGTCGCGGCCGCGGTCGCCCCGGACTTCCTGCGCCGCCCCGCGGTCGTCGCCCGGGTCGCCAAGGCGGACAAGGTGAAGGTCGTCGAGGAGCTGACCCGCGACGAACACGTCGCGGCCGAGGTAACCACCGGCCTGCTGCGCAGGCCGGACATCGCCTTCAAGGCCATGTCGGACGACACCGCCCGCCACCAGGTCAACCGGGCCCAGGTCGACCAGGGCCGGCAGGCCCGCGAGCACTTCGAGGAGACCAGCCCCGTCGCCCCCGCGATCCGCAACATCGACCGGTCGGTGGAGTTCTTGGACCTGGTCACCGCCTGCCACGCGTTCGTCGCGGCGGCCGGCCGGGTCGTCCCCGGGATGCGCGACCGCCAGCTCAGCGACGACGAACGCGTGATCGTGCACGAGAACGTCGCCCGCGTGAGGGCAACGCTGGACTGGATCGAGACGGCCGTGGACACCGGCAAGGTCGACGTCGACGGCGAACTGGCCAAGCTCCTGCAGGGTGAATAGCCGATGCCCCGTGCCTCGGAGCGCAGATCGCCGGCGGCCCAGCGACACGCCGACACCGTCCGGTTCGTGCTCTTCGAAGCCAGGCCGGCCGGTCTGACCTTTCCCCAACTGGTCAGATCCAGCGAACTCTCACCCCACCAGACCCGCGCGGGGCTTGCCTGCCTGCGGGACATCATCACCGAACGCGGCTGGCCGCCCCTGATCTGGACCAAGAAAGACGGCTACAAGTTCTGCGCCGAACCCGCCGAACTCCAGGCATACGAGGTCGCGGTCATCCGCGGCAAGCTCACCGAGATCCGGCGGTTCATCACCGGAACCGTTGCCCCGCACGCCGCCCTCCAGCCCAAAGGCCGGTGGATCAAACACCTCAACACCCAGCTCAACTCGGTCGAGTCCACGCTCGACGTCATCGCCGACTACACCGACGCCGACGCCTGAGCGGCGGGTCCGGCCGCGAAGCGGGCGGACCCGCCCCGTCTTTGAGGGAGGGAATGTTGCCGCGCAGACGCTGCTACCCCTCCGACACCTGGGACGACGAATGGGCGCTGATCGAACCGCTGCTGCCGGTCCCGGCCTGCGAGACCTCGGCCGGCGGCCGTCCCGAGAAGCACCCTCGCCGGGAGATCGTGGACGCCATCCGCTACGTGGTGGACACCGGCTGCAAGTGGCGGGCCCTGCCCAAGGACTTCCCGCCCTGGCGTACGTGTTACGGGTTCATGGCCCGCTGGGCCGCCGCCGGCATCGTCGGACAGATCCGTGACCAGCTCCGCAAACGCATCCGCCGCGAGATGGGCCGATCCCCCGGGGCAGTCGCCACCGTCATCGACTCCCAGTCGATCAAGGCCGCCGACACCGTCGGCAAGGACTCCCGCGGCTACGACGCCGCCAAGAAAATCAACGGACGCAAACGGCACCTGGTCGTGGACACCAAGGGACTGCCGCTGTTCGTCATGGTCACCCCGGCCGACATGACCGACCGCAACGCGGCCAAAGAAGTGCTGTTCCGGCTGCGGCTGATGCACCCCGAGATCACCATCGTCTGGGCCGACTCCGCCTATGCCGGACAGCTCGTCGACTGGGCGAAGACCTTCCTGAACCTGACGATCAAGACCGTCAGCCGGCCGAAGAACGTCCCCGGGTTCGTCGTCCTGCCCCGACGCTGGGTCGTCGAACGCTCACACGCCTGGGTCATGCACGCCCGCAGACACGCACGCGACTACGAACGGCTCATCCAGCACTCGGAATCGCTCATCACCTGGGCCGCAATCACCCTCATGACCAGGCGCATCACCCGCCGAAACTCCCGCAGGAGCGGACAGCCGGCCTCCCGCGAGGCCCACCGCGACTGATCCCTACGGCACTGACGGTCAGCAGTGCCACCAAGAGGCCACCGGGCCCTCAAGCCCGCCCAATTCTCGCCCCACCACGACGGCTTCATCGGCACAACCGGCAACATCAAGGCCGACGCAGGCGTCTGCCCCAGATGCCGTCAAAGGGGCAACGGGATGATCTTGAAACCCTGGATATCCAACCCATCCCCCATTTCGGCTCAGTCGTTGGCGTGGCGTACGACCAGGCGGCCTCCCGGCGGAGAACCGGCGACGACCTGACACTGAGCGCCGTGGCGGCCGCCTCCGTCACAGGCGAAGGACGACCAGGGCGGTGTCGTCGGAGCCGCCGGCAGGTGGGGTCAGGTCGGCCAGGAGTGTGTCGGCGAGCGTGTCGGGGTCGGTGCCCTGGTGGCGGGCGAGAGAGTCGGCAAGCCTGGTCAGGCCGACATCGATGTCCTCATGGCGGCGTTCGATCAGCCCGTCGGTATACAGCACAAGGACGGCCCCCTCGGTGAACGCGGCCTCGGCCTGGGGGCGGGGGATGTGCTCGGGGCGGGCGCCGAGCGGGGGGTCGGTGGCCTGGTCGAGGAAGTCCACGGTGCCGTCGGGGTACAGCAGGGCCGGTGGAGGATGGCCGGCGTTGCTGTAGGCGATGGTGCGGTTGGTGGCATCGACGACGCACAGAACGGCGGTGGCCGACTCCGCACCGTCGACCGATCGGGCGTACAGACCGAGAGTGTCCAGGGCCTGGGCCGGGCCGTCGGTGACGAGGGAAGCCGCGGTGAGGGCGCTGCGCAGCTGGCCCATGACGCAGGCGGCGGCCAGCCCCTGGCCGACGACGTCGCCGACGGCCACCGCGATACGGCCGTCAGGCAGTTCGACGAGTTCGTACCAGTCCCCGCACACGTTCAGCACCCCGGCCGCGGGGCGGTAGCGCACCGCTGCGCGGTGATGTCTCAAAGGCCCAGGGGCGGGCAGCATCGCCTCCTGCAGGCTCAGGGCGACGTCGCGTTCGCGGGCGTGCGCCTCACGCAGCCGCTCGTTGACCTCCTGCAGCTCCCGGGCCCGGGTGTACAGCTCGGCTTCCAGCACGGTCGCCCGGTCTTTGCCGCCTCGGCTACGGATGAGCTCGGTGATGTCCTCTTCCCGGTGCAGCAACAGCGCCACCCGCCCGTCCGGGCCGAAGACGGGGACGTTGACCGGACTCCAGTACCGCTCCTCCCACACCCCGGGCCGGTCCGGGTACTCCACGTCATAGCGGTGAAGCGTCATGGCATCGCGCTGCCCGGTGGCAGCCACCCACCGCAGCGATGCCTGAAGCTTGCGCATGCCGGTCACCGCGGGGTCCCTGGGGTCGTCGGGAAAGGCGTCAGACAGGCAGCGGCCCACCACCTGATCACGGGTACGCCCCATGCTGCTCAGGAACGCCTCATTGACGTCGACGTACACCAGGTCTGTGGTGAACAGGGCCACTGCGCTCGGCAGCGCCTGGAAGACGGCCTCGTAGTCGATCCCATGTGTGTTCACGATGCCACCTGTCAGCGACGCTGTGTCGATCACGTGCCTGTCACGATATGTACCAGCGTGGCTCCAGAGAGGGCGGCACACCCGTGTCGCAGAAATCTACGACCCGTCCGGACACGGACCAGCCGAACTCGCCAAACCCCTCCGTTCGAATTCTGAGCTGGGCAAACACCGAAACACCACGGGTTGTCATGTCATGAACGACTCAGAAACGGGCACTTACGGGTTCCGACGTAGATAACCGGTGCAACCCTCCAGATTTCCTTGAATGAGCGCCTCGCATCAGCACAGATGGAACTTGTCAGCCGGGGTTGCGCTGCTTGCCCTCGCCTGCCGCACCCTGCTGCCCGGCACCACGGACCGGTAGCCGTCAAGCGTTCGCGAAGCCCCGTCCAACCCCGCCCCGGCGGGCCCTGATGCGGATTTTCGCGAGAACTGGAACGCGCCGGCGACCGCCCCGAACGTGTCCCTCGTCCGCACCACCCGTCCGAAGGAGACCGACCAGTGACGACCGTTCAGACCACCTCGACCACCCCCGCCCCGGCCCCTGCGACCCCGGCCCCTGCGACCCCGGCCGCTCCGACCCCGTCCGGGTGGGTGCCGGCCGCGATGACCGCGCTCGGCGTCATAGTGGCCCTGATGGCGTGCGCGTTCGGAGCGTTCCTCGCCTACGCCTACCCGGCACTGCGGGAACCGCTGAGCGTCGCCGCAGGCATCGCGACGGTGCTGTGCATGGTGGCGGCGCTGATCGTCTCCATGTGCCGCCGATGACCCTGGTGCGGCCCTCCCGCCTCGGGGGCCAGGAGGGCCGCACCCCGCCACCGTTTCGCCGTTGCGTAACAGGGCGCCCAACGAGTTGCTCAACAGGTTGCCAGCGCCCCCTGGCCGACAGTCGCTGCGCCGCAGGTGGCAGGCAGTATCAGCGCTGACCCACCGCGCCGACACCTCTCTCTGCAGGAGAGAGGTCCCCCTCATCCACCCCGCCCGGGACAAAGCCACCATGCCGCCCCCTCAACCGCGCGAACGGCGCCGATGAGGACCCCGGTAAGTTGGACGCTTCCCGCGCCGTGGCCAGCTGCCACGCGTGTTGCGCTGATTGCGGGCAGGCCCTGTTTCCGGAGCCGCACCCCAAGCCCCCTCGTACCGGATGGTGGTGCCCGGGAAGGACACCACCATGTAAGGCACCGTACGCCCCTCGGGCAGTGGGAGCGGAGTGTGCAGCGGGCTCGTCAGGGTCGCATCGGGTCTGAGCATGAACCGGGGTGCCAGAGGCTGGCGGAGAAACTGCCTCAGGCCTGTCTGTACAAGACCGCCCCGCGCGACAAAGGCTTCTCTGAGGGAGGAGACACGGTGCGCGCCGTCAACCAAGGAGAGGGGCAAACGCGTCTTACCGGACCCGATCCCGATCCACACCAAACTCGAGATATCGGACCCCATCCGCCCCGGCGGAATCAATCCGGGCTGCTTGGGGGATGGCACACCGGCCGTGGGTACCGGTGGCTGTCCGATGCGGTCCAAGACCGACTCCATGTACTGGAGGAACGCACCGCTTGCGCGGCGAGGCGCGGGAAATTCGGGTGTGGTCTGGCGTGGCCGAAACCCTTGGGGCGTGTTGGCCAGTTGGGGAGACCGGGCTCCTTGAGTGGGGGATTGTTGCGCACGGCGGGCGCGGTAGGCGGCCTGGCGGCAGGCGTTGGAGCAGAACTTGCGAGTGCGGCCAGTCAACGGCTGGTCGAACCGCTTGGTGCATGTCTCCCGCGCGCAGAGGTGCACGACCCGTTCCTTGGAACGGCCTTCCCATAACAGGGCGGAGAAGCGGGGGCCGCCGGGCGAGCGCAAATCCTCAAGCAGTGCCACACCGTGGGGGGACTCCCCGATCCGGTGAAGGATCCCGGCCATGGCGTTTTCCACGAGAGAGGCCGTGAGGCCGTGCCGCCGGGCGATCTGGTCGGCGTGAAGTTCGTGGGCGCGCCAGCGGAGCAACTGCAGCTCGCCTGGCTTGAGAAGTGCGCGCAGCGCGCGGTCCAGCAGCGGCTCGCCGACATGCCGGGACACCGGATCCCGGTCAGGCCCGTAGCCCCTCCGCCGCTTCACCCGCTTCACCGGGCCTCCGCCTCCATCCCGCCTGCCTGCACACCGTCCGCCGGAGCCGCCAGACCAGTCCCAAGCTCGGCGGTTGCTCCGCTTGCCGGACCCACCGGAGGCTGAGACGCGCCACCTTGGCCGCCGACGGAAAGCGTCTGCCGGATACCCCGGCCCAGTGCCGCCACCAGGCCCAACTGCGTCTGCCCCACCGACTCCAGCACGTGCGGCAGGTCTTCCTGCCGACCGTATTTCACCACCATGCGCGCAGTGCGCGAGTACGCCACGATCGCCACAACGACGACGCAGCACAGCAACAACAGGACGAATCCGACCAGCAAGATCACGGCCAACGTGTTGTCCATTTCGCTTCCCCCTTCAGGGCCAAAAACGCCAAAGGGCCCCGACACCTGCGGTGTCGGGGCCCTTCAGCAGTACGGGAACTAAAAAACCCCGCACAGGGCGGGGTGAGGTGTCCGGGCACACGACTGCGCCCGTCCGAGCCGGACCCTAACCCGGCTACCACCTCGCCCACAACCCCCAATTCGCCAACCAGGCAATTTCAGCAGGTCAGAGGGCACAGGCAGGAGCGCAGAACGAGAAAAAGTTTCGTAACAGCCCGCGGCCGGTACAAGGTGATGCCTACGCATGTGCTGCCCGTACGATGACCGGCGTGATTGTCCGCCGCGCCCTTGGCACCGGCCCCCAGGCTCCCGCGCCCAGCATCCGCGCAGCCCAGGCCGACCTGCTCGACGCTCTTCCCGGAGAGCGCCTGTCCGACCTCGACGAACTGCGGGCCCGGGGCGTGCTCGGTTCCCGCCCGGCGGCGCCCCCGTCCCCGAGGCGGACCCTCGGAACCGGTGGCCGCACCGATGGGCTGCCTGATGCTTCCCCGGCGTTCCCGGCCGCAGACGCGGACACGGACGCCTGAACGCCCGGTGGGCGGCACCCCCATGGGGGTGCCGCCCACCGGGCGTTGGCGGTGCAGGGGTCAGCCGACCTGGAGGGTCAGGTTCGTCGGCCAGCCGGCCCGGTCCAGGCGGTTGAACAGGTCCTTGATGTCGGTGGGCTTGATCTTGATGCAGCCCCAGGACTTGTAGTCGATGTCCCCGTCCCACCGGTAGTAGTCGTCGCTCATGAGCGGGACGTCGACGGCCTGGGTGCCGTCGCTGAGCATCTCGCTGTGGATGAACAGGGCATCGCGCTTGACCTGCTTCTGGCCGGGCTTGGGCGTGCAGTACTTGTCCTCCAGCTGGATGGCGTACCCCTTGATCCCCGTCTGGAGGCCGCTGTTGCGGTTGGTCTCGTGCCCCTTGACCTTGTAGGTCCCGTTGGGCAGCCATCCCTCGCCGCTGGCGCACTCGTTGGTGATCCCCATTCCGGACCCGGCGCGGTAGCTCTTGACCGCCTTGCCGTTGTGGACGAGGGAGAGGACCGAGTACATCGGGTGCTTCTGGTTCTTGGTGAACTTCAGGGAGTACCCGGTGGGGCCGGGCCGGGAGTTGGGGCCGGTGTCGGGCCGGGCGCCGGTGGGCGCGGTGACCAGGGCCCTCCAGGTGGCCGGACCGGCGATGCCGTCGGCCTGCAGGCCCTGGTTCTTCTGGAAGGCCTGGACGGCGGCCGCGGTGAGGTTCCCGAAGGACCCGTCGGCGGTCAGGGAGTGCCCGCGGGCGGTCAGGAGCCGCTGGAGGGCGGTGACCGCGTCCCCCTGGGCGCCGGTACGCAGGGTGGTGGTCAGGGCGTTCCAGGTGTTCGGGCCGACGACGCCGTCGGCCTGGAGGTGCTGCTCGGTCTGGAAGGCCTGGACGGCGGCCGCGGTGAGGTTCCCGAAGGACCCGTCGGCGGTCAGGGAGTGCCCGCGGGCGGTGAGCAGCTGCTGGAGGGCGGTGACCGTGCTGCCCTGGGCGCCGGTGCGCAGGGTGGGCCACTGCTGCTGGATTCCGGAAGCGGGGGTGGCGGCGCGGGCGGCGGAGGCTGCCGGGTCGCTGCTGGCGCTGGCGGTGTCGGGGGCCTGCGTGCCGAGCGTGGCGAAGGCCGCGACGGCGAGGGCGGTGGTGGCCAGGGTGGCCCAGACGCTGCGGGCGGTGCGGTTCATGACGAGGTCCTCTTTTCGTGTCGTGTGGGTCCCGGCCCCGGGCCGCGCCGGGGTGCGGCGCGGCCCGGGGCCGGGGAGGAGTGGAGCGGGGTGGTGCGCGGCGGCCGCCCCGGGCCGCCGCTGGGGCGGGGCGGGGGTCAGATGAAGGTGATGTCCCAGTGGACGCCGCCGCCGCGGGGAACCTCGTAGACGTACTCGGCGGAGATGCCGGCCAGGGTGCCGTGCCAGCGGGCGTCGGTGCCCCGCGGGGCGCCCTTGCGCTGGGTGGACTTGATCCAGTTGGTCACGCAGCCGCCCTCGTCACGGGTGCGCAGGTCGAGCTTGTAGCCCTTGGCGTGGGAGTGGTTGCCCCTGGTGCTGTGGCCGGACTCGGTGCCGCCGGTGATGACGATGGTGCAGCCGCCGCTGGCCTTCTTCAGAGCGATGACGCCCTGGATGGTGCGGGCACGGACACCTGCCAGGGAGGTCCGTCCGACCGGGGCCTTGATACCGGCCGCGGCGAGCTGCGCGAGGGCCTGGCGCTCGGTCAGCCGGCCGTTGCCCGGAGCAGGCGTGGTCGGAGCTGGCGGGGCCGGGGTGGTGGCCTTGGTCCCGTTGACCAGCTTGTTCCACGTCTTCGGGCCGATGATGCCGTCGGCGGCCAGGCCGTGGGACCGCTGGAACGCGACGGTGGCGTTGCGGGTGGCCGGGCCGAACGCCCCGTCGACCGCGATGCGGTTGCCGTACCCGGCCAGCTGCGCCTGGGCGGCCCTGACCGCTGGCCCGCTGGACCCGGTGCGCACGGTCCGGGTCAGCTTGTCCCAGGTCTTGGGGCCGATGATGCCGTCGGCGGCCAGCCCGTGGGACCGCTGGAACGCGGTGGTGGCGTTGCGGGTGTTCGGGCCGAAGATCCCGTCGGCGGTGACGGACTGGCCGGCCGCGGCCAGCAGGTGCTGGGCGGTGGTGACGTTCACGCCGCGCGAGCCGCTCTTCAGCAGCGGCCAGACCGCCGTGGACGGGGCGGTCGGCGGGGGCGTGGACGGAGTCGGCGGGGTGGTCGGGGTGGTTGGGGTGGTCGGTGCCGGGCGGGTGGGGGACTGGCCGGGGGCGAGGTGGGCGAGCCGGCGCAGCTGGGTCAGCGTGCCCTTGTACACGTTGACGTCGGCGTTGCCCCGCAGACCGGGCACCGACCCGCTCTCGGTGTACTGCCAGATCGACCAGTACCTGCCGCCGACCGGAGCGGGCTCACGCGTCCCGCTCTCGTAGCGGGGCTGCCATAGCGGGCTGTTGGCCAGGGAGCTGACGCTGCCGCGCAGGCACGTGTCGGCGAAGTCCTTCGACGTGTAGACGATCGGGTCCACCCCGAACGCCTGACGGGTCTTGGCGAGGAACGCGCCGACCTGGGTGTTGCTCACCCCGGCCGGGCACCGGCCGCGGATCTTCTCCAGGTCGACCACCGGCGGCAGCTGCCCGGCCCGCTTCCCGTCGTACCCGGCCGCCCTGGCCATGCGGATGAAGTGATCGGCCTGGGCGGCGCCCGAGCCGGAGTCGTAGAAGTGGTACGGCGCCGCCATCAGCCCGGCCCGCGACGCGTCCGCGAAGTCCCCCGCGAACTTCGGGTCACGGTAACCGGTGCCCTGAGTCGCCTTCTGGAACACGAATGAGTACCCCGCCCTGGCGGCCGCCGACCACTGGATCGGGTGCGAGTTGTGGTGGCTGGTGTCGAAGCCCTTCACGCTGTACGCCGCCGGGCCGGCCGCCTGCGCCTTCTCGTCACCGGAGAAGCTGATCAGGCCAAATCCAGCAGCCGCCACCGCCACCATGGCACCCGCCTGAAGGCCCGTCTTCTTGCTGATGATGCCCATGTCCTCACCTCTCGTCAGACCCGCCGGCACACATCCGGAGGGCGATTTGCGCGGCGCCTTTGCGGCGTCGACGAGATGAAGATTCGGGGTGCCGCCGTCCCACCGGTAGCCTGATCGCCATTCCAGCCGTACCGCGCCGTCCCGGCCGTTCCACACGGCCCCTGACCTGCGAAAAGGAACGGCCCTGGAACACGCGACGCTCACATCGGTACCGAGGGGGAGGACCCATGCGGCCTGACCGAGGCGACCAGCCACCCGCGCACCCGCTGCCGGAAGTAACCGCACTGCTCCGGGCACTGCAGCAGGTGAAGGAGTCCAAGAACCTCTCCCTGGACGCCTTCACCCACGACACCGGCTACTCCCGCTCCTCGTGGAACCGGGTCCTCAAAGGCACCGCGTTCCCGCCCCGAACAGCGGTGGAACGCCTCTGCTCCCGCCGCGGCCTGGACAAGGCCACGCTGCTGGGACTGTGGGACGAAGCCGACCGCGCCCGCCGCGCCGCCGACAGCCAGGAGGAGACCCCGGCCGCCGGCACGGCGCCCGCTCCTGCCCAGGCGGACCCCGCACCGGCGCAGCCGGACCCCACACCCTCCGCAGAACCGGACTCGACCCCGGCCCCGGTCCCCGGCACCCCGGCCCCGGAGCCCCCCGCAGCAGCCCCGGCTCCCGTACCGGCCACGCCCGGACCCCTCAAACCGGCCCAGGGCGGCCAGACCTCCGGCTCCCGGAGCCGGATCAAAACCCTCGCGCTGATCGCCGCCGCCCTCACCGCGCTGCTGCTGGTCGGACGCTGGTACTCCCTCCACGAGCAGAAGAAGGACCCCGTCGTCTCCCAGCCCGAGACCGGCGGCGACAACCGCCCCGGCGACGACCAGCCCGAAACCGGTGAACCACCCAAGCCCTCAAAGAGCAGCACCGCCCCGACCACCGGCCCGACGGACGACGAGAAGAAGAACAAGAACCAGGACCAGGAGGACGGCAAGGCACAGGGCGAGGAAGCCCCGGACAGCTCCTCCCGCCCCAGCAGCCCGGCCAAGGACCAGACCTCGCCCGCGGCATCGCCCAGCCAGACCACCCCGCTCGGTGCCGCCGGCCGCGCCAACTGCCGCTACAACTGGGACCGCACCCAGGTCATGGCCAAGGGCATGGTCGGCTCCAAGGTGAAGCAGATCCAGTGCCTGCTGAACTACAACTACGACTACACCCTCACCGTCGACGGCAAGTTCGGAGAAGGCACCGACGTCGCCGTACGCGCTGTTCAGAGCTGCAGCGGCCTCAAGCCCGACGGCCAGGTCGGACCCCAGACCTGGAAATACCTCGACATTCCCATGTCCGGCTGCGGCCACTGAAACGAGCTATCCAGTACCGGCCGTGCCACCGGCCTCCGGGTGGCACGGCTCCTTCGCCTGGTGTGAGGGCCTGGTCGTGCTGCGCGCACCTGGGCTTGGGGGTGGTGCCTTATGCTCCCCGCCATTTCGCGAACACGTGCTGGGCGGCCGCCTCGATCCGCTCGCTGAACGGGTCGGTCTCGCCGGTCAGGACTGCCAGGAAGAACGACGCCATACCGCCGTCGAAGACGGTCCAGCGGGTCACCCCGTACGGTGTCTGCCTCCGGAAGACGGCGACCCGCCAAGTGTCAGGGGCTCCCTCACGCAGCCAGAACGCGACATCACCACTCGCCGAGTCCGTGAAGGGCAGCAGCTGCGGCAGGTCGCCTTCGGGCAGAAGAGCACTCAACTCCTCGCGGTCTCGGTCAGAGAGCGCGGGATCGACTCTGTCCAAGAGGTCTCCGTACGGTGACCCGGGGACCGGGGGCGTGCTTACGGACAGGTACTCGTCGATCTCGCCTCCGCCGTACGACTCCACGAACTCGCGGTAGTCGGCCGGGAACTGGAGGAGCGTCTCCTGCTCGACTGCTTCCCAGTCCACTGTGTCGCCACCGGAGACGGGTGGTGCAAGCAGCAGGCGCAGCCGGGCGATGACGGGGTGGGGCATTCGAAGCTCCTCCGGTTACTCAGCTGTGTGGCTGTGCTTAAGGCTGCCCCGGCAGGGGGACGTCGGCACCGCTCCGGCTATCGATCGCGAGGCCGAGGTTCTTCCAGCTCCGGCCGGCGGTGTAGATCAGGTTCGACACAATGGTGGCGTCGTTACCTGCGTAGCGTCCCGTCTTGTCCCACGCGATATAGGACATCTGGAACTCGTAGGGCACTGTCCGGTCGCCGCTGTACACCGGCGTTACCTCGTACTGCACGACATGCTCGGAATCGACGAGGGACCGAACGGTGTCCTCGAAGTTCAGCATGTTGTCCATTGGACCAGGCCGCTCACCAGGCAGCTCCTTGGGCTTACCAACGTAGGAGTTGGCGTCCGACCCGCAGGTCACCAGGTTGGCCAAGTCTGTGCCCGATCCACCCAATTGTGCACCTAGCAGATGGCAGGCATTGACGTCGCTTCGCCGACCCTTCAGATAGCTGACGTAGTCACGTGCCCAGCTGTAGCCAGGAGGCCTGGGACCGTTTCGTTCAGTGGACGTGCCGGGGTGCTCTTGCAAATAGGCCGTATCCAGACAGGCACGCATACGGGTGGCTCGGTTGCCATGCGCGGCGTCCGGCGTGCCGAGGTCCACCCGCTTAATTCCCGGCTTGCGGCAGTCGGAGAAGCCGCTGTCGCCCTGGTCCTCAGGCTCGTCGTTTTCTTTTCGGTCTGCGGCTTCGCGGGCGGTGTCGATGGCTTTGCGGAGGGTGTCGTACGTCTTCTTGGCCTGCTTCGCCTCATCGACGAACTTGGGGTACTCCTTGGAGAACTTGGTGACGGCTCCCCAGAGCTTGCCCGTCTTCTTGGCGGCGCCGATGCCGAGTACGGTGCTTCCGGCGTCGACAGCTGCCCAGAGGCATTTGAACAGGTCGCCCTGGGTGCACTTGACGATGTTGTCGATGCCGAAGGTGTCGATCAGGACGTCAAGGCCTTCCTTCTTGAGCCAGTCGGTGAGGCTGGTCTCGAGGAGTTTCTTCGCATCGCGGTATTCCCTGACGCAGTCTCGGCCGGGCTCGCAGTTCTCGGCGAGGAGCCGTTCGTCCTGGTGCTGCTGCGCGATATCGGCGGCTCCGCCGATACGGGTCCAGCCGATGCCGGTGCCGGTGGTGCCGTTCCACCGGTAGGCGGTGGTGAGGTCGGGGGAAAGGCCGTAGAGCTGGGTGTCGCTGACAGCGAAGGTGGCGCCGGGGCCGCCGATCTCGGTCCAGTTGTCGGGCGCCCCGTTGTACTTGTGGATGTTGCCGGTGTCCGGTGCGGTGGCGAACAGGCCGGCTCCTCCGGCGTAGAGGCTCTTCGCGGGCCCGCCGATCCGGGTCCACTTGTCGCTCTTGCCGGTCCATTCGTAGACGGCCGTGTGGTCGGGGGCGATGCCGTAGACGTGGTCCTCGCCGACGGCGAAGGTGGCGCCGGGGCCACCGATCCGGGTCCACTTGTCCCGCTTGCCGCTGTACTTGTAGAGGTCGCCGCTGTCGGGGTTGGTCGCGAAGAGGCCGGCTCCTCCGGCGTAGATGTTCTTTGCCGGGCCGCCGATTTTGGTCCAGGTGTCGCCGTGCCATTCCCCGATGCCGTCGGGGACCAGCCGGTAGAGGTGTTCACCGG
Source organism: Streptomyces sp. NPDC001732 (assembly GCF_053596315.1). Taxonomy (NCBI): domain Bacteria; kingdom Bacillati; phylum Actinomycetota; class Actinomycetes; order Kitasatosporales; family Streptomycetaceae; genus Streptomyces; species Streptomyces sp. NPDC001732. The sequence continues at coordinate 15,227 of NZ_JBSFFY010000081.1, forward strand.
TGGCAGCGAACCGGCCACTCGCACCGCCGACCGGATCCCAGCTGCGGGTACCGGCGTTGTACTTGCGGACCTGTTCGCTGTCGGGCCCGGTCATGAAGACATCCGCACGGCCGGCGTAGACGGCGTTCACGGGGCCGCTGAGCGGCGACCAGCCGTCGCTGCCGCGCTTCCAGAGGGCGCTGTTGTCCGCGCTGACGGTGTAGAGGTCGTCCTGGGCGGTGACAGCCATGCGGGTGGTGAGCCCGGCCACCGTGTCAAAGGGGCCGGCGGGCTGGACCTGCTCGGGGACGATCTCCCGCTGACCGCCCGCGTCCGGGGCGGAGTTCTCGCCGCTCTCCGAGTCCTCCGGGCCCTTCGGGTCTTCGGTGGCCTCCCGCGTGGGAGGGACGGAGGCTGGCTGCGGCTCAGGTACGTCCGGGGCGGTGTCCTGCGGCTGCGGCTGGGGTGGTGTGGGCGCGGGAGTTTCCTGAACCGGGGGAGGGGCCGGTGCGGTCGCCGGTGCTCCGAGCGGTGTCCAGCCGGTTCCGGTGCCGGTCCATTGCAGGACCGCGGTTCCGTTCGGGGCGAGGCTGTAGAGGTGGGTGTTGCTGACCGCGAACCCGGCGCCGGGCTCACCAGCTTTGGTCCAGGAGTCGGGCTGCCCGTTGTACTTGCTGAGCGTCCCAGTGTTGGGATCGGTCGCGAAGAGTCCGGCGCCGCCCGCGTACAGGTCCTGGGCGGGCCCGCCGACCTTGGCCCATTCCGTCCCGTGGCCGGTCCATTCGTAGACGGCGGACCGGTCCGGGGCCAGGCCGTAGAGGCGGTCGTTGGTGACGGCGAAATCCGCACCGGGCTCACCGACCTGCGACCACGCCTCCGGGGTGCCGTCGTACTTGAAGACCTTCCCGGTCTCCGGCGCGGTGGCGAACAGCCCCGCGCCGCCCGCGTCGAGGTCCTCCGCCGGCCCGCCGACCTTGGCCCACTGCGTCCCGTGGCCGGTCCATTCGTAGACGGCGGACCGGTCCGGGGCCAGGCCGTAGAGGCGGTCGTTGGTGACGGCGAAATCCGCACCGGGCTCACCGACCTGCGACCACGCCTCCGGGGTGCCGTCGTACTTGAAGACCTTCCCGGTCTCCGGCGCGGTGGCGAACAGCCCCGCGCCGCCCGCGTACAGGTCCTGGGCAGGTCCGCCGACCTTGGTCCAGTCAGAGCCCTGCCCGTTCCACCGGTAGACCGCGGAGTGGTCGGCGGCCAGCCCGAACAGCTGGTCGTCACCGGTCGCGGTCACCGACCCCAGCGGGACCGGCGCGGAAGCCGAGGCCTCGTCAGCCAGGGCGGGAAACGAGGAAAGGACACCGGCAGCGACCACACCGGCCATGACGACGCCGATCCGGCGAAGGACGGTGAGCGTTCTGCCGGGCCGGGACCGGGCACGGCCCCACACAGCACTACGGGTCACGGAAAGCTCCAGGGTCTGTCTGGGAAACGGTGGAGCTCTCACCGTGTGACCTGGTCTGATTGTCCATCAACAGCCTCCTCGCATAACCGCAGATGGGGCGCGGGAGAGCAGCGGACAACGCGGACAACTATCGGGGGAGCGCCATTATGGTGAAGGCCGGCCGTCCACAGGGCGGGCTCAAAGGGCAGACCGAGCAGGCCAATGCGCTGGCCGCGTTCCTGAGGAATCTGACGAAGGACTTCACGGTCCGCGAGCTCGCGGAGCGGTACAAGATCAGCAAGACCAGCTGGGGCGAGTACCGGGCCGGCACGAAGATGATCGAGCTGCACCTGCTGCAGCAGGTGGTCCGGGACCTGGTACGCGACGAACGCGTCCGCAGTGCTGTCACCGCCAGAGCCGAGGAGCTTCATCAACTCGCCAAAACTGCGGAGAGCAGCACCCCGCCACCCACCGCCCTTCGAACGGGAGGAGAACCACCCGATCAGGTCCTGCGCGCCGCCGACGCCGAGGTACGCGAATCGAAAGAACTCCTCCAGGCCCTGCGTGAAGTCATTGCCCACCTACAAGCGGCCCCTCCAACGCCGTCGAAGCCCAACGCACCAGACGGGACCGGCAACCCGGACCACCCACCAGCCGCCAGCGCGCTCGGCGAGGCCACCGAGCAGCTCGCCCGGATGGAGGAACTTCAAGCCACAGCCGAATCCGTGCGGGCCCGCGCCCGGGAACAGCTGGAAACCCACGAAGCAGCCGAGACCGACGCTCCGCCACCGAGCCGGGAACTCGTGGCGCCCACCCCGGTGACGGAACCCTCGCTGGCGGAAATCGCCCTCATGCTCGCCCAGGTACGCACAGCGCTGGACGCCCAACGCCAGGACATCTCTGAACTCGCGACCCGCATCGGTCTTCCCCTGCGCATCCCAGCGTCCTCGCCAGCCGTCGTCTCAGGCGAAGTGCTCCACCGCCCTCCCACTCCCGAACTCGCCCCCGTGTCCGGGAAGCCGAAGCCAAGACGGCGACGGCTGACGAAGCAAGCAGTGACCAGCGCCGTCGCGACCACCGCCGTGATGACGCTCGCCGCAGCAGGCTGGTACTTCACACACCAGCAGCCCCTCGGCTCCGCCGCCGCTGCCCCCTCCCCCTCACAGACCACGACCACCTCCACCCCCTCCACCCCACCGGCATCACCTCCCGGCTCGACGAAGCCCCCAACGACTCCGCAGCCGAGCAGAACCCCGGAGACGGCGCCGCCCACGGCGAAAGAGCCCTCCGCCTCACCCCGGGCGACACACGGCGCGATGCCAGCCGTGCCACCGGTGCAGTGGGGGCACATCATCAACGACAACAGCGCCCTGTGCCTTGCCGTCCCCGCTGCGAGCCGACAGTCCGGCAAGCACGTCAACCAGTATCCGTGCGGCGACTACTCCGACCACTACTGGAAGACAGAGCCAGCGCCCCGTGACGCGCAGAGCAACGGCTTGGTCCGCATCGTGAACTACAACAGCCGCCAGTGCCTGAGCGTCGCTGATTCCAGCACCGAAGCCGCCGCACCTGTCGTCCAGTCCACCTGCGAACAGAGCGAAGGACAGTACTGGCAACTGGAAGAACACCCCGACGGGACCCGGGTCATCAACGCCAACAGCGGTCAGTGCCTGGCCGTACCCGCAGCGAGCACCCAGGAATTGACCGAGGTCAACCAGTTCCCGTGCGGCGACTACCCCGACCACTACTGGCACCTGGAGGGACAGGTACCTCGCAGTCCGACGAAGGATCAGACCGTGCTTGCAGCCTCGCCCGATCAGACCACTCCGCTCGGTGTTGCTGGCCGCCAGGCAACGGCCGACGCTGTCGGACCGGTCCGCCCAGCAAGCGGCCCGCCGGGACGGCGGAGTCTGAGTCTGAAGATGTGAGGCTGGGGCGACACGGGTGATCCGTGTCGCCCCAGCCCTTTTTGCTCAACGCGGCGCAGGCGTACCACTCGGAAGGCCGCTGTCGGCGGAAGCGGGCGGCGTGGACGGCTCCGCGTCCTGCCCGGCCGGATCTTTCGGGGCATCGGTGAGAGCTGTCCCTCTGTCATACCCCTCCCGTGCTCTCATCGGTGGAGAACCAGGCCGTACTCGCCCCTACCGTGCCCTTGCCCTATGGAGTGCCTGTTTTCGAACTGGGCGGTCGTGCTTCGGTGGTTGGGTAGGTTTCGACTGCTTGTTGGTGCGCGTTGTTCCGGTGGAGAGGGGGGCCATGGAGCCGCTGGCGGCTGGGGATCCGGTGCGGGTGGGGAGTTTCACGTTGCGTGGCCGGCTGGGCGCGGGCGGGATGGGGGAGGTGTTTCTGGGGCGTTCGCCGGGTGGGAAGGCGGTGGCGGTGAAGGTGGTGCATCCGCATCTGGCGCGGCAGGAGGAGTTCCGGCGTCGTTTCCGGCGGGAGGTGGCCGCCGCGCAAGCGGTCAGTGGTGCGTTCACCGCGCCGGTGGTGGCAGCCGGCCCGGAAGACGAGCCACCGTGGATCGCGACCGTCTATATCCCCGGGCCGACCCTGGCCGATGCCGTGACCGAGGGTGGGCCGTTGCCGGAAGGCGCGGTGTGGCCCCTGGCAGCCGGTCTGGTCGAGGCGTTGCAGGCCATTCACGCCAAGGACCTGCTCCACCGTGACCTCAAGCCGTCGAACGTGCTGCTGGCCGCGGACGGCCCGCGCGTGATCGACTTCGGGATCGCCCGCGCGATGGACGCCACCGTGCTGACCGGCCCCGGCACAGCCATCGGCACACCCGGTTTCATGTCCCCGGAACAAGCCGAAGGAGGCCAGGTCGGGCCGGCCAGCGACGTCTTCGCCCTCGGCGCCGTGATCGCCTTCGCCGCCACCGGCCACGAGCCCTTCGGTCAGGGCCCGCCGCTGCCCGTCCTGCACCGCGTGGTCAACGGCGAGCCACGACTGGACGGGCTGACCGACCCGCTACGCGCTCTGGTGGCCGCGTGCCTGGCGAAAAACCACGCAGACAGACCCACCACCGTCCAACTCCTCGGACAGATCACCGCGCACTGGGACCCACCCGATGACTTCCCTCCAACCCCGCCCTGGCCCCAGGCCGTGAACGCCCTGATCCAGACACGCGCCATACCCGCCACCACGCCATACACTGCCCCGGCCGCCACCCCGCCCTCCCTGCATTCCGCGTCCACACTCACCGCACCCCCACGGCACGCCCCGACGCACCCGCACCAGCCGCCACCAGATACGGACCACCCGGCCGGTCCCGTCGGAGACTCCGAGCCGAAGCCTCGCGCCCTACGCCGCCGCCACTGGCACGCGATCAAGCTCGCAAGGGCGGGCGAGTTCGAGGAGGCCGCACGCGTGCTCGCCGACCTCATCCCTGATCGGGCCCGGGCGTGGGGACCTGACCACCACGGAACCTTGGATGCCCGCCTACTCCACGCCGCCTACCTTGGAAAGTCGGGGGAGCGTGCGGAGGCCGCACGCCTGCTGGCCGACCTCCTTCCGGACATGGCACGCGTCCGGGGCGCCGATCACTACTACACCCTGGAGGTCCGCCGACACCACGCCCTGACCGTCGGGGACGTGGGGGAGCATGCGGAGGCCGCACGCCTGCTGGCCGACCTCATCCCCGACTTGGTCCGCGTGAACGGAGCCGATTACGCCAAGACTCGGGACGCCCGCCTACTCCACGCCGCCTTCCTTGGAGAGTCGGGGGAGCGTGCGGAGGCCGTACGCCTGCTGGCCGCCCTCATTCCGGACATGGCACGCGTCCAGGGACCCGACCACCCCGACACCCTCAACGCCCGCCTACTCCACGCCGTCTTCCTTGGAGAGTCGGGGGAGCGTGCGGAGGCTGTACGCCTGCTGGCCGCCCTCATTCCGGACATGGCACGCGTCCGGGGCGCCGACCACCCCGACACCCTCAACGCCCGGTCGTTTTCAGATCGCTGGAGCGAGTGAGGGGGCGCTGCGGGACCCGTTGGGCGCCGCTCTGAGCGTCCTGACGCCACTGGTGGCGGTGGCGGCGCTGATCGTCCCCTCGCGCCGCCAGTAATCAGGATTCGGTCCTCCTGGCCCCGCATGGGTCGGGAGGACCGTGCCTCGCCGCCCCCGCCGCGCTGCTGCTGGGTGGCCGGTCACCACAGTCCCGACCGTCGTCGTCCGGGGCGGTGGCTCGCGGGCTGGGGCTGTTCCGGCTCAGCGGTGTCCTGTCAGATCGTGTGGTGGCTTGGACGGTCCGGGTCTGTCCGGGCGTCGGCTGCCCCTTTTTGCGGGACCTCGGGGTTGTGGTCCGTGGACAGGGCTCTTGACCAGGGCGGACAGGTCCGGACTGTCCCGGACTTCTTGGTCTGTTGTGCGGGGGTGGGTGGCCCGCGACGCTTCTCGTATCGCTCCGCAGCCGTTCGTCGGCGTCCGGTGCGGGGGCTTCCTCCAGCAGTTCATGACCGCGGGGTGAGGCCCGGAATGCGATGCCGCGGCGGGTTCGGCCGCCCGGCGCCCCGTGTCTCAGGAGGAATCCCGTGAACGTCTCTTTGCGTACGACCGTTTCCCGCCGGGGAGAGGGGCCGGCTGGTGGCTGGCTCGTGTGCCCCGCCGCTGGCCGGCGTCTGTGCGGATGGTTCTGGTGGCCGTCATCGCCGCGGTCGGCTTCACCTTGGTCGGGCCGGCGGCGACGGTGTCGGCCGCGCCGCCCCCGCCGAGTCCGGCCTCGGACTCCTCCGGTCGTGAGCCCAGCCGCTGGGACAGGCTGCAGTGGCAGATGTACGAGAACTGGGTCGCGGCCGCACTGGACGGTCACGACCCGTACTACAAGTGGAAGCTGCTCCGGCAGATCTTCGCCAAGCGTGTCCTTGCCAAGTTGGAGAAGGGCAGCGTCAGCCTCTCGTTCAAGGACGATGTGCCGAATTTTGTGCAGGACGCAGAGGAATTCATCCGGCGGTCGCAGGAGACTCCCGACGGGCTGCGGCGGCAGCTCACCGAGGCCGGGGACGAGATCCACGATCTGAACCAGAAGATCGACCGGGCCCAGACCCTCGCCGAGCGGGAGGAGCTCGAGAGCGACCGGGAAGTAGCCCGCAAGCAGGAAAAGGACGTGGCCAAGCGGTACCGGAAGGTCATGGAAACTCGGCCGGACGCGGAACGCGTGGCGGCGAAGATCCAGGGCCTGGACACGAAGATCAGCGACCTCGGGAACAAGATCACCAGTCTCGAGGAAGAGACGAAGAAGTCCCGTCCGGACCGCCGGGAGAAGCTGCGGCAGCTGAACACGGCCCGTGCGAACCTGGCCCAGGCCGAGGCCGACCGCCGCCGGCTCCAGGGACCGCCGGACGACGACGGCGACACCGGCGGCACACGGACAACCCCGCGCGACCCGAAGCAGCCTCCGAAGGGACCGGGCTCCACCAACCCGACCACCACATCAACAACGCCGAAGGGGAACAAGGGCACGACGGCGGTCAGGCCCACGGTCACGCCGAAGGGGAACAAGGGCACGACGGCGGTCAGGCCCACGGTCACGCCGAAGGGGAACAAGGGCACGACGGCGGTCAGGCCCACGGTCACGCCG
>NZ_JBSFFY010000081.1:22317-22654 GCF_053596315.1 Streptomyces sp. NPDC001732
GAAGAAGACCACCGGCACGACCGACCCCACGATGTCCTGGAAGGGGTGGAACAGTCTCAAGACCCCGAAGGCCGGGTTCCGGGGCAGCACGGGCAGCAACCAGATGGCTGACGCCATTGCCGGGGTCATCGCCGACGGCATCAGCCAGGACTACGCAGCCCACCTGGACCGCAGGAACCAGCAGCTGCTGGAGCAGGCACGCAAGGACCCGGCTCTCGCGAAACGGATCATCGACGACTACCACGAGATCAAGGACAACAACGAGATCGAGGTCCTCTTCCGCGGCTTCGACACCTCCAAGGGATTCACCCAGGACGCCACCCGCCAAGTCGCTCCT
>NZ_JBSFFY010000082.1:0-22224 GCF_053596315.1 Streptomyces sp. NPDC001732
AACGCTTCCGCAGCGCAGGATCGATCCTCTTACCGCCCACGGTCCTCGCAACTCCCATCATCGTGAGTGTTGCGAGGACCGCTAGAACTCAAGAGAGCGGATAGCTCTCCGGGGGCCTCTTTCCCACCGCGTCCGTCAGACCTGGACGCGGTCCTCGACGGCCTTCTGGATCTTGGCGATGGCGTCCTCGACGGGGATGCCGTTCTCCTGCGATCCGTCACGGTAGCGGAAGGAGACGGCGCCGTTGGCCATGTCCTCGTCGCCCGCGATGATCATGAAGGGCACCTTGGCCTTCTGCTGGTTGCGGATCTTCTTCTGCATCCGGTCGGACGAGGCGTCCACGTCGACTCGCAGCCCCTTCCTGCGCGCCTTGGCGGCGAACTCCTGGAGGTAGGGGATGTGCGCGTCGCCGATCGGGATGCCGACCGCCTGGACCGGGGCCAGCCACACCGGGAACGCGCCCGCGTAGTGCTCCAGCAGCACCGCGAAGAAGCGCTCGATGGAACCGAACAGGGCGCGGTGGATCATGACCGGGCGCTGCTTGGTGCCGTCCGGGCCGGTGTACTCCAGGTCGAAGCGCTCCGGCAGGTTGAAGTCGAGCTGCACGGTCGACATCTGCCAGGTGCGGCCGATGGCGTCCTTGCACTGGACCGAGATCTTCGGGCCGTAGAACGCGGCGCCGCCCGGGTCCGGGACCAGCGGCAGACCCTGCTTCTCGGCGACCTGGCGCAGCGTCTCGGTGGCCTCTTCCCAGATCTCGTCCGAGCCGACGAACTTCTCCGGGTCCTTGGTGGAGAGCTCCAGGTAGAAGTCGGTCAGGCCGTAGTCGCGGAGCAGGTTCAGGACGAAGGTGAGCGTCCGGTCGAGCTCCTCGGCCATCTGCTCCTTGGTGCAGTAGATGTGCGCGTCGTCCTGCGTGAAGCCGCGCGAGCGGGTCAGGCCGTGCACCACGCCGGACTTCTCGTACCGGTAGACCGTGCCGAACTCGAAGAGGCGCAGCGGGAGTTCACGGTACGAACGGCCGCGCGCGTCGAAGATCAGGTTGTGCATCGGGCAGTTCATCGGCTTGAGGTAGTAGTCCACCCCGTCGTCGAGCTGCATGGGCGGGTACATGCCGTCGGCGTACCAGTCCAGGTGGCCGGACTTCTCGAAGAGCTTGCCCTTGGTGGCGTGCGGGGAGTAGACGAACTCGTAGCCCTCCTCCTCGTGCCGGCGGCGCGAGTAGTCCTCCATGGCGCGGCGGATGATGCCGCCCTTGGGGTGGAAGACCGCGAGGCCGGGGCCGATCTCGTCCGGGAAGGAGAAGAGGTCCAGCTCGTTGCCGAGCTTGCGGTGGTCGCGCTTGGCGGCCTCCTCCAGGAACTCCAGGTGCGCCTTGAGTTCGTCCTTGGTGGGCCACGCGGTGCCGTAGATGCGCTGGAGCATCGGGTTCTTCTCGCTGCCCCGCCAGTACGCCGCGGCGTTGCGCATCAGCTTGAACGCCGGGATGAACCGGGTGGTCGGCAGGTGCGGCCCCCGGCAGAGGTCCTTCCAGCACAGCTCGCCGGTCTTCGGGTCGAGGTTGTCGTAGATGGTCAGCTCGCCGCCGCCCACCTCGACGTCCGCGCCGTCGTCGGAGGAGGCGGAGCCCTTGATGCCGATGAGCTCCAGCTTGTACGGCTCGTCGGCCAGTTCCTCGCGGGCGTCCTCGTCCGTCACGACCCGGCGGGAGAACCGCTGGCCCCGCTTCTGGATCTCCTGCATCTTCTTCTCGATGGCCTTGAGGTCCTCGGGGGTGAACGGCTTCTCGACGTCGAAGTCGTAGTAGAAGCCGTCCTTGACCGGCGGACCGATGCCCAGCTTGGCCTCGGGGAAGAGCTGCTGCACGGCCTGCGCCATGACGTGTGCGGTGGAGTGCCGCAGGATGTTCAGGCCGTCCTCGGAGGAGATCTCGACGGGCTCGACGACCTCGCCGTCGGCGACGGCGTACGCGAGGTCCTTCAGCTCGCCGGCGACCCGGGCCGCGACGACGGTGCGCTCGCCGGTGAAGAGCTCGGCCGCCGTAGTGCCCGTCGTCACCACGCGCTCTTCCCGCTCGGAATCGCGTTGGATGATCACACGGACGTCTGACACCGGTCTCTCCTGACTCAGGGGGAACGCACGCGTTCGCTGTGCGCGTGCGATACGAATCGTACCGAGCCGCGGGCCCCCTCTGCGAAACGGTTCGGGCGCCGGGTCCCGCCGCCGCCCCCGCGGCCCCTTCCCCGCGGCCCTATTCGCCGGTGCACGCCTCCTCGAAATGGTCGACGTTCTCCTGGAGCGACTTCATCAGCCGGTCCCGCTCCGCCTCGTCGACCTGTACGGGCACCACCTGCGTGGTCCGGGTCAGCCGCCGGAAGCCGCCGCGGCTCTCCAGCCGTCCCTCCACCCTGACCGGCAGCCCCACCAGATGGGCCTGGCCGGCGATCCGGTACGCCTCCTCGTCCAGCTCCAGCCGTACGTGCGGCACCTCGGCACCCGCCAGCACCCGCAGCCGCACGATGCCCGGTCCGCGCGGCCCCGAGCGGCGCATCCCGACCACGGCGCCGGTGATCCGGACCGTCACGGCGGGTTCGTGTTCGAGGTGGCGGGCGCCCGCCCGGCGCAGGGCGGGCAGGTCGCCCGGGGAGAACTCCACCGGCTCGGGCCGGGGCGGGCAGCCCTCGGGGGTGCCGGCGGCGGGCGCCCACTCCAGGGCGATCCCGGCCCCTTCCGAGCCCCGGACCAGGGCGACGAGGGCCTCGGTGAGCTCCCGGCAGACGCCCGCCCCGACCGCCGTGTCGAAGGCCTCGAAGCCACCGGTGGCCCGCTGGTGGTCCACGGCCTCGCGGGCGGCGTGCAGGGCGTGGTGGAACCGTACGGCGAGGGCGCGGCCCGCCCCGACCGGGAGGTAGGCGGTCAGCTCTCGGCCGCCGGGCGGGGGCCCGACGAGGATGTCGTCCAGCGCCGCCCCGGCCCTTCGGCGATGCCGTGCGCCGTGGTAGCCGGTGCGGTCCCGTACGGCGAGGGCTCCGGCCGGCAGGATCTGCCGGGCGGCGGTGTGCAGCCGCTCGGCCTCCGCCCAGCCGGCCGCTCCCGCCGTGCCCGCGGCCGGTTCGGGGCCCTCGCGCCACCAGCGGATCATGTCGCTGGGCACCGCGAGGGAGACCAGTACGTCGCGGGCGCAGGGCGCGGCGCTGCGGGCGAGCGCGGTCAGCGCCTCGCCGAGGAGGTCCTCGCTGTCGGGGAAGGCGGTGGTGTCGGGGACGAGCAGGCTGGTGACGCCGCCGGGCGGGGCCGGTGGGCCCGGTGGGGTCCAGCGGCTGTAGCGCCCGGCCGCGCCGCCCCGGCGCCGCCAGCCGTGCCGGGCGAGGAGGGCGCCGAGGACCGCGGGATCGACGCGGGCCGGGTCGGGGATGTCCCCCGGCGGCCCGGAGGGGCCGGACCACGCGGGGCGCGGGCGGGTGGGCGACGGGGGCGCTCCGTCGGCGGGCTCGTCCATCGGCCGGTGCATCGGGGTCTCCCTCCGGCCCCCCACGCGGGTCATGATCTCGCAGAGCGCCCGGTCGTCGAAGATGCGCGAGGTCGGGATCCGCACGGTGGTCCTGTGCCGGCCCCCCCCGTCACGGGGTGTCCGGCCAAGTTGGTCCAGTAGCAGCAGTGCCGCAGGTCGAGCCGGTCGTGCCCGGCGCGCAGCCAGTCGTCCCGGCTGCGCGGCACGATCATCACGACGAGGATCTTGTGCACCGACACGGGGGTCCGGGCGAGCTTCACGAGGTGGGCGTTGTCCAGCATGAAGGAGAACGCCGCTCCCGGTGGTCGGGGCGGTAGCTGGTAGGTGCATTTGAGCTGCACCTTTATGGTCACTTCGTCGTCCACGGCATGGCCGGGGGCGCCGTGGCTGACGTGCCAGTCGATGCCGTTGTCGGGGAAGGGCTGCGACAGGGAGCATCCGGCCGCGGCCGCGACCGCGTGCAGATAAGGGGTGTCCATGCAGGCGGTGGTGGCGAGTGTGCCGCGCAGCGGGGCGACCCGCTGTGGCAGCAGTCCGCTCGGTTCGGGCTGCGCGAGCGCCATGGCTGCGAGTGCCTTCCGAGCTGTGCCGATCGGGGTTCTTCAAAGCGGGGTGGCGGACAACTTCCTTAGCCGTCACCTGTGTTGTCACCGCACGGAGCGGCCCGCAAACGGCGTACCAGGCAAAGTGCGCGGGTATCACCGAACCGGGCAGGGGAATCACACCGTCTGCCGTCCGGACACGAGGAGTTCGGGGATGACTCATTGGTACGAGGGGCCGCTGGCCGCTTTTGACACCGAGACAACAGGAGTCGACGTCGAGGGGGACCGGATCGTTTCGGCCGCCCTGGTCGTCCAGGACGTGGCGGGCGGGCGCATGCGCGTCACCCGCTGGCTGGTGAATCCGGGGATTCCGGTGCCCGCCGGGGCGATCGAGATCCATGGCCTGACCGACGACCACCTCCAGCGCAACGGCCGTTGGCCGGCGCCGGTGGTGGAGGAGATAGGGCGGGCGCTGGCCGAGCAGTGCGCGGCCGGACGCCCGCTGGTCGTGATGAACGCGCCGTTCGACCTGACGCTGCTGGACCGGGAGCTGAAGCGTCACCGGGCTTCGTCGCTCGCCGGCTATCTGCAGAACGCGCCGCTGTGCGTGCTGGATCCACGGGTGCTCGACAAGCATCTGGACCGCTACCGCAAGGGGCGGCGGACCCTCACCGATCTCTGCGAGCTGTACGGCGTGGTGCTCGACGGGGCGCACGACGCCGCGGCCGACGCGGCGGCCGCGCTGGAGCTGGTGCGGGCGGTGGCGCGGCGGTTCTCCTCGCGTCTGGAGCGGCTGACCCCGGCGGAGCTGCACACCCTGCAGGCCGTGTGGCACGCGGCGCAGGCGCGCGGGCTGCAGGCGTGGTTCGCGAAGAACGGCACCGAGGAGGCGGTGGATCCGGCGTGGCCGCTGCGCCCGGAGCTTCCCGCCGTGGCGTGAGGTGACCGGTCGCCCGGGGCCGACGGGTCCGGCACCGGTGCGGCACATGCGGAGGGAAATTTGCGGCGCATGCGGAAAACAGAGGACCGGTCCGTCGATGCTGCTGACGGACCGGTCTCTTCCGGGTGGGCGATACTGGGTTCGAACCAGTGACCTCTTCGGTGTGAACGAAGCGCTCTCCCACTGAGCTAATCGCCCGGGAACGGGTTGAACCATACAGGGCTCGGCGGGTCGGGTTCAAACTCCTTCCAGCCAGGCGGTCAGTCCCCGTCGTCCGGCGCGCATCATCAGGGCGTGGTTGGCGCGGAACAGCGGGCGTCCGGGCACCGCGAGGAGCCGCATCAGCCGCTTGCGCACCTCGACCTCCTGCTCGTAGACGACCCGGCTGCCGCCGCCGTACGGGGTGACTATCCACCGGGCCCAGCCCTCGAGATCGCCGCCGAGGGTCGCCTCGACGACCCGGGCCCGCGGGTCGCGGCGGCTCTCGCGGACGGTCATGACGAGGTCGTACGGGAGGAAGGAGCGGATCCGGGCGGTGCCGGTGGTGGCGTCGAGCGAGGCGACCTCGCGGAACTGCGGCCACCATCGCGGATAGTCGTCGGCGCGGCCGAGGATCTCGTAGACGGTGTCGGGCGGGCCGGGAAGGTCCCAGATACTCAGGAAGCGGTAGTGGCTCCAGTCCATGGTCCCAGTCTGCGCGTACTCAGCCGGGGAACTGAGTATCCGAGCGCATGTCCGAACCTGTGGCTCGCGCCACACTCCGTTGCATGGAACATGTGCCGCCGCCCGCCGAGGAATTGGCGCTCCTCGATCGCGAATTGGCCCAGTTGGACGCCCGCCGGTCCCAGTTGCTGGTTCGCCGTGCCTGGCTGGTGAGTGTGCTGACGCCGCCCGCGGCGTCTCCCTCACCGCAGTTCGCCGCCCCGTTCGGGCCTCCCCTTCCCGGCCCGCACCCGGCCCCGTTCGGGCCGCCGGCCGCGCAGTCCGGGCCGCGCAGCGCGCAGAACGTGCTGCTCACCCTGGGCGGTCTGCTGCTGGCGATCGCGGCGATCGCCTTCACCCTGGTCAGTTGGGGCCACATGGGGATCGCCGGCCGCTCGGCGGTGCTCGCCGTGGTGACGCTCGCCGCGCTCGCCGCCCCCGCCGTGCTGCTGCGCCGCGGGCTGTCCTCGACGGCCGAGTCGCTCGCCGCCCTGGCGTCGGTGCTGATGGTCCTGGACGCGTACGCCCTGCATCGGGTGGCGGTGCCGGAGGCGGACGGGCCCGGTTTCGCCGCGGTCGCCTCGGCGGTGCTCGCGGTCCTGTGGGGTGCGTACGGGCTGCTGCTCGACCGGCTGCGGCTGCCGCTGCCGCTGGCGGTGGTGAGCGCTCAGCTGCCGTTGCTGCTGTGGGCGTGGTCGGCGGGGGCCGGTGCCTCGGCGTTCGGGTGGGCGCTGCTGCTGACGGCCGCGCTGGACTGCGCGATCGCCGTGCGGGTCACCCGGGTCCCGGTGCGGGTGACCGCCTGTGTGGGCTGCTGGACGACGGGGCTGTGGGGGCTGCTGGTGGCCCTCGGGCAGTCCGTCTCGGCCGAGGCGGTCCCGGCCGCGCTGGCTCCGGCCGCGCTGCTGCTCACGGGTGCGGCGATCGCGCTGGCCGGGGCGTGGCGCGCCCCGGCGGGGTTCGCGGTGGCCGGCGGTGTGCTGGCCGGGCTCTGCGGGGTGGCCGCGGTGGGCGGCGTGCTGCGTGCCGGGGTGGACTGGGACTGGTCGGTCCCGGTGTATCTGCTGTGCGGGGTGGCGCTGCTGACGGCCGTGCGCGCCCCGCTGCCGCGGCCGGTCGGGCAGGGAGTGGTGTGGGCCTCGTCGGCGGTGGTCCTGGCCGCCGTGACGGTCTCGCTGCCCGCGGTCGGGGTGTCGTTGCTGGGGGCGGTGTCGCGGCTGGGCGAGGTGTGGTCCGGGGTGCCCGACGGCGGTGTGCGGGGTGCGCTGGGGGCCCGGGGCCCGATGTGGTCCCACATGGCCGCGGCTCCGGTGGTACTGCTGGTGGTGGCCGGTCTGGCGGCGTCGGCGCACCGGTCGTGGGACCGGCTGGTCCGGGTGGCCGGGCCGGTGGTTTCGCCGGGCGCTTCCCGGCGGAGTGCGGCGGGGGCCGTGGCGCTGGGGCTCGGCTGGGCGGGGCTCGTCGTGTCGCCCGCCGTGCTGGGGTTCCCGTACGCGGCGGCGGTGGCGGTGCAGTCGGTGCTGGTCGCCGGGGCGTTCGCGGCGGCGGTGGCGGCCCTGCGCCGGGGCCGGAGCGCCGTGGGGGCGACCGCGCTGGTGTGTGCCCTGGCCGGTGCGGTGAGCACGGGACTCCTCTCGCTCGCGACGCCGGGCACGACGTACGCGGTGTTCACGGTCCTGCTGGTGGTGTTCGCGGCGGCCGCCGTGCTGCTCGACGGTGTCGCGGGGCCGGTGGCGCAGTCCCCCGCCGTCCCGGTGGTGGCCGCGGCCCGGGTGCCGTGGGTCGCGCAGACGGTGACCGCGTGCGGGGCCGTGCTCTGCGGGACGGTGCTCGCCCGTGCGCTCGGGGCCTCGTGGGGACTGCCCGTCCATCGGGCGGCGCCGGTCATGCTGGTCGTCCCCCTGGCGACGGTGCTGCTCGGGGCCAGGCTGGGGAAGCGTCCGAGCGCGCTCCCCGTCGAGCTGGCCGGGGCCGCGGCCGCGACGGTGGCGATCTGCATGGCCCTGCCGGACCTGCCGTTCCTGGCCCTGGTGCTGGCGCTGTGCGGCGTACTGGCGGCGGGCACGGCCGTACGGGCCGAACGGCGGCCGGTCGCCGGGTATCTGGCGGTCGGGCTGTTCGTCCTGGCCACCTGGGTGCGGCTGTCGGCCTCGGGGGTGTCCGACCCGGAGGCGTACACGCTGCCGGTGACGGTGCCCGCCCTGGTGGTCGGTACGCTGCGCCGCCGCCGTGATCCGGAGGTGTCGTCGTGGACGGCCTACGGGGCGGGGCTCGCGGCGACGCTGGTGCCGAGCCTCTTCGCGGCCTGGGTCGATCCGCACTGGCTGCGGCCCCTGGTGCTCGGGGTTGCGGCGCTCGTGATCACGCTGGCCGGTGCACGGTTGCGGCTGCAGGCGTTGTTGCTACTCGGTGGTGCGGTGCTCGCGCTGGACGCCCTGCACGAACTGGCGCCGTACGTGGTCCAGGTCGTCGGAGCGCTGCCGCGCTGGCTGCCGCCCGCCCTGGCCGGGCTGCTGCTGGTGGTGGTCGGGGCGACGTACGAGCAGCGGCTGCGCGACGCGCGGCGGCTGAAGGAGACTCTCGGCAGGATGCGCTGACGGGGCGTCGCACGGCCGGTCCCGGGCGCCCCCGCCGGGCCCCGGGACCGGTCGACGGCCATGCGTCCGGCGGTGGTCGCCCACCGGGCGGGGAAGCAGTCGCCGCGAACTCGCCCGTGAAATGGAGCAGTTCGCACCTTCTGCCACCGCAATGCAATTGCGACACGGTTCTCGAATGGTCCGGACAATGCCCGCGCAGCAGCGGAACGAACTCTCTTTCCCGGAATTCCCGCCGCCCGGCGGCCTGTCCGTACGCGATATCCGGATACGGCTTGCCGATTAGCGGATCCGGCTCCGGTCGCCGCCCCGGAACCGAATCATTCGCGAAAGCGCCCACACCCGGTCCGCGAAGAGGGCGCACCGGACCGGAGAAACACGGAGCGGGATCGGAACGGGAAATGCGGAGGGCCCGTGAGACTCTGCGATCTCACGGGCCCTCCGTCCGGGGTGGGCGATACTGGGTTCGAACCAGTGACCTCTTCGGTGTGAACGAAGCGCTCTCCCACTGAGCTAATCGCCCGGGTGCGGACCAAACATTACCCCATGTCAGGGGTGCTCCGTGACCACCCCCGGGTCGGCCCCTCGGCCGCCCCGGGATCACTCGTGGATCTTCCACGGCATGACGATGCCGAACTTCCAGACGTAGATCCCCACCAGCACCGCGACGATCACCAGTCCGGTCACGGTGAGGATGATATTGCGCCGCCGGACCTTGGGGTCGAGCGCCCGCTGGGCGGCCTCGGTGACCTTCCGCCTCGTCCAGCGGAGCACCAGCTGGGCCCAGACGAACTCGGTCGCCCAGATCGCCATGCCGCCGAAGATCACCAGCCAGCCGGGGCCGGGCAGCGGCAGCATGATGATCCCCGCCACGACCACGGCGAGACCGACCACGAAGACGCCGACCTGCCAGCTCAGGTGCAACGTCCTGGACGCCTTGATGAAGCCGGGCGCCCTGGAACCGAGCTCCCGGTCCTCCTTCGTCACCTCCTGGGCGACCTCCCCCGTCACACCGTTCGCCAGGTCCCCCGCGGCGGGCGCGGGGGCGGCCCGTCCGGCGCCCCCGTCCCGCTCGTCACGCTCCGCATTCATGGAGGACAACCTACCGGAACGGCCTTCGTCACCGGAATGGACGCATAGCCGAAAGTTACACACCGCCGTACGAGCTATCCGAAGGAACACAAAAAGGTCAGAGGGGTTTACAACGCCACCGTAGGTGGCATGTCGATTTCGCCGACGTGCGAATCCCCGAGCGCACACTGAGCGAAAGGCCCTGGCGCTTATGAACACCACGGTCAGCTGCGAGCTGCACCTGCGCCTCGTTGTGTCGAGCGAGTCCTCACTGCCTGTCCCCGCGGGCCTGCGGTATGACACGGCCGATCCGTATGCCGTGCACGCCACCTTCCACACCGGAGCGGAGGAGACGGTCGAATGGGTATTCGCTCGCGACCTCCTCGCCGAGGGGCTGCACCGCCCCACCGGCACCGGAGACGTCCGCGTCTGGCCATCCCGTAGTCACGGCCAGGGCGTCGTCTGCATCGCACTGAGCTCACCGGAGGGCGAGGCCCTGCTCGAAGCCCCGGCAAGAGCCCTGGAGTCGTTCCTGAAGCGGACCGACGCCGCGGTTCCACCAGGCACCGAACATCGCCACTTCGACCTCGATACGGAGCTCTCTCACATCCTGGCCGAGAGCTGAGCCAGGCGGAGAGCCGCGCGGCGCCGTCCGACTCGGGGAGACGGCGCCGCGCGGACAACCTCATACGGCCGACACCGGTGCCGTGACCACGCGATCCACCGTGGTCACGGCGCCGGTGCACGTCCGCCGGCGCCCCCGCCCGCCGCTCCGGCCTCCGCCCCGGGCCGGAGCTCGCCCGTACAGGACCGGTGGCCGTTCACCGGTCCCGCGGACCGGTCCGTGGCCGGTAAGCGCTCACCGCGCTCCGCACGGGCCCTCTCGGGCCCCTGTGCCCCGCCGCCGAGCCAGTAGAGTCAGCCGGCATCGGCGGGCACCCGCCCGCCGGAGGCAGGGAGCGAAAGCGTGCTGATCCCACACGACACCCGGATCGCCCTCGACACGGTGGTCGAGCTGGTCAACACCGCACCGGAGAGCGAACCGCCGCCGAGCGGGGCGCGGCCGGGGGACGGGCGGAGCGACGGTCTCGACGGCGTCGAGGCGCTGTACGACTTCGCACGGCGCCATCGCATCAGCGGCGTCGGCACCCTCGACGAGAAGGACCTGCGGGCGGTGCGGGACGTACGGACGCGTTTCGCGGAGATCTTCGCGACGGACGACACCCAGCTCGCCGCCTCGCTCGTCAACACGCTCGTCGCCGCCGCCGGCACGACGCCGCAGCTCAGCAATCACGACGGCTACGACTGGCACGTGCACTACTTCGCGCCGGACGCCTCGATCGCCGACCACCTCGCGGCCGACTGCGGCATGGCGCTGGCCTTCATCGTGGTGGCGGGCGAGCTCGAACGGCTGCGGAGGTGCGAGGCGCCGGACTGCCGGCACGCCTTCGTCGACCTGTCCCGCAACCGCTCCCGCCGCTACTGCTCCAGCCGTACGTGCGGCAACCGTCTGCACGTGGCCGCGTACCGGGCACGCCGCAAGGAAGCGGCCGACTGACCGTTCACAGCATGAACAGATCGTGCAGCGCGGCCATCAGCAGCAGGCCGCCGATCACCCCGAGGAAGATCATCAACGGCGGCTGGGAAAGCGCGAAGAGGCAGCCGCGCGGCTCTTCGGCAGGGGGTGCGGGGGCGTCGCCCCGGGAGGTGTCCACCATCTCGGGAAGATCATGACGCACTCGGGACCCCGGCGATGCCCAATGAGCCTCGTCACGCCGGGAGTTCACCGTACCGGGGCGTCCGTGATTCGTTCCGGCGGCCGATCGGCCGTCATGTGTTCGGCAGCGCGCCCGGTGCCTCCCGGGGCCGCCGGGCGCGGCGCCGTCCGGTCGCGCGTCCTCAGTGCGGCGTCGCGCTGGAGGCCCGCACCACGAGCTCCGGTTGGAGCACCACGTCGCGGTGCTCGTGGGTGCCCTCCTCGTCGTCCGACTCCTCCAGCAGCAGCTCCGCCGCCATCCTGCCCATCACGGCCGCGGGACGGCGGACCGAGGTGAGCGGCACGGCCGCCGCGGCGGCGAACTCGATGTCGTCGTACCCGACGATGGCCATGTCGTCCGGCACCTCGACGCCCGCCGCGTAGAGCGCCTGCAGCACGCCGAGGGCGAGCAGGTCGTTGGCGCAGAACACCGCGGTCGGCCGGGGCACCAGGCCGAGCAGCCGGGCCCCGGCGTCCCGGCCGGCCGCCACGTCCAGGCGTTCGGAGGGGATCTCGACGAGCGCCCCGGGCGGCAGTCCGCCCCCGGCCAGCGCCGCCAGGGCGCCCTCGCGCCGGTCCCTGATCTGCTGGAGGTCGTCGGGGCCGCTGACGTACGCCACCGAGCGGTGCCCGGCCGAGACCAGATGACCGACGGCCAGGGCGCCGCCGTGGACGTCGTCGACGGAGACCGCGCAGGTCCCCCCGCCGGACGCCACCCGGTCCACCAGGACGAAGGGGATCCGGTGGCGGCGGAACGCCTCCAGGTTCCGGCCGGTCGCGTCGGCGGGCGTGACCAGGACGCCGCACACCCTCTGCTCGGCGAAGAGCCCCAGGTACTCGGCCTCCTCCGCCGGGTTCTGGTCGCTGTTGCAGACCATGACGCCGAGGCCGGCCTTCCGGGCGGTGTGCTCGGCCCCGCGGGCCACGTCCACGAAGAACGGGTTGCCCATGTCGAGGACGAGCAGCGCCATGATCCGGCTCCGGCCCGCCCTGAGCTGGCGCGCCGATTCGCTGCGCACGTACCCGAGTTCCTCGATGGCCGCCAGCACCCGGGCGCGGGTCTCCGGCAGCACCGCCTCGGGCCGGTTGATCACATTGGACACCGTGCCCACGGAGACTCCGGCCCGCCGGGCCACGTCCTTGATCCCTGCCACACGCGCCACTCGTCCTGCCCCACCGATGTCCTCGGCCGCACCCGTCCCGCGGCGTCGCCCCATCGTACGGACGGCGCCCCGGGGCGGTCCGCCGTCCCGTTGCGGTGCGGGCCGCCCCGCGGGCGGGGGCGGCGCGGGTCAGATGCCGTGCTTCTTCAGGATGGCCTCGATGTCGCTGAAGTCGTCACCGGACGAGGCGGGCTCCCGGCGGGGCTTCGCCTTCGGGGCCGCCTGCGCCCCGGCCCCCAGGGAGGGCGCCGATGCCCCGGGGGCGACGGCCTCCGCCCGTGCCGCGGCCCTGCGTTCCTTGCGGGTGCCGCCACCGCGGCGTTCGACCGCGCGCGTGGTGGTGAACAGCAGCCAGGCCACCGCGAGCAGCCCGAAGCCGATCCAGACGCTCGGGTCGAAGGCGATTCCGGCTGCCCAGTCCACGATCCCGGTCAGCGCCAGCCCGATCGGGACCAGCGAGTAGGCCGCGATCCGGGCGGCGGCGAGGAAACGCTTGCGGTACGCGGTGACGGCGGCGATGCCCAGGCCCGCAGCGGACACCGCGGCGCAGATGGTCTCGGCAAGCATCGGTGCCTCCAGGCGCACGGGGAAACGTCTCTTCCATCCTGCACCGGCGACCGGGCGGGCGGCCACGATCGTGGGCCACATCAGGGACTTTTCAGGGCCGGGATCCTCCCCGGGTGCCGGTCGGGGCCGGGCAGGGCCGCCGGCGCCGACGCCGGGGCGGGGTGCAAAACGGGTGCCGGTCGGAAGCCGCGGGCGGCCCTGGGAGACTGGTCCCATGAGCGATTCCACCCCTTCGGCACCCGTCGTCCTCGACCTCTGGTGCGACCTCCAGTGCCCCGACTGCCACCGTGCCCTCACCGATGTGCACGCCCTGCGGGCCAAGTACGGCGACCGGCTGGACGTACGGCTGCGGCACTTCCCGCTGGAGAAGAACAAGCATGCCTACGCCGCCGCCCAGGCCGCCGAGGAGGCCGCGGCCCAGGGCAAGGACTGGGCGTACGTCGAGGCCCTCCTCGCCCGCACCGCCGACCTCGCCCGCGTCGGCGAACCGCTGCTGGTCGAGGTGGCGCGGGAACTCGGCCTGGACACCGAGGAGATGGACACCGCCCTGATCGACGGACGGCACATGCTGATCGTCGACGCCGACCAGGCCGAGGGCAAGGCTCTCGGGGCCACCGGTACCCCGACGTACGTGATCGGCGACGAGCGGCTGGACGGCGGCAGGAGCCAGGAGGGGCTGCGCGAGCGCATCGAGGAGATCGCCGACCGGCTGCTCGCCGGGCAGGGCTGAGCGGACGGGTCAGAGCGCCTTGGCCAGGTTGTACCGGTCCGTCCGGTAACCGAGCGAGTCGTACAGCCGCAGGGCGGGCGTGTTGGCGGCGAACACGTGCAGTCCGAGCCGGCGGGGGCCCGCGGCCAGGACGAGGCGCTCCGCCTGCTGCATCAGGGCGCGCCCGTGGCCGTGCCCCCGGTGCTCCTCGGCCACCTCCACGTCGAAGACGTATCCGGCGCTCACGCCCTCGATCTCCTCGCGCGTCGACACCCACACATGGCCGACGACCGCGTCCCCGGCGACGAGGACGTGGAGGAACACGCCCTCGGTGTCCAGGCCGTCCGGCAGGTTGCGCTCGTGGTCGGACCTGGACTTGCGCCTGGCCTGCTCGGCCGGGACGCCCCGGTCGATCCAGGCCTGTGCGTAGGACTCGACGGCGGCGCTCAGCCAGGTGTCGAACTCCTCGGCGGACATCGGCCTGGCGACGACCCCGTCCGGGAGCGCGGGGGCCGTGGGGTCGAGTTCCTTGAGCATGTTGCGGCTGCGTTCGGTGTAACCGAGCGCGGCCGCCAGGTGCCGGAGCCCCTCGTCGTCCGCCGCCGCGCTCAGACGCACCTGGGTGCAGCCCCAGCCGCGCAGCACCTCCTCGGCGGCGAGCGCGGCGATGGTGCCGCGCCCGCGTCGCCGGTGCGGTTCGTCGATGCGCAGGGAGCGCAGCACACCGGTCGCCGCGCCGAACGCCGCGTCGGTGCCGATCTCGACGGAACCGACGGGCCGTCCGTTGTCGCACACGTCGTACGCGCGGATCTTCGCGCCATCGGCGCCTTGCTGGATCGGCCCGGTGGGCCGGAGGGTGGTGGTCATCCGTGCTGTTCTATCCACCGGCCCCCCGGTACGTCACCCGGTTTTGCGGATTCGGGGCACCGGCCCCCGGTCCGGCCCGGCCCGGACGAGGGGCCCTACGGGTCGAGGTCGTTCCCGGCCCGCTCCTCGAAGATCCGCATGGCCTTGCCGGTCACCGGTCCCGGGACGCCGGGCAGCTCCCGGCCGTCGACCCGGTGGACGGCCTGGACATCGCGCAGGGTGGAGGTCAGGAAGATCTCCTCGGCCCGCTCCAGGACGTCGAACGGCAGCTCGGTCTCCTGCGCGCCCGTCCATTCCACGGCCAGCGCGCGGGTGATTCCGGCGAGGCAGCCGGAGGTCACGGGCGGGGTGTGCAGCTGTCCGTCGAGCACGACGAAGACGTTGGAGCCGGTGCCTTCGCAGAGCTGCCCGACCGTGTTGGCGAAGAGCGCCTCCGAGGCGCCGTGCTCATGGGCGCGGGCGAGGGCGACGACGTTCTCGGCGTACGACGTGGTCTTGAGCCCGGTGAGCGCGCCGCGTTCGTTGCGCGTCCAGGGGACGGTGATCGCGGCGGTGGTGTCGGGGCGGCGGTCGACCCGGCCGAGGGCGATGACGAGCCCGGGGCCCGCGTCGCCGCGGTCGGAGCCGAGCGGGGAGAGGCCCCCGGTGTAGGTGATGCGCAGCCGGCCGAGCGGCATCGGGTTGGCGTCGATGACGGCGGCGCAGCCCCGGCGTATCTCGTCCAGGTCGGGTTCGGGGAGGCCGAGGCCGCGGGCCGACCGGGCCAGCCGGTCGAGGTGGCGGGTGAGGGCGAAGGGCCTGCCGTCGGTGGTCCTGATCGTCTCGAAGACGCCGTCCCCCGCGGTGAGCCCGTGGTCGAGCACGGACACCCTGGCCTCGTCGGCGTCCCGCAGGCCGCCGTTCACCCACATCCTCATCATGCGGTCCTTCCCGTTGTTCCGTGTTCGCCCGATGCCACCGTGAGCAGTCGGGACGCCTTGAGTTCGGTCTCGTCCCATTCGCGCTCGGGATCGGAGCCCCAGGTGATGCCGGCCCCGGTGCCGAAGCGGAGGACCGGAGCCGTGCCGGTCCGGTCGATCCAGAAGGTGCGGATGCCGACGGCGAGCGAGGCGGTGCGGCGGTCGGCGTCGACCCAGCCGATGCCTCCGCAGTAGGGCCCGCGCGCTGCGGTCTCCAGTTCACCGATGATCCGCAGGGCGCTGGACTTGGGCGCCCCGGTGACCGATCCGGGCGGGAACGCGGCGTCGAGGAGTTCGGGCCAGCCGGCGCCCTCGGCGAGTTCGCCGCGCACGGTGGAGACGAGGTGGACGAGGCCGGGGTGCTTCTCGACCACGCAGAGGTCGGGGACGGTGACCGAGCCGGTGGCGCAGACCCGGCCGAGGTCGTTGCGGACCAGGTCGACGATCATCACGTTCTCGGCGTGGTCCTTCTCCAGCAGATCGCTCTCGGTCCGGCCGGTGCCCTTGATCGGTCCCGACTCGACGGTCCGGCCGTCCCGCCGGAGGAAGAGCTCGGGGGACGCGGTGGCGATCTCGACGCCGTGCGCGGGCAGCCGGATCGTTCCTGCGTACGGGGCGGGGTTGCCCCGGGCCAGCAGCGCGGTCAGCGCGTCCACGTCCGCGGCGGCCGGGTCGGGCAGGGGCGCGCTCAGCACCCGGCAGAGGTTGGCCTGGTAGACCTCGCCCGTCGCGATGTACTCGCGGATCCGCCGTACGCCCGCGGTGTACGCGGCACGGTCCAGGGACGACTTCCAGTCGCCGGCCGCGGGGCCGCGCCAGGCGCCGGGCACCGGGGCGGGCACCGGCCGCCTGCGCACGGAGCCGAAGCGCGCACAGACGAGGCGGCCCTCGAAATCGGCGGAGACGGCCCAGAACCCGGTCGATTCGAGGGCCGCGGGATCGCTGGTCACGTCCCGTAGATCGGACGCGAGGAGGCCGTCGAAGCGGGCCATTGGAGCAAGGTCGTGCACGCGGTCGAGTCTAGGGCGGCGTGCGGTGACCTGCGCCGGGGCGAGTGCACCTCAGCACGCTGCGCAAACGCGTTTTTGTACTGGCCCGGGAATCCGCTAGAGTTCAACACGTCGCCGGGACGCGCAAGCGGACCGGGAAAGACAAGCGGACGTAGCTCAGTTGGTAGAGCGCAACCTTGCCAAGGTTGAGGTCGCCAGTTCGAACCTGGTCGTCCGCTCGCAGAAAGGTGGGGGATCTTCCCGAACCCTCACTCCTGGTGGAGTGGCCGAGAGGCGAGGCAACGGCCTGCAAAGCCGTCTACACGGGTTCAAATCCCGTCTCCACCTCCAAGGACGATTAGCTCAGCGGGAGAGCGCTTCCCTGACACGGAAGAGGTCACTGGTTCAATCCCAGTATCGTCCACTGATCCGCAAGGATCCCCGCGCGATTAGCTCAGCGGGAGAGCGCTTCCCTGACACGGAAGAGGTCACTGGTTCAATCCCAGTATCGCGCACGCAGTACACGCAGGTTCACCCTGCGCGATTAGCTCAGCGGGAGAGCGCTTCCCTGACACGGAAGAGGTCACTGGTTCAATCCCAGTATCGCGCACCAACGAAGAAGCCCCGGTCGTCGTCGACGACCGGGGCTTCTTCGTTCCCGCCGGACACGGCGGACGCCCGTGGGTCCGGACGGTCGACGTCCGGGCCCACGGTCAGGCGCTCGGTGGTGCCACGGGTTCAGGACGAGAAGAGCATCCGGCCGAAGCTCTTGTGCCGGTAGTGGCCGCCGTGGTGCTGCGGCGCACCCCAGGCGGGTGCCGGGGCGGCGGGGTACGCCTGCGGGGGCGGCGGGGCCTGCTGCGCCCACTGCGACTCGATGCGGGTGAGGGTCTCCAACTCGCCGTAGTCGAGGAAGATTCCCCGGCAGCCGCTGCACTGCTCGATCTGTATGCCGTTGCGGTTGTACGTGTGCATCTGCGCGTGGCACTTGGGACACTGCATGGTTCGGCTCACTCCTCGCTCTGGGACCGCCGCCGCCGGAAGGGATGTCCGCCGACGGTCGGTTCAGCCTACGACGACCGCTCGGCGGCCAACTCCGGCGGGAGGGACGCGATTCGGACGCAGGCGTCGATCACCGTCTGCTCCACCTCGTCCGGAGCCCGGCCCTCCGTCGTGGACTTGGCGATCGCCAGCGCGGCGGCCTGGACGGTCAGGGCACGGGCCGGGACGTCCAGTTCGGGCCAGGGGTCGCCCTCGGGGCGCACGGCGGGGCCGCCCGCGGCCCGGTAGGCGCCCAGGAACCGGAACCAGACCTCGGGTGGCAGGAGGCCGGCCGCGTACCAGGCGGCGGGACGGGCGAGGTCCCAGGCGGGGTCGCCGAGACCGATGTCGTCGACGTCGATGAGCAGCCAGGGCCCGTGCGGGGCCGGGTGGCGGACGAGTTGGCCCAGGTGCAGGTCGCCGTGGCAGAGGAAGCGCGAACGGTGCGGGGGCGGGGCGGCTTCGTCGCGGGCCCAGGCGGGCAGCCGGTGCCAGGCCCCGAGCACGGGGGCGGTGACCGGGTCGTCCGGCCGGGCGGCGTGCATCCGGGCGACGGCGAGCGCGGCCTTCGCGGGGCCCCGCATGGGCGGGAGCGCGAGGGCGGGCGGGGCCGGGGTGCGGTGCAGTGCGGCCAGCAGGGTGGCGGCCTCCTCCCAGGGGGCGGCGTCGGGGTCGCCGGGGTCGACGGGTGCGCCGTGGGGCCACAGTGTGACGGGGCGGTCGAGGAGGGTGCCGGGTCCGGGGCCTTCGGGCTCCCGGGCGGGGCGGGGGTGCAGCGGTGCGAGCAGGACGCCGGCGAGCCGCGGGTCGTCCGCGAGAATCAGGCGGCTGAGCAGGCCGGGGGTGTCCGTGCCGGGAGCGTGGGCCTTGGCGACGACGGTCCCGCTGCGGACCACGGTGCCGTCCGCGCGGTCCGCGAGCACCGTCGGGGGCGGGCAGGCGCAGGGGGTCTCGGGGTGCGGGTGCGCGGCCCGGTGGGCGAGGTCGCCCAGCGCGCGTACGACTGCGGTGGTCACGGTCTCCCCCGGTGGCGAGCGGATGCACGGGCGGCCCGGTCCGTGCCGGGCCCGCCGACGAGCGTACGCGCGCCGGACCGAGGCAGGGTCGAAGGCCCGGGGGGTGAGAGCGGCACGGCCACGGTGCGATCGCCGAGAAGCCGGCCGGGCGTTTCGGGTTCGCGGGGCGGTCGCCCCGCCGCGAACGGCTCCGGAAAACGCGATGTCCGGTCAGCTCCCCAGCTGACCGGACAAACGCTGCCGTCCGCCGCACCCCCGTCCCCACGGGGCTGTTGGCCGGATGTCCCGGTCCGGACCGCTCTTCCGGACCCCGGGCGCCGCTCAGCGCCCCAGCATCACGCCCACGGACGACGCCTGTGTGACCACCGCGTCCCAGCCGCCGAAGACGACCACGAGCAGGGCCGCCAGGGGAAGAACCATCGCCGTCGCCACCAGGGGGTGACGCGTGCCGGACGACGGGCGGGCGCCGAACGCGGCGTGGACCCTGCGTCCCCGCGTACGGGTCATGGTCCGCGTTGCCGTGTCCGCCATGGTTCCTCTCCCGACTCGATGTGGAGCGGCGGGCGTGTGACCTCGGGGGACGAGTGTTGCGCCCGCCGCTTGACCTCAACACTAGGGACGCGGGTAACGGGCGACGTCATGCCCGCGTACCTAATGCCGGGCCTCCCGGAGGATGAGCCGCCGGTAGTCGGCGTACTCCCCTGGGTGGAGAACGGGCGCACGCCCTTGGGGACATCCCTGAGGAGCCGCCGGGCGCTTCCCGCCCTTGACCTCCGATGTATCAGACCCTCGATGCACGTCCGGGAGGCCGGAAGGGAAGCCGTTGAGCAGGGGAACAACGTCGAGGACCCTGGAATTGCGCGGCCGAGCGATGAGCCACACGGGCAGGTATTCATCCGATTTCTGGTGCCGTTGCGGCATATCCACCGGGCATGGTCCTGATTCGGGGCGCGGGGCACCGGTCGGGGCCGGGCCTCCCTCCGCGGTGGCCGGCGGAACCGTCGGTGACCGTGACATCACTCACCTTCCCCCTCCCCCATTGATCCGGGTGACGAGCCCCGCCGGGCCTCCCGCGGTCCGCGCACACCCGCCCCGGCCGGGGCCGCACCCTATTGTTTTCGGCCACATGGCCCCAACGGCCTGTCGGCGCAACCGCTTTGGGCGCGGGGGCCGCTGCGGCGCGGGACGGGTCCCGATCCACTGCCCGTCACGGCCCGTGCCGCGTACCGACAATCGATCGTCCGGCGAGGGCGCGGCCTCTGAGCGCCCTGGGCGCCGGGTACGTAAGCTGTGCGTCGTCAGGCGGACCAGGCAGCGGGGATGGGCAGACATGGCGATGATGCGGCTCCGGCGCGAGGACCCGCGTGTCGTCGGCTCGTTCAGGCTGCACCGGCGGCTCGGGGCGGGCGGCATGGGTGTCGTCTACCTGGGTTCGGACCGGCGCGGTCAGCGGGTGGCGTTGAAGGTGATCCGCCCCGATCTGGCGGAGGACCAGGAGTTCCGCTCGCGGTTCGCGCGCGAGGTGTCCGCGGCCCGGCGGATCCGCGGCGGCTGCACGGCGCGGCTGGTGGCCGCCGATCTGGAGGCGGACCGCCCCTGGTTCGCCACCCAGTACGTCCCGGGGCCCTCGCTGCACGACAAGGTGGCCGAGGAGGGACCGTTGTCGGCGGTCGAGGTGGCCTCGA
This sequence comes from Streptomyces sp. NPDC001732, assembly GCF_053596315.1. Taxonomy (NCBI): domain Bacteria; kingdom Bacillati; phylum Actinomycetota; class Actinomycetes; order Kitasatosporales; family Streptomycetaceae; genus Streptomyces; species Streptomyces sp. NPDC001732. The sequence goes on from NZ_JBSFFY010000082.1 coordinate 20,113, forward strand.
TCGGGGCCGCGCTCTCCGAGGGCCTGGTCGCGGTCCACGAGGCCGGTGTGGTGCACCGTGACCTGAAGCCGTCGAACATCCTCCTCTCCCCCAAGGGCCCCCGGATCATCGACTTCGGGATCGCCTGGGCGACCGGGGCCTCCACCCTCACCCATGTCGGCACGGCGGTGGGTTCGCCGGGCTTCCTCGCCCCCGAGCAGGTGCGCGGCGCGGCCGTGACGCCCGCGACCGACGTGTTCTCGCTCGGTGCCACGCTGGCATACGCGGCGATGGCCGACTCGCCCTTCGGACACGGCAGTTCCGAGGTCATGCTGTACCGCGTGGTACACGAGGAGCCGCAGCTGCACGATGTGCACGACGCGCTGGCGCCGCTGGTGAGCGCGTGTCTGGCGAAGGATCCCGGGGAGCGGCCGAGCACGCTCCAACTCTCCATGCGGCTCAAGGAGATCGCGGCACGGGAGGCACAGGGGCTGCGCACGGGCCGGCCGCCCGCGCAGCGTTCGACGCAGGATCCGGACCGGCCGACCGGCCGTCTCGACGGCCCGTACACCGAGCAGCAGACCCGGCGCGCGGCTCCTCCCCCGCCCCGTCAGCAGAAGCAGCAGCTCCCGCAGGGCGGCAGGCAGGCCCCGTCGTCCAGGGCCGGGGAGCCGCGCACCGGCGGTTCACGCCCTGGTGGGTCACGCACCGGCGGGGCGCGCACCGGCGGTTCACGCATGGGTGGTTCGCGTCCGCAGCCGCCGCGCAGCACCACCCGGTCCGGCCGGCGCCCGCAGGGCACGAACGGGACGAACGGCCGGCCGGGGACGCGGCCCGGGACCCGTACCACCTCGACGGGGCTGCGGCCCGCCAATCCGCGGCTGCTGCGGCAGCGGCTCGTCGTCTTCGTCGTGGTGACGCTGCTGGTGGCGCTGGGCATCGCGGCGGCCCAGGGCTGCCAGGGGCCGGCCCGCGGGCTGGGGGGCGACCGGGGACACGACCGGGCGCAGAGTCAGAGCCGGTAGCTCCGGGGCGTCCGGTCCCGCGGCCCGCCCGGCCGGCGGGCCGGGTCCAGTTCGGGCCGTCGGCGGTTTCCGGTTCGGCGGCGGGCTTCCAGCGGGCGAAGAGCGTGCTGCCGCCCCAGTCGCAGAGGACGCCGAGCAGCGTGCCGACGGCCAGGGACGCCAGGAGCAGGCCCCAGTCGTCGTCCTGGATGGCGAAGAGCGAGTAGCAGCCGACGAACGTGCCGGGGACGAGCGAGGTCCACCGGAACCGTCCGAGCAGCACGACGCACGTGACGAAGATGCCCACGGTCAGCGCGTGCACGGGGCCGCCGTCGCCCAGGACCACCGCCTCCAGCAGGGCGGTCCAGCCCAGGTGGTTGACGTGGTCGACGTCGATGTCGGTCTCGCGCAGCAGGGCCCGTACGTAGTCGACGTGGCCGCGTTCGCAGGCGGGGATCAGGGCGGTGCCGCCGAAGCGGTTGGGCAACGACAGGTCGGGACCGGCCGGAAGCAGGGTGCGCATCATCGCCACGCTGCCGGTCACCCCGGTCACCAGCCAGGGGCTGTCCTGGCGGTCGTCCCGGGCGTCGGGGTCGGCCCCCGCGGCGACGAGCACCTCGGCCGCGGCCACATGGTCGCCCGCGGCAGCGAGGAGGAGCGGGGTGCGCCGGTGGGCGTCCCGGGCCTCCACCTCGGCACCGGCGGCGAGAGCGGCCCGCACGCCTGCGGTGTCGCCTTCGCCCGCCGCTGCCAGCAGGGCGTGTTCGGCAGGGGTCAGGGGGTGCTCCTCGGGTTGCTCGCGTCGCGCAGCACGGCCAGCGCCGTCCCCGCCCTCGTGCGCACCGCGATGCCGATCCCCGCTCCGAGACCGGCCCGGATGCGGACGGGATCGAAAAGCCGGCGGTGCACGGCACGGCGAGTGCCGGGCACCGACCGGAACCGGGAGGCCGCGCTGCTCCCGCCCGCGGCGTCGCCGTCGTCGAAGGGCAGCATCGCGCGGCCTCCGTTCCGTCCTGCTTGCTTACTTGTTCAGAGCCGCGGCGCCGGCCTGGGCGAACTTCTCGTCGAGGTCGCCGGACGGGGCACCCGCGACGCCGATGCCCGCGATCGGGGCGCCCTTGGCGGTGAC
>NZ_JBSFFY010000083.1:0-22059 GCF_053596315.1 Streptomyces sp. NPDC001732
GCTCGGCATCGCCCGCCTCCACAACCTCACCCTCGCCGGATGACCCGGAAACAACGCTGGTCAACCAGCATGCCGTAGATCATTTACGGGACAGCCCTTGGGGGACAAATCTCGGCACGAGAGCCAGCGGTGCAGCGGATGGCGGTAGCAGTCGTTCTGGTTCCGGGGCGAGAGTGTGCAAAGGATGTATCAGCCGAGGGCCGTCGTCAGGATCAGTTTTACGAAGATGAGGTAGGCCAGTAGCGAGAAGGGAATGGCAGTCAGGAGGGTCAGTACGCGTTCCCTGTGGGTGCGGCCCATGAGCAGCGCCACGAGGACCAGAACGGCGAGGCAGGCCCATGCCTGGGGGGTGTAGTGCAGGACCCAGGCGTAGTGGATGGCCTCCATGCCGAAAACGCCCGCGAGGGCAGCGAGGCCGACAACGCGGTGGCGCGGGCTGTTGCCTCGCCACCAGGAGCCCGCCACCCCGAACAGAGGGCCGGCGATGAACGCCATACCCAGCCAGACGAGGGGAGCGAACAGAGAGCCCATGCCGTCGCGCACGACCTCCGCGTAGCCGTAGTAACCGACGACGAGGCCGGACTCGGCGCACAGACCCGCGACGGCGACCGCAGGCAGGCTGACCTTCCGGGCCAGCAGCGCACCCGCGGCGAAGGCGGCGACGGACCAGACCGCACCGGAGTTGGCGATCTGGTTCCAGGACCCCGGAAGCCAGGCCTGGGCCAGGTTGGTCAGTATGCCGAGAAGGAGTCCTCCGGCGAATGCCGACGCCGTTGCGTGGGCCCAGGCTCTTCCGCTCGTGCCGGGCACCGAGGCGGCGACAGGAGGCGTGTTCATGGTGGTGCTCACTTCTGTTTCGAGGGCTGCGAGGCTCACGCCCCTTGGTGCAGTTATAAGGATGCGCGGGGCTATAAATGCGTTCCCTTGACCTGCCCGGCCTGGCTTTGTTCACGAGTCACGCCGACGTTTCGACACGGCTCCGCGCGTCGCACGCTCGTACGGATAGGCGATGTTCACGACTTCGGGAGGCACCCCGGCCCGACGGCGCGGCAGTCGGCAACGGCACGGCCACGATCGACGCCCTGTGCCCGTAGCCAGCGCTTTTGTCCTCAGGACACCGCAGGCCGCGGACGCTCGTGTCGCGGGCACTGCTTCCTGGGCGCCTGCGCCGCCTCCCGGAGCCGTGAACATCCGGGAAGCACCGCCGGTCGTGGTGCCGCCCAAACTGCTGTCGAAACGCTGCTGCTTGCCATGCACGAAGCCAGTGCGTCAAAACCCGGCCCGGATTTTTTCTCAACTCACTGCCGCTCTCCTCCTCTTTTCCCTCTTTCGGTGAGTGGAATACGCCCGCTGATTCATGGGGCTGAGGGGCTCTGAAACGGGGGCTTTTCTTCTGGCTCGCCAAGTCGCGAGGGAATCTGCCAGCTTTCTCCAGCATCGAGCCCGTGCTCCTGGTCGTGCTCGTCGGTGGCCCTCGCCTTCGCCACCGGCTCCGACGCGTCCGGCCACAACGACGGCTTCCGGGTGGGTTTCCTGGCCACCGCGATCTTCTCCTTGGTCGGCCTCGCCACCGCCCTGCTCCTGTTGCTCCACCGCCCCGCCGAGCGCCGCGCCGTCGTGGGGACGGCATCGGAGGACGAGGAGGTGAAGCCGGTGACAGCCGGCCACTGACCGCCGCCCTTCCCTCGCACCAATGTGTGGACCGGCCTGATTGTCTGTCATCTGCACCCGACCTCTGCCTCGCGCCACCCACCAGGGTGCGCGGGGGCAGGGCAGTTGTCGACCAAGCACGTCACTGTCGCCACGGCTTGGTCCGACCTGGCCGTCCGGATGCCGTCGGACGGGTCCGGAGCAGGTCGGCACTGCGTACAGGCTCAGCACCGGGCCAACCGTCCCGGCCCGCGTGCCCGCAGTCGTACGAGCCCGCCGGCGCCCGCCCCACCGGCGAAGAGGGGCGGAAACGCTCGACGGCGACCACTCATGCGCCGGAGTGCTTGAGACTCTCGATGATGCGGGCGAATCCCTCTGTCCCGTGGCCGGCGTCCACCTGCTGCTGTATGAGGCGCTGGACCATGGCAATCGGTTCGGCGCTCACTCCCTGGTCAGCGATCGCCTCGATGAACAGGCCGAGGTTGGAGAACGTCAGGCTCTGCTGCCCCGGGACTGTGTAGTCACCGCCGTCGATGACCTCGGCGTACCCGGTGAGTTCGCCGGTCATCGCGGTCAGCCACGGGGCGGCCATCGCCGCGAACCGGCTCGCCGGCACGCCCGCCGGCGCCAGCATGGCTGCACCCTGCATGAACCCTGCGAACATCACATACATCGCCGAGAGCAACGCGAAGTCGTAGAGCGAGGCCAGCCCCGGGTCCTCGCCGAAGTAGGTGCTGGTCGCCCACCGGTCGAACAGTGCCGCGTGCTCACGGAACACCTCCTGCGAGCCGCTGTACAGGATCGAGGCCCCCGGCTGCCCGATCATGGAAGGCACCGCCATGATGCCGCCGTCCAGGTAGGCGATCTGCGCCTGGGCCGCCCAGAGGGCCGACCGTCTCGCCTGCTCGGGCTTGGTTGTGGTCAGGTTGACCAGCTTCCGTCCCGCCAGGTCGCCCACGAGCGGGTCGAGTACCTCGTGCACCGAGTCGTGGTCGAAGAGGCAGACGACTACCAGCGGACTCGCCCGGACCGCCTCGGCGGCAGAGGCGACCTCGGTCGCTCCCTGTGCAACGAGTGCCTCTGCCTTGCCCGTCGAGCGGTTCCAGACCGTGGTCCGCACTCCGGCCTTCATCAAAACCTCGGCAAGCGCGCTGCCCATCGCGCCGAGTCCGAGGATGCTCACGTCGGTTTCGTGGATCTCGTGCATGTCACTGCTCTCTCATGCCGTGCGGAAGGTTCCGTTGATGCCTCAATCCTCGTCAGGGCCAGTAGAGTTGAACAGTACGGACTAATTAGTGCGGTACTCACCGGATGGTAAGTACCATCCGGGCGGCATGGAGGAACTCTTGGCGACAGCAGCACGACGGGGCCCCTACTTCTGCGGAGTCGACGCGGCCATGGACGTCGTCACCGGGTAGTGGAAGTCCCTGATCATCTGGGAACTGCACGAGCACGGCACGCGCCGTTTCGCGGAACTGCGGCGCGGGCTCCCGGGGGTCAGCGAGAAGATGCTCGTCCAACACCTGCGGGAGATGGAGGAGGACTGCCTCGTGCACCGGGAGGTGTACCCCGTGGTGCCGCCGAGGGTCGAGTACGAACTCACCCGGACCGAGTGGGAACAGCGATAGACGGCAACGACCCAGTCCACAACTCTTGACAATATTCTGCGGTTACCTTCGGGCGCGCTCGTACGTGGCCGGGGGGTTGCGTTACCCCCGCCAGGAGGCAGCGCTGAGGCGGACAGGCACGGAGTCTTGCGCGGTGCGGTCTTTGGCCGGGCCCAGGAGCAGGGTCAGAGCGAGAACGGTTTTCCCTGTACCCGCGTCACCACCGACCTGCTCGTCCGGCCGGAACTCGGGTGTGCCGGTGATAACCATCCGCCCCGGCCGCAGAGCCTTGTAGTACCCCGTCAAGTTCTTGGGTTCGGCTTCTTGAAGCTCGTGGCTTCACGCAGCTTCTGGTCGCTGAGAAGATCACCGCCATGACCATCTCGTTCCGCATCGACCGAATCTTCGGCGACCGTCCTTTTGTCGAGGTTGGTGATCCCGTCCTCGCCGTCGAGGACGAGGAGCGCGGACTGCTGGCGGTGGCTGGCAGGCACGTGGCGGTGGCGGGCGTGCATGAGTTCGCCAGCACCGCTCCAGTTGGGGTCTACGGTGCCGATGATCTGGCCTGCCGAGCTCTTCTCCATGCGCGCTATCCCGTGCACGCGATGGCTTTCCGCCCCAGGCTCCCCCTCCTTGCAGTCGGTTCGGGCGACTACGACGGCGGCTACTTCTTTGAAGGGGAACTGCTCCTGCTGGACCTGGAGACGGGCAGCGCCACGTCGTTCATCGAGCACGGGCTCGGCCGCCAGGTCCTGGGCCTGGAATGGCTCAGTGAACAGGAACTACGCGTGCTGATGGCACCGCCTGACGACTGGCAGGACAAAGACGCGTGGAGCGAAGGGCATGTCGCAGTGGTGCATCGGTCCGACTGGCGGGCTGTACCGCCCCGGTCGATCACCGGATATGACCTGGCCGGACCGCGGGTGGCGGCCCCGCGAACCGACCGTCGAGAGGATGCCCGCCAGAAGTCTCCGGTCTGAGTAAGAACTGGGACCCACGACGCAACGTCCGCGCGGTTGAGCAACTGTCCGATGGAAGGATCGTGGCGACGCTCGACGGGGTCCAGTTGGAGTCCTGGCTGCCCTCGGGGCGACGGCAGTGGGTTGTCCGGGACGACGATGGTGGCGGCCGTGACCTCGTCATCGCCACAGATGAGCGATCGGCCTGGGTTGGTCTGGTACGGCCTCCATGGGAGGAGCGTGCCCACGCCGTGGGCCGGCTCGCGCTCCAGGGCGGGGCGCAGCTCGCCCACCTCACTCCCCCAGCTCGGTGTCCCTGGTGCGATGTGCTGACGACCTGCCCGTCTTCGCGCCCGCTGGGCAGAACGGCGAGCGGAGCAGGTTGCGTATCCGGCGTGGCAGCCGGATCTACTTTCTGGAAACCGTTTCCGCGAAGGCCGGGCAGCGGCCTGGACCAGGTGAAGCCTGGCTGGCGGCAGCAGACCTGGGGTCCGTACCGGTTGCCGAACGTCCTCGTGAGCCGAGAGGAGCGGAGGTCAATCAGTTGTCTCCCTACTCCTGGAAGCCGGAAGAGACACACTTCGCCGGCCCCGGCGTGGAGACCACCGAGGGTGACCTGATTCATGCCGGCACCGCCTATCACGGCCACGAGTTGCAGCCCGGCGGCTCGTTCGTCGTACGGCGCGCAGTAGCCGTTGAAGAGCCCCCTTGGGTCTTTCGGGCAGACCGGAAGGCCACTGACCTCGACCACGACATGGAGACCCTCTATGTCACGTACGACGATGGCGAAATCGTCGGACTCGGTCTCCGTGACGGCAACGTTCGCTGGCGTCGGCATCTGACTGTTGCCGGAGTACCCGTCGTGGCTACCGCGCTGACCGTTGCCGAACCCGGCCGACTGCTCATTGGCACCACCGACGGGCGGCTCCTGAACTGCTCGACCGTCTAGCAGTCTCCCCAACCGTCCGGCCATCGTGGGGGATCTCAAGTTTGGCCACTGCCGTGGCGCGTGCCACGTCGTAAATCTCGTGCGCAATCCGTACAGCGGCGCTGCAGCTGTCGGCGCAGCCGGTGAAGAGGTGCACGCCACTCAGCGGGGTTGATCAGTGCGGTGTATCGGGATGTCGGCCTCGAGATAAGGCAGGGGCATGACGCCCATCTCCTCTCGCTGTCCAAGGTTGAGGGGCCACTGCGGCCGTCCCGGTCCCCGCGGGTGCGGGTCCGGGGCGGCACAAAGTGCGGGTGTGGTCTGTCTGCGGCGCGGCTCACACGCGGATCGTGTCCGCGTGCTGGCCCTCCGGGCCGGTCCGGCTCTTCGAGGTCGTCGTCCTGATTGTGGCTGTTGTGCGGGCCGTGGAGGGTGCAGTGCACGTCCGGGTCGTTCGTCAGCTCACCGGTCAGGGCGTGCAGGAGATCGGTCACGTTGCAGACCGGGGTCCACCTCGGGCCCTCGCATTCCTTGTCGGCCGGGGCAGCCCACCAGGACCTCGAAGCCGACGACGGCCGCCCCGGCGACCTCGTTGCGCTGGGCAAGGACGATGCGGTCCGCTCCAAGTCGGATCTCCGCGACACGGTCGCCGTCGGCGAGCTGAGGGATCTCGCCGATGTGCCAGCGGCGACAGGCCGCCCCCTGACGGTCGGGACCGAGGTGACGGACGGCTGCATGCGGGTGAGGATCGAGTCGTCCGCCGGCCCGGGCCGTAGGCGAGGCCTCCATGGAGGCTCTGGACGCCACGCTCACCAGCACCCCCACCGTCTTCGACGTCGCTTTCCCCACGCCTGGCGCGGGCTCCTCCGGGGGCCGGGACGATCCGGCAGTCCGGGTACGCGGGGGCTTACCTGGGCTTGCAGGAGGAAGGAAGGGGGCTCAGGCGGCGAGGGCGGTGTGGAGGGCGTCGAGGCCGTCGCGGTAGATGCCCGCGAACAGGTCCTCGGCCTCGGCGTCGGTGGCGCCGTCGGGGTTGAATCGGCCGGACCACTGGACCTCGGCGGCATCGTCCTGGCCGGGGACGGCGTGGACGCGGATCGTGGAGACGTAGCCGTTGACGGGGAACGGGGCTTCCAGGATGGCGTAGCTGTAGTGGCGCTCGGCCTCGTTGAAGGCGACGAGGCGCTCGATGATGATCCCGCCCTCGGGGTTGCGCAGGCGGCGGACGCGGCCGCCTGCGAGGGCGGTGCTCTCGGGGATGTAGGGGAGCCAGTCGGGGAGGGAGTCGAAGCCGCCGATGAGGTTCCAGACCTGCTGAGGGGAGGCGGGGACGATGCGGCTGACGGAGGTGGAGGCCATGATCGGATTTCCTGACGGGTTGGGGGTGGTTCAGGCGCCGTACGGGAGCGGGGCGGCCGGGCTGACGAGGCCTGTGGCGCGCAGCTCTTGCCAGAACGCGGCGGGTGCGGTCTCGTTGAGCGCCGCCTGGTCCTCGGCGATGCGGCTGGGCTTGGTGGCGCCGGCGACGACTGCGGCGGTGGCCGGGTGGGCGAGGGAGAACTGCAGGGCGGCGGCCTTGATGCTCACGCCGTGCTTCGCGGCCAGGTTCTTGAGCCGGGTGACGCGCTCGATGATGTGCGCAGGGGCTTCCTGGTACTCGAAGTGGGTGCCGCCGGCGAGGATGCCGGAGCTGTAGGGGCCGCCGACGACCATGTCGGCGCCCTGTTCCTGGGCCATGGGCAGCAGGCGCTGGAGGGCGTGCTCGTGATCGAGGAGGGTGTAGCGGCCGGCGAGGAGGAAGCCGTCGGGCCGCGGCTCGTCGAGGGACAGGGTGAGCTCGATGGGCTCGGTCTTGTTGACGCCGAGGCCCCACGCCTTGATGACGCCCTCGTCGCGCAGCCGGGACAGGACGCGGAAGGCGCCGGTGCGGGCTTCCTCGAACTTCTGCAGCCACGCGTCGCCGTGGAAGTCCTGGGCGATGTCATGGACCCAGACGATGTCCAGGCGGTCGGTGCGCAGGCGCTTGAGGCTGTCCTCGATGGAGCGTTCGGTGGCCTCGGCGGTCCAGACGTGCAGCATCTTGTTGGGGTTGCCGTGCTCGAACAGGCCGCCCTTCTCGCCGAGTTCGCGGGCGTCCTCCTCCAGCTCGTCGAGGATGACGCGGCCGACCTTGGTGGAGAGCACGTACTCGTCTCGGGGCTTGGCGGAGAGGACTTCGCCGAGGCGCTCCTCGGCGAGACCGGCGCCGTAGAAGGGGGCGGTGTCGTAGTAGCGGACGCCCTGCTGCCAGGCGGCCTCGACGGTGGCGCGGGCCTCGTCGTCGGGGATCGCGCGGAACATGTTGCCGAGCGGGGCGGTGCCGTAGCCGAGCTTGCCGGGGAGGAGTTTCTTGAGGGACATGGTGGTGCCTTTTCGAGACGGGGAGTGGGGGTGCAAGGACCACTCGATAGATGTGAACGCACCTTGCACGCTTTAACAATAATTGCAGACGCTGGCTAATGCAAGGGTTCTATGCGCCGGACGCGGGGAATCGTGGCAGGACGTACTTTGCGAGCTCCTGCAGCAGCTCCTCCACCGGCCGGTCGTTGGGCCGCAGGTTGAAGGAGACGTGCGAGACCCCGAACAGCGCCATGGTCTCCAGGTGCTCGATCAGGGCGTTGCGGCCGGTGCTGAGGCCGAGCCGGATCGGACGGGCCGGGGCGTGCGGGTCTTCCTGAAGGGTGAGCACCATCGGGGTCACGTACGGCTTCTCCCCGGCGAGTTCGTGCCACTGGCGGGTCCGCAGGCGCAGCGCGCCCAGGTCACGGGGGTAGTTGAGCGAGGCGTCGGCGTGCTCGGCGATCCACTCGGGGGTCTGCTGGGCGCCGCCGGCGACGGCGATCGGGATGCCTGCCGCCTGCGCCGGTTTCGGCAGGACCTCCAGCTGGAAGTCCGGGCCGAGTCCGGCCCCGGGCAGTTCAAGCGGGCCGGGGCGCCAGGCGGCGCGCAGGGTGTGCAGTCCCTCGCGGAAGGCGGCGCCGCGGGCCTCGAAGTCCTGTCCGAAGAGCGGGTACTCGACGGGACGATCGCCGCTGGCGAGGCCGAGCAGCATCCGGCCGCCGGAGAGCGCATCGACGGTGGCGGCGGCCTTGGCGACGAGCAGCGGTTCGCGCAGCGGCAGGACGACGGCCGCGGTGCCGAGGACGGCGTGCTCGGTGACGGCGGCGAGGTGGCCGAGGTGGGTGAAGGTCTCGAAGACCGTCCCGGCGTCCCCGAAGCGGACGGGGTCGAAGAGCGGGACGTCGCGCACCCAGAGGCCGGCGAAGCCGAGCCGGTCGGCGAGCTGTGCGAGGCGCGCGTGGTCGGCGAGGTCCGGAACGCCGTGGGGGCGGCCGGCCGTACGGTCGGCCGCCTGCCGGGAGGGGCCCCAGTCGTTGTCGAGGGGGAGTTCCAGGCCGAGGGTGAGCCGGCCCTCGCCGGGGGCGAGGCGGGCGAGGGCGGTGTGACGGGGTGCCATGGGTGAATCGGTCCTCAGAGCGGGGGGAACGGGCGAAGCCCGCTGCGGGCCGGGAAGAGCCGGCCCGCAGCGGGCTTCCGGAGGTGCGGGGTCGGTCAGTTGAACTGGTCCGGGTGCGGGCCGGTGCGCAGGCCGCGGTCGGTGGCGGCGATGGCGGCCATGTCCTCGTCGGTCAGCTGGAAGTCGAAGACGTCCAGGTTCTGGCGGATGCGCGCCGGGGTGACGGACTTCGGGATGACGATGTTGCCGAGCTGGAGGTGCCAGCGCAGGACCACCTGGGCGGCGGACTTGCCGGTGCGGGCGGCGATCGCGGTGATCGCCGGGTCGTCCAGGACGGCGCCCTGGGCGAGCGGGCTCCACGCCTCGGTGGCGATGCCGTGCTCGGCGTGGAAGGCGCGCAGCTCGGCCTGCTGGAGGCCGGGGTGCAGCTCGATCTGGTTGACGGCAGGCACCAGCTGGCTGTTGTCCAACAGGCGCTGGAGGTGGGCGGGCTGGAAGTTGGAGACGCCTGCGGCGCGGATGCGGCCCTCGGAGGCGAGGCGCTCGACGGCGCGCCAGGTGTCCGGGTAGAGGTCGCGGGCCGGGGTGGGCCAGTGGATCAGGTAGAGGTCGATCTGCTCCAGACCGAGCTTGGCGAGGCTGGCGTCGAAGGCGCGCAGCGTGGCGTCGTAGCCTTGGTCGGCGTTCCACAGTTTGGTGGTGACGAACAGCTCCTCGCGCGGCAGGCCGGAGGCGGCCAGGGCGCGGCCGACGCCGGTCTCGTTGCCGTAGATCGCGGCGGTGTCGATGCTGCGGTAGCCGGCCTGGAGGGCGGAGGTGACGGCGGCGGTGGTCTCGTCGTCGGGGACCTGGAAGACGCCGAAGCCGAGCTGGGGGATCTCGACGCCGTTGTTGAGCTTGACGGTGGGGACGGTGGGGTTGTTCATGGTGCGCACTTTCAGAGAGGGCGGTCAGTGAGGGTGTAGCGGAGGGTCTGGGCGCTGATGAGTCCGTCGCGGAAGACGAAGGTGTCGGTGCCGTCGGGGACCTGGTGAGTGGCGGTGGCGGCGGTCCACTGGAGGAACAGCACCCCGCCCGCGAACTGCGGGGCCAGCTGCCAGTCGGCCCCCGGGACATCGGCCAGGAGACGGCCGATGACCCGCCGGACCCCGTCGTGGCCGCGGAACACACCCTCGGGGGTGATGAGGACGGTGTCCTCGGTGTAGTTCCCGGCGATGTGGTCGAGGTCCCCGGTGCCCAGGCGCTGCCCGTGGTCGGCGAAGACCTCCTGCGGAGTGCGGGTCACCGGGCGAGTTCCGTCAGCGCGGCGGTGGCGAAGGAGTGGTCCTGCTCGGGGGCGCCGCCGCCGAGGCCGATGGCGCCGACGAGCTTGCCGTCGCGGTGGATCGGGACGCCGCCGGCGATGAAGAGGAGCGGCCGGTCGAGCGCGGTGGGCAGGGTATGGAACGGTCCGTCCGGCTTGACGAGGTCGACCAGGTCGGCGGTGGGGGCGCCCAGCTGGAGGGCGGTGTATGCCTTGCGGGTGCTGGTCTCCCCGGAGATCAGCACGGCGCTCTCGTCACGGAGGAAGGCGAGCAGGTGGCCGCCCGCGTCCAGGACGGTGACGCTGACCGCGACCCCGGCCGCCCGGGCGGCGCGGCGGGCGGCGGCGACGAGGGTCTCGGCGTCGGCGGTGGTCAGCGGGGTGAGGGTGGTGTTCATGGTGGCGCTTCTCCTGGAAGGAACGGGGAGGGGGCGGTCAGTGGTGGACGGGGACGGGAGCGGCGGTGACGGCGCCCTCCCGTACGGGGGTGCGGCGCTCCAGGGCGGCGGACCAGATGGCCAGCAGGAGGGCGGCCCCGGCGAGCAGCGCGCCGACCCAGTTCGGGGCGGTGTAGCCGAGGCCGGCGGCGATGACCATCCCGCCGAGCCACGCGGCGAGGGCGTTGCCGAGGTTGAAGGCGCCGATGTTGACGGCGGAGGCCAGGGTGGGCGCGCCGTGCGCCTGGTCGAGGACCCGCTTCTGCAGCGGCGGGACAGTGGCGAAGCCGAGCGCCCCGACGAGCAGGATGGAGACCGCGGCGAGGATCTTGTTGTGCGCGGTGAGAGTGAACAGGGCCAGCACGACGGCGAGTCCGCCGAGGGAGGCGTAGAGCATCGGCATCAGCTTGCGGTCGGCGAACTTGCCGCCGAGCAGGTTGCCGAGGAACATGCCGACGCCGAACAGGACCAGCAGCCAGGTGACGGCGCCGTCGGAGTACCCGGCGACGTGGGTCATCATCGGGGCGATGTAGGTGATCGCCGCGAAGACACCGCCGAAGCCGAGGACGGTCATCGCCATGGCGAGCAGGACCTGGGGGTTGCGGAACGCCGTGAGCTCGCGGCGCAGGTGGGCGCCCTCGGGGCGGGGCAGGGCGGGGACGAGCTTGGCGATGCCGAGCAGTCCGACCACGCCGAGCGCGGCGACGACGGCGAAGGTGACGCGCCAGCCGACGGCCTGGCCGATGAAGGTGCCCAGCGGAACGCCGGCGATGTTGGCGATGGTGAGGCCGGTGAACATCGTGGCGATGGCGCCGGCCTTCTTGTCGGGGGCAACGAGGTCGGCGGCGACCACCGAGCCGATGCCGAAGAAAGCGCCATGGGCGAGGGAGGCCACGATGCGGCCGGCGAGCATCACGCCCATGGTCGGCGCCACGGCGGAGAGCAGGTTCCCCACCACGAACAGGCCCATGAGGATCATGAGCATCGTCTTGCGGCTGATCCGGGTGCCGAGCACCGTCATCAGCGGGGCGCCGATGACGACGCCGATCGCGTAACCGGTGACCAGGAGTCCGGCGAAGGGGATGGACACCCCGTAGTCGCCGGCGACCTCGGGCAGCAGGCCCATGACCACGAACTCGGTCGTACCGATCCCGAAGGCCCCGATGGCCAGGGCTAGGAGCGCGAGAGGCATGGTGTGCCACCCTCCATACGATTGCTGTTGCGCCTTACGTGCTCCAACAATAGTTGCATGCGCGGGCTAAGCGCAAATGCGGGCATTCACTCATCGCCAATGGTGGGCGATGGCAGCAAACATGCGAACGCGGGTGGGACCCGGAACCATGTCGGTCCGGGGCCCACGGAGAGCAATACTTGCGCGAGCGGGATGCACGCGCTGGCTAATATTGTGCGCAAGGGCTTATCCTGGAGAACATGCACCTGGAAGGAGCGCCGCGCCCATGACCGCCACGGACCCCGCACTGACCGCCCTCGCCAACGGCTGGGCCGCCCTCTACCTCTTGGCCGGCCGGATCGAGGCACACATCGAGCGCACCCTCCAGGCCGAGCACGACCTGAGCGTGCGCGAGTACTCGCTGCTCGACGTGCTCAGCCGCCAGCACGACGGCGAGGGCGGGCACCTGCAGATGAAGCAGGTCGCCGACGCGGTCGTGCTCAGCCAGAGCGCCACCACCCGCCTCGTCACCCGGCTGGAGGACCGCGGCCTGCTCTCGCGCTACCTCTGCGCGACCGACCGCCGCGGCATCTACACCGACGTGACCGGCCCCGGCCTGGATCTCCTGGAAGCGGCCAGGCCGACCAACGAGGCCGCCCTCCGGGAGGCGCTGGACGAGGCCGCCAAGAACCCCGAGCTGGCCCCGCTGGTCGCCACCGTCGAGGAGATGAACATGTCGCGACGGCTCCCGGAGCCCGCTACCGCACGCTGAGCACGACGAAGCCCCGGGACCTCGACAGGCGGTCCCGGGGCTTCGCGCTGACTACTGCTGCTCGTCCTCGATCAGGCCATACTCCCGGAGCAGCTCGCCGACCTCGGCGGCTAAGAGTCTGCCGGGAATCAACACGTCGGTTTGATCTTGGTTTTTCGGGGTCGCGGAACCTCGCGATGGTGTTGAAGAGCTGGCCCAGGAGGTCCATGGTTGCGAGTTTTCGCAGGTGGAGCACGGTGGCCAGGACTCGGTCGGCTGAGGTGAGCTTGGCTTTGGCACCTGCGCCAGGGGCCACCAGGCGCTCGTGGCCTCGACGTGTGCGGAGCACTTGCTCGCGTTGAACCTCCAACGCTGGAATCAACGCGTCGATGAGTTCGCTGAGCTGCCGACGGGTCGTCCCGGTCGGTTCCGGGTCCTGGAGCGAACGCCGCGTGAGGCGAGTCGGCCGGTCGGCCAGGGCCTCGTCCGGTGTGCTGCCGGTGGTCGCCGCGTCCGTCGGGTGCTGGGGGTGGAGGGTGTAGTGCCAGTCGCCGTGGAAGCGATGACGGGCGATGGGCAGGGCAGCGATCTCGTCGTCACTGATACGGATGCCGGTGGGGCACTCACCGCTGTCGAGTTCGGCATGCACGGCGAGGTCGGTACGGCTGGTGGTTGCGGCGCTGGTCTGGAGCATGACTTCGTGGCTGGTCAGGGGCTTGCCTCGCCAGTTCATGATGATGTGGGAGAACAGCCGGTGCTCGATCTTGTTCCACTTCGAGGTACTGGGCGGCAGGTGACACACCGTGATCTCAAGGCCGGTCTCGGCAACGAGGACGGCCAGCTGGGTCTTCCAGCCGCGGGTGCGGCAGCCGTTGGAGCCCCCGCCGTCGGCGGTGATCAGCAGCCGACGGGCACGGGGGTAGTCGTGTCGGCCTCGGGCCTGCCACCAGCGCCGGATCGAGGCGACGGCGAACGCCGCGGTGTCGTGATCGGTGCCGATGCCGACCCAGCCGGTGTTCGCCGCCACGTCATAGATTCCGTACGCAATCGCCTTCTCGGCCCGGCCGGGGAAGTCGTGCGTCTTGACCCTCACGGGCTGCCCGGCGGGCCGCCACTCGTGCCCCCGCGTTCTTGTAGTCGCCGATCAGCTCCTTCTTCTTGCTGTCCACGCCGATCCCCGGGTCACCGGCGTCCCTGTGGTCTCGTGCCTGCTCGTTGAGGTAACGGAACCGGGCGTCCCTGTCCGGGTGCTGAGCACGAAGAGGAAACCGATCAGGCCGAGGAAGCTGACCACGGCCACCAGCGCGGTGGCGGTGAACGCGGGGCTGCGGAACAGCGCCAGGTCCGGCATCGGGCTGGCACTGCGGAGTTCCACCGCGACGAAGGCTCCGGCGGCGACCGCGCCGAGCGTCAGCGCGGTGATCACAGCGGGCTCGCCGAAGCCGTCCGCGCCGCTCTCGATGACGCCGTAGACCAGTGCGGTGACGGCGACGGCGGCGGTGATCTGGCCGGGCCAGTCGAGCCGGCGGCCGTACGGGGCGCGCGAGTCGGGCAGCCGGAACGCGGCGACGGCCAGCAGGACCACGGAGAGAGGTATCGGCAGCAGGAAGATCCAGCTCCAGGCGATGTGCTCCAGCAGGGCGCCGGCGATCAGTGGGCCGACGGAGAGCGGGGCAGGCTCATCGCCCAGAAGCCGATGAACCTGCCCCGCTCACGATGGTCGGGCACGGCATGGCTGATCAGCGCGAGTGTGGTGGGCAGCGGAGCGGCAGCGCCGATGCCGGAGACGGCCTGCCCGACCCACAGTGCCTGCACCGAGCCGGACAGCAGCGAGATCGCGGCGCCCAGCGCACAGAAGATCATGCCGGTCTGGAAGACCTTCTTGCGGCCGTGGACATCGCCCCAGACGCCGGTGGTCAGGATCAGCGCGGCCATCGGCAGCACGAACGCGTCCGACACCCAGGACAGTTCGGAGGTCGACGGGCCCAGGGCGCGTTGGATCGCCGGCAGGCTCACCGACACGGTGGTGACGGGCAGGTAGGCGACGAAGACGCCCAGGCAGGCCATGACGAGCGTGGCAGCCCGTCCGGCCCTGGGGACCGGCGTCGTTGCGCGGAGTTCACGGAGTCGTTCCTTCGGCTGCTGCGAGGGGAGGAGGCCCCGCATTCTCGGAGCGCCGCCGGGAGCGTGCGCCCGCTCCCGGGGGCGACGGCCGACGGCAGCCGCCCGTGGAGCCGCCGATCAGCTTCTCCCCGAAGCGCCCGAAACCCGCAGCCGATCCCACCGAGCGTCACAGAACCTCCGCCTGTGCGTCTGACGGTGGGATCATTCCTCCATGGCTGATGGCCTGGACCGCAAAATCATCCACGGTTTGCAGTGCGCGCCCCGTGTCTCGTTCCGGCGGCTCGGGGAGGTCATCGGCGTGTCCGAGCAGACTGTGGCGCGCCGCTACGCCGCCCTGCGGCGGGACGGCCTGCTGCGCGTCGTCGGACTGGGCAACCAGAACGCCGACGGCCAGGAGGAGTGGATCGCCCGGCTGCGCTGCCGACCTGATGCGGTGGGACCGCTGGCTCAGTCACTGGCCCGCCGGTCCGAGGTGGCGTACGTCGGCATCGCCTCCGGCGGCTCGGAGATCATCTGCATCATCCGCTCCCCCGCCGGCACCGACCGTGACGACCTGCTGCTGCGGCAACTGCCGCGGGCGGGCGCGGTCCTGGACGTGAACGTCGACCTGGTCGTACGCATCTACGGCGATCCCGGCACCGCGCCCTGGACCGACCCCGACGCCTCGCTCACCCCCGCACAGGTACGACGGCTGACCTCCGGCCCCGGCGGCAGCCCCGTCGCCACCCCCGAGCGAGCAGGATCTGCCGCTGTTGCGCGCGCTCGCCGAGGACGGCCGGGCCACCCACACCCACCTGGCCGAGGTCACCGGCTGGTCCAAGCCCCGGGTTGCCCGTCGCCTGGAGGCACTGGAGGCAGCCGGCTCGCTCACGTACGACGTCGACACCCTGCCAGCGCCTCGGCTACCGGCTCAACGCCACCCTGTGGCTGCAGGTCGACCTACCGCGGCTGCACCAGGTCGGCGAGGAGGTCGGCGGCCACAACGAGTGCGCGTTCGTCGCCGCGATCAGCGGACGCCACAACCTGATGGCCGTGGTCGCCTGCCGGGACACCCCCGACTTCTGCCGTTACCTCACCGGCCGCCTGGCCCATGTCGAGGGCATCCGCGGCTACGAGATCAGCGTCCGGGTGAACCGGCTCAAGCAGTCCGCCTCGCTCATCCACCCTGGGCGGCTGATCCACCCGGCGCTCGTATGACACCAGCACCGGGGTGCCGGACTGCTGAGCGACCGGCCGTCGGGCCGTCAAGCTGTCGGCGGGGGCCTGCGCACCCTGCCTTACAGACGTCTTCTCACTTCGTAAGGGGAGACTCGGAGGAAGTCGAGGTCTGCGGGGTCCAGGACCACGAGTTGGAAAGCGGTGCCGAGGATCCGGTTGTCGTCTGCCTGTCATCCCAGCAGCATCTGGGAGCTGCCTGCCGCACGCGCAGCCGCACCTCCAACCCGCCGCCTGTCGTCAGACAGCCGTATCTCAACCGAACGTGATCCGTTGTTTTCTACTGGTCAGGCATGGTGTGGCTCGGAATGAGGGAGACATCCGGCATCTTGTTTCCGCTCCGTGAGCGAGGGGTGCGCGATGGCGTCGGTGCTGGGAATGCTGGAGGAGCGGGAGACAGCGGCCCGTGTGCGGGTGGAAGGGCTACGAGAGGAAGTCGCCCGGTTGGCTGAGGTGTTGGAGGCCGCCGAGATCGAGCTGGACCGGCGGGTGATCGCGCGGGAAGAGCTGGTCTAGGGCCAATACCGGTGATTTAGGTGTTTTTCTGGTGCTTGCTGGTTGGTTTGGTGGGTGGGACGAGTGTGATTGCCCTGGTGGGTGGTCGGGGCGGGTTGCGGTGGTGGGTATGTTTGAGGTGCCAGTTGGCCATCTTGCGTTTGGTGACGCGGGGGTTGGAGCGTTGCCTGCGGGGTGGCAGGAGCCGTTCCAGCAGCTCACGGATGGTGTGGGTCAGGGCTTGGCTGAGTCGTGAGGGGGGAAAGTGCCGCCTGGTCGGTGACGTGGCGGCGGGCGATGCGAAGGGTGCGGGTGAAGGACAGTCGGTCGGGGTCGAGGCCGGCCTGGTGAGCGGTGTGGTGCATGACGTCCCGAAGTGCGTGGTGGACGAGGAGGAAGCCGTAGATTTCCTGCTCGACGCCATCGGGGTATTGCGATCTCAGGACCAGCTGGCGGCCACCTTGGTGGGTCTTGATCTCGTTCAGGGTGTTCTCGATCTCCCAGCGCTGATGGTAGAGGCCCGCCAGGTCGGCAGCAGAGGCCTCCTGCGGGTTGCAGACGGTCGTGATCAGCCGGTAGACCGTGCCGTCGTCCTCACGGCCGAGGGTGTACTCGATGACGCGGACCCGGACCGGATCTTGGCGCTTGCGGTCGCCTGCCGCGACGATCTCGGACAGGTAGGAGCCGTCCTCGAAGGCTTCGAGGAACGGGAGCACGATGTTCTTGCGGACGCGCCACAACAGGTCCGCACCCGTGCCCGAAGCGGCCTTCCACAGCTCGAAGCCGGTGATGCCGCGGTCGGCCATCAGCAGCATTCCCGGCTCGAGCCGGCCCAGCAGGCCGGGAATCAAATGCTGTTCATGAACCGACAGCGGGCCGGTTGCCGCGGCGAACACCGCGTGGGTCCCGCACTCCACCAGCGCAGCGACCCTCACCTGCGGGTAGGCACTGCGCTGCTGTCCCCGGCCCGAACCGGGACGGCCGAAGTACGTGCTGTTCGCCCCGGTACGCGCCCGCGCCGCGCTGCTCGCCGCCCTCGCTCGCACCGGCGCCCCGGTCGACGGCGGTCTCGAGTTCGTCGGCCGTCTCGCCCTGGCCGACCCGGTGGCGTACGGCCAAGGTCCGGCACGCGGGCCCGCCCGTCTTCCGGCGGGCCGGTTCGCCCGTACCCGGCTCCCGCGCCGCGTCCCGGCGATACCGTGGTGGCACACGCCAGACAGAAGCCCAGGAGCCCCGGATGAGCCAGCAGCCGGCCCCCGTGCCCGCCCGCCAGCCCCTCGATGAGCACGCCGCCGAATCGGCCCGCGCGTACGCGGCCGCGGAGCGGGCCAAGACGGACGTCCTCGCCTCGGTCCTGGAGGACATCGCCGCCAACGGCTACCCGGCCGCGGAGTCCGGCGTGCCGTGGGAGACCGCCCGCGACGCCCACCTTGCCCGCCTCGCCGACGAGCAGCCGCGTGTCGCCTGAGCACGGCGCGCGCCGCTCGCGCGTCATCATGGTCGAGCCCGCGCTCACCCAGCTGACCAAGCTCACCGCGAACGAGACGCACCGCCTGGACCGCGCGATCGTCGCCATCAGCGTCAACCCGAAGCTGGGCACCCCGGTGCCCGGCACCCTGCTGCGCGACTACGCGGACGACGTCGACGGAGTCCGCGTGATCTTCTACGTGACGGCCCTCCAGACGATCACGATCGTGGCGTACGTCGAGGTCTGATCGGCATGTGGCGGTGCCCCGGACCTGGTCGGGTCCGGGGCACCGCCGTGTCTGCTGCACGGGGTGCTGCTGCGGGTGATCCGGGGTACCGGAGAGCGATGACATTCGAAGGCCAGCCCGGACGCCACCGACGCGCTCACCGCCTGCACACCGCCGCCCGGGGAGCCACAAGCCCGAGGACGACGGCGGTCCGGCCGCCCCGGTCTGTTCGTGCCCGCTCGCCCGCGGCGGTTCCGTACGGTGCGCCGACTGCGCTGCCGCTCCGGAAATGATTACTGACAGCTATCCCCCAGCTCTCAGATCTCCTGGGAGGTAGCTGGGAGATAGAAGTCAGAAATGAGTGTATTGCCCTGTATGTCTGGGAGATGTGACCGGCGAATCCCCAGGTAGACGTATTCCTGGGAGGTGACCTGGGAGCCTGGGAGGTGAGAGGCCCCGGCGCCTGGCGTGTCCTCCGACAGGTGATCTTGACCGTTTGCCAGGTGAGTTTGACCGCTGCTGGGTTCCTGTCACCCGATCTCGGCCAGCGGCCGGCGCTCGGTGAGGGGCGGTGGGATCAGTGGTTGCGGAACGGTGCCCAGGGGTCGGGGAGGGGAGCGCTCGGGCCCTCACCCCTCGGTGGACAGTCCGACGTAGGCGCGTAGGGCGGGGCGGGTACTGGGGAGGCCGCACTGGGTGAACCGCTCGTGGAGGTCGGAGCCGAACGGCACGGGCTGGAAGTCCGCGGCGGTCAGCAGCTCGGCCAGGACCCTCAACAACTCCCGGCACCCAGGGGAGAGCTCGGCGAACACCGGTACGGTGTCCGCGGGGTCGAACAGGGCTTCCAGCAGGTTCTCGGCGCGGACCGCCAGCGGGCGGGGCACGACTCCGGTCTCCTCGATATGAGGCAGGGCGCGGACGATCTCCAGGAGGACTCCGTCCGGGTCCTCGGCGGCGCCCATCAAGTGCAGCAGGCTGCGGACGGCGTAGCTGTGCAGGTCGCCCGCGTGGTGGGCGGTGACGGTCTCGGGGGCCGGCCCGGCGCCGAAGGTCGCCAGCTCGGCGGCGATGCGCTCCGCCGGCGGCAGGCCGGGCGCGGTGGCCGGGTGTGCGACCAGCAAGCGGGTCAGGGCGGTGGCGGCGGCCCAGCGCGGCAAGGGGTGCTCGTGGTCGAGGTGGTGCCGGAGTCGGCCGTCCGGGTCGTGGTCGGCGATCAGCCCGACCGAGACGAGGACCGTGGCGACGCAGACTGGGTCCCGCTCGCCGTCGAGGCAGGCCAGCAATGGGAGCAGGGTGGCATCGGCCTCCTCGGGGAACCAGCCGAGGAGGTACGCGGTCTTGGTGCGGATCTCCGGGTCCTGGTCGTCGAGCAGTTTCGAGCACAGGAGGGGAAGCTGGGCGCGGACCGCGTCATAGGAGCGCAGTGCGCCCTCGCGGGCGTCGACGGGGTGCCCTGCCGCACAGTACGCCCGTCCCTCGCACAGGTTCTTCAGTCGCTCCTCGTCGGTCTCGGCGGCGATCTGCTCGTCGTACCAGCGCAGATTTTCTTCGGGGCTGATGGCTGTGGCGCGCCACGCGGCGGTGTCGATGCCGAGAGGAAGGTCGTACTCGTCGTGCCAATCAATGGCCAGACGGGTCAGCAGCAGCAGCGCGTCGGCCCGGGCGCCGACCGGGCCCGCGACGGCGATTCGGGTGAGGAACGGCACGGCGTACGGAGAGGCCGAGTACCGGGAGCCCTGGTGGAAGATGTTGCCGAACAGGCTGCGGAAGGCGCTCTCCCGGGCCTCCTCGTCCAGCCCGCACACCGTCCGGAGCTGGCCGGGCACGTCCTCGGCGCTGCCGTAGGCGTGCCCCAGGGCTGCCCAGTCGATGTCGTCCAGCCCTGCCAGGAGATCGTCGGATCGTTTCATGATCCGTATGCTCGCAGGGACCGCTGACACCGATCCCGCAGGCGAGCTGTCTCCTTGAGCCCAGCGGTCAAACTCACCTGTCAATCGGTCAAGATCGCCTGTCAAAGGACATGCCGTGCTCACCGACCGTCACAATCGGAGCCCGCGCTCACCCGGCTGACGAAGCTCGTCGCGTCCGAGACGCACTGCCTGGACCGCGCGATCGTCGCCATCAGCGCCAGCCCGTGCTGGGCACCGAGATGCCGACTGTGTGCTGCTCGCCCAGGTCGGCGAGGACGGCCCGCTGCAGAGCATGCTGGTGATCCTGACCTGACGCCTCCCACCAGGCCACGACCGCCGATGGTTGTCACCGGCCGGGTGCAGCACCCCGCGCTGCACGGACGAGACGTCCCGCTATTCCTGGTGGGGAAGGGCGCAAGGCGCCTGCTGCAAGTCCGTCGAGGGTGCAGCGCAGCATTCGCACGATCCAGCCGGCGCATGCCTGTTGCACGGGTAGCGAGGCTGGGCCTCATCATGCAGCAGGCGGTCGGCTGCCTCCGAGACGGCTGCCGCAGCCGGCGAGCCAGTGGGCCGACTGCTGCCGCGTGAGCAGGCCTGCAGCACGTGTCTTCGAAGAGCACGTCCTTGAAGGCGGTCACAGCAGGAAGGGCGAGTCGGGGCGGGATGAGGGTGGCGGCGGTGGCCGGGGCCGCCGGAGAGCGATGACATTCCGGCGTGGTTGCCCAGGCGGCATACGGGTGAGGTCAGGTGGTTCGGGCGAGGTAGCTGGCGGCGGCGTCGACAAAGGCGTCCTCGGCGTCCTTGGCGGCCTCTCGCACGACGGAGAGCTCCTCCTTGGTGGCGTAGGGCTGTTGCATCCCGTACGTCAGGCTGATCGTCGTGTCGACCGCAGTGCGCACGGCTTGGTCCGCAATGAGCACACGCAGCGCAACCAGCGGGCGGGTAACTACAGCCCGGGTCTGGTGGCTTGCTTCGCGGAGGGCCGCGACCTCTTCCGCTGGCGCGTCCGACAGCACAGCGTCGGCGCGCTTCCACATCGCCTGGCGATGGTCACTGATGGCAGAGGCGAGGGCGGTGATGGCCTCCAGCCGGTCGCGGCGGATTGCTTCGCCCTGGTTGATGCGGACGGACCGTTCGGCGGCGCGCTCCTGGAACCGGCCGCTGACGATGGCGCCGAGCAGCGTGCCGACGATGGCGGGGGCGGCAGTTACAAGGGTGAGTGACACGGCGGGTCCTTCCCGTAGCTGTATGGATTCCCGTAGCTGTATGGGAATCCATACAGCTACGGGAAGGAAGGGGCTCCATGTTTTTTTGCAGCCTGCTCTGACCTGCGCGTTTCCCGCCTGCGGGAACCATGCGTCCGGATCTGCCACTTGCCGCCCGCACACGAAAACGGCATTGCGCCCCTACTGGAGGAGCGCAATGCCGAACGATGTGGCATCGACGCCGAGCACGCGCTCGGCGCTGCACCCATGGAGGGTGCAGCGCCGATATCCGTACGAGGGGCTCAGCCCGGACACCGACGACGTCGTCCAGGCCGAACTCGCCGCCGCCGCCCGGGAAGCCGAGCTGCGCGAAGCAGCCCGGATCGCGACCCGCGCCGATGAGCTCCAGGCGCTGCGCGAGCTGGGCACGCTGGAGCACACCGAGCCCCGCGACGGTGACGAAGCCGTACGCGACGAACTGACCCGGCGTGCGGGCGGCTATGTCCAGCCCGACATTGCCGCCTGGCTCGCCCGCTCCCTGGCCGCGCATCTCGGGCACTACGCGGAGCCGGTCGCCCGCGAGGCTGCCGCCGGCCTTCTGCCGCCGCCGGTCCTCGCGCACGCCGCGCTGCTCGCCGAACTCGCTCGCCTGGTCCCCGGTGTCGGCGTCAACCAGCTGGCGTTCGCGGCCCGGCTCGCCACCACCGAGCCCGAAGCCGCTGGTGCCCTCGCCGCGTTCCTCGCCCGCGCCCACTCAGCACGGCCCGCGCCGGCTTCACGCTCCGCTGTCCCCCAGAGCCCCAGCGTCTGAGGGACAGACCTGTGAGGGCCTGGGAGGCTGGAGCCGGGAATGCCTGAAATATCGGCTCCTCGCGCGCACCCTCGTCTCTCTGCTTCCGAGGCGATCCGCAAGGTCATCACCCTCGCGGAGGAGCGGTCCTCCCTCGCGAGACGGAGGGAACTCCCCTTCACGCACGACGAGGCCAAGCGGTCAAGGAATCTACGTTGTGTCACAACTGACTAAGGGCTGTCCCGTAATCCCCGGCGGGCGCGCGACGACAGCTACAGCACCTCGCTGCGTTGTCGGAACGTCCGAATACATCCAGTATGCGGA
>NZ_JBSFFY010000084.1:0-20923 GCF_053596315.1 Streptomyces sp. NPDC001732
AAGACGCTCGGCTGGAGTACACCAGCCGAGCGTCTACGTGATCTACTCACCACCTGAGCCAGGAAGTGTTGCAACGATCGCTAGAACTCAAGCCTGGTGGGGGCCACACCGTGATGTCCGGGACCGCCTACGACCCCCCCGCGCGCCCTGCCGATCGTGGACGTGGAGCAGGCCGAGCACGACGACGCCGAGCCCCGGCCCTCCGCCGCGCACCGCCCCCGGCGCTCCCCGACGCCCCTCCCCGTCCGCGAGCGGCGGTGACGACGGCACGACGCGGACGAAGCCGCCGGTCGGCGGACCGGAGAGCTCCGCCCCGAACTCCGCCCCGCCCAACGGCGACCGGCCGACAGGCGGAACCGGAAACGGAAACGTGAAGGGCTGCACCGTCGACGGCGGCCGGGTCGTCTTCGACATCGGGCAGGACCGCGCGGAACTGGTCTCGGCCGTCCCCGAATCGGGCTGGCGGATGCAGACGTGGAAGCACCCGCAGTGGATCCGGGTGTCCTTCACCAAGGACTCCCGCGAGATCTCGGTCTTCTGCAGCTGGTATCAGCATGCTCCGCTCGTCGAGATCGAGGAAGGCAGCTGAGCGCCGCCCAAGGGTGTGCGCCGGTGGATCCGGGCCGGAATTCCCGTGCCGTGAAACTTTCCGAACCACCGTCACATCACTTTGCCGCCCGGGGCGCCACGCGTTCCGCGGAAATTCTCAGCCGCCCTTGAAGCGGAACTGAAGAAAAAATTAAGGATCTTTTTCGGGTGCCATGAGCGGTCTTTCCGCCCCGGCCGGGCCGCTATGTTCGGGCCGTGGAGCACCGGCGCCGTACCGAAACAGAAGAGCCTCCCTTTCGTCCGACGGGAAAGGGGGCCCTCGTACGGCCTCGACACGTGTTTGGTCCCACACCCTCGTCCCCCGGTGCGGTGCCGGGCGCACGGCATGCCGCCCGCCGCCGGGCGGACCTCCCCTATCTGCCCGGACCGTCCGACGCCTCCTTCAACCCGCTCGCCCCGCAGGCGCCGCGCAGTCTGGTCCCCGGTCTCGTCAGGCGCGAGGTCTACGTGTGCGGACCGTCGGCCATGACCGGGGCGGCAGTCACCGCGCTCGTCCGGGTCGGGGTCCCGAGGAAGCGGATCCACACCGAGCACTTCGCCTTCGACGAATCCCGCGCGACGTCGCACCGGCGGACCGTGCCCGGGGACGTGCCCCGCCGCCCCGCCCGACCTCCGTCCGCGCCCGTTCCGCGCGGGACACCGGCCAGGACGAAACGCCCGCACCGCCGACGTGCCCGCTCCCGCCCGGGAAATCCCGGGCGGGCGGCGGCCGTCAGCGGTTCTGGCTCACCGGAGCGGTACCGGTGGGGTAACGGGTGCCGGTCTCCACGGAGTTGGGGATCTCGCGGCTGAGCTGGCTGTCGCAGTACACGACGTTCCAGTGCAGGTGCGCGCCGGTCACGTTGCCCGTGGCGCCGGAGGTGCCGATCCGCTGGCCCTGGACCACCCGGTCGCCGGTGTTGATGATCGTCGAGCTCAGGTGGGCGTACTGGGTGCACCGGTTGTTGCCGTGGTCGACCAGCGCCATGATGCCGCCGGGACCGTTCCAGCCCTCGAAGCGGATGGTGCCGCTCGCCGAGGCGACGACCGGGGTGCCGGTGGGCATGCCGAAGTCGACCGCGTGCCGGTTGTAGGCGTCGTTGTGCGAGTAGCCCTCGCCCGGGGTCTGGGTCACGGTGTACGCGCTTCCGGCCGGGTAGGGCAGCTTGAACGGGGCGGCGCTGGAACAGGGGGGCACCACCGGGTTGTTCGAGCCGGTCTCCAGGAAGCCGTCGGAGACCCAGCCGCCGCTCGGGAGCTTGTTCCAGATGTCGGTGGCACCGCCGATGCCCTGCACGGTGTCGCCCCGGCCGTAGCAACTGATCGTCACCCTGCTGCCGTTGGCGAGGCTGCCGAGCACCTGGGCGCCCAGGCTGGGAGCGGACCGTATCTGGAGCGGCAGGCCATTGGGAACGCTCACCGTCACCACGGCGTCGGCATGTGCCGACGCCGCGGGGACCATGACCGCGAGGCCTGAGAAGAGAAGGGCCAGACCGGCCCGGACGCTGCGACGCATCGTCGCCTCCGTGTGTGAGGGGAGAAAGAGCGGAACCGGATTTTGTCATGGCCGCGGCGGTAATGGCACTCCATGCGGCGCAATTCCCGATCGGGCGGCGGCTGCGGGGACGGTGGGGGCCGGGGGTGCGTGCCGGGTGACTTTTCGTCAGATCTCGAATCGGAATCGCCCCGGATCGGAATGGGCGCTTTTTCCGTGCGCAATATCACAGAAGAGTGAATTCAAGATCGATCTCCGTGTTTTGTGATGATTCGGTTATGCGGGAGGGCGAGTTTTCGGGGATTGCGTCTGCTTATCGTCATCGGGCGGAACTCTGAAGGGGAGTTCGCGCACGGCTCGGGCAAGAGAGGAGCGGAGCGATGGCGTCCGCCACCGTCGATGGTTTCAGTCAAGGTCTCGTGACCCCGGTCGCCGGATTCCTCGTCGCCTGGCTGGGCGGAGCTCTCGGGCTGCGGTGCACGAACCGGTCGATGCACAGCAGGGGGGTCGCGAAGGCGGGATGGCTCGCGCTCGGGTCCACGTCGATCGGCGTCGGGATCTGGACGATGCACTTCATCGCGATGCTCGGCTTCACCGTCGCGGAGTCGTCCGTCACCTACGACGGCACGCTCACCGCGGCAAGCCTGGTGGTGGCGGTCGTCGTCGTGGGCATCGGCATCTTCGCCGTCGGCTGCCTGGGGGTGCGTCGGCCGGTACTGCTGACGGCCGGGCTGCTGATGGGGCTGGGCATCGCGGCCATGCACTACCTGGGCATGGCCGCGATGCACGTGGGGTCGGGGGTCACGTACTCCGTGCCCCTGGTGGTGCTGTCGGTGGTGATCGCGGTGGTCGCGGCGACGGCGGCGCTGTGGTCCGCGATGTCCTCGTACGGATTCCGGGCGAGCCTCCGGGCGAGCCTGATCTTCGGGGTCGCGGTCGCCGCGATGCACTACACGGGAATGGCGGCGCTGAACGTGGAACTCGGCGAGGGCCACGGGGCGCACGGCGGCGGGATGACGGGCACGGAACTGCTCGTACCGATGCTGCTGGGACCGGCCGTGTTCCTGGTGGTGGCCGCGGCGGTGGTGATGTTCGACCCCGTCCTGATGCTGGGGGAGGAGTGGGAGGACCGGGACGCGGTCCCGTCCACCGGGGGGCCCGCGGGGAGGGCCGGAAGGCGGCAGGCCGGAAGGCAGCGGGCGGGCAGGCGGTAGGGGGCGGCTCACGGCTTCTTCCGGCACCGCCGGAGGGAGCCGTGTCCGGCCGGGCCGGGGCCGTACCGCGCGTCGTGCGCGGGACGGCCCCTCCCCTGTTGACCCGGCCGGCACGGCGGGGGCCCGGCCCGGGGCCGGGCCCCGGTTCATTCGATCGCGCCGAGCAGCGCGAACCTCACGACGACGCTCTTGCCGGGCCCGTCGGTGGCGGGCTCGGTCCGTACGTCGCCGGAGTAGTCGTGCGCGAGAGCGGACACCACCGCGAGACCCTGCCGGGGCGCGAGGTCCACCAGGGACACCGGGCGCGGATCCTGGTCCCCGACGGCGATCGTGAGCAGATACCCCTCCAGCGCGAGGGAGACCCGCACGTCCGGCGAGAGATCGGCGTGCTGCACGGCGTTGGAGACGAGTTCGGCCACCACCTGGAGGGCCGCGTCGAAGAGGGTGGAATCCGGCGCGATGCCGGCCCGGTGCAGCCACTGGCCGGAGCGGTCCTGGGCCGCCCGCACCGATCCGCGGATCAGCGGCAGGGCCCAGGAGAGGTGGTCCCGGTGCGCGGGCAGACGCAGCATCACACGCGTTCCGGTTCCGTGCCGCCGGCCGCGCCCGGGTGACGCGGCGCGCGTGACGCCCCACGGAGCGGCGGGGCCCCGGCCCGCGTCCCGGCCCGGCACGCGGGCCGGCCCCCCGTATCTGTCGCACGCATCCGTCCGCACCACCCGTCGTCGATTCGGCGAAGTCGCCAATTGCAGAACTCCGCAGAAGTAACGACGGTGGCCGAGCGGTCGGTCACGGCACCGGAGGGCATGATCGGATGTTCGAGACCGCGCCGCTCTCTTTGCGAATGTGCCTTCCTCACGAACGCCCCGCCCCACGATCGCGCCCCCCGCGAATGCGCCGGGCAGGGGCCGCCCGGGGCGGCGGCCCGGGGGAGTGCGGGAGCCGTCAGTCCCGCGAGTTGCCGAAGAGGAGGCGGTAGCCGACGAGCAGGACGAGGGAACCGCCGATCGCCGCTCCCCAGGTGGTCAGGTCGAAGAATTCCTTCTCCACCGGCCGGTTGAGGAAGTGTGCCGAGAGCCAGCCGCCGACGAAGGCGCCGGCGACGCCGATGAGGGTGGTGCCGATCAGCCCACCGGGATCGCGTCCGGGAAGCAGGATCTTGGCGATGACTCCGGCGACGAGGCCGAGGATGATCCAGCTGATGATGCCCACGTTCGTCATTCCCCTCATCGGGCCGCGCCGGGGCGGCAACGGCCCCGGCCGGCAAGTGCATTGCATGGTTGCGCAACTGTACGGACGATGGTGAGGACGCGGGGCGGGCGGGGGTGGTTGCCCCGGTCGCTTTGTGCGCCCTTGTGCGGTACAGGCGGAAAGGCGGGCGCGGCGGACGGCCGGGCGGCCGTCGTCGGGCACTGCCTAGACTGGGCCCGCAAGCGATCCGGGCAGAGGAAGGGACGACGGTGGCGACGGACGTCGACGGCTTCGAGGACCCGCCCGCCGAGGTGCTCGCGGAGGCCGCCGCGTCCTTCGGGCTGCTGGCGTCCCCGGCACGGCTGCACATCGTGTGGGCGCTGGCCCAGGGCGAGAGCGACGTGACCGGCCTCGCGGAGCGGGTGGGCGGTGCGCTGCCCGCCGTCAGCCAGCACCTGACGAAGCTGAAGCTCGCGGGGCTCGTCCGTTCCTGCCGCGACGGCCGGCGGATGGTGTATTTCGTGGACGACCCCGACGTGGTGGCCGTGGTGCGGATGATGGTCGGCCGGCTGGCCGCGCGTGCCGCCGCCTCCTCCGCACCGCCGCGCACGCTCCGCGGGACCGGTGCCTGAGACCTCCGCGACCGAGGAGCGGGGCCTGGTGGTGCCGTTCCCGTCGCGGACCGTCCCGGCGCCGGGCGGCGGCCCCGCGACCGGTGGCGCCCCGGGGCCGCCCACCTCGCTCCAGGTGCTGCGCGCGCTGGACAGCGGCCCCCACGGGCTGACGGACGAGGAGGCCGAGGAGCGCCTGGCCGAATTCGGCGAGAACACCCTGCCCGCCCGGCGGACCGTGTCGTGGCCCGGCCGCTTCCTGCACAGCCTCCGCGACCCGTTCACCGCGGTGCTGCTCTGCCTCGGGCTGGTGTCCGCGGCCGTCGCCGCCTGGGGCCCCGCCTGCGTGATCACCGTGCTCGTGGTGGTCAGCTGTGTGCTGCGGTCGGCCGGGGAACACCGGGCCGACCGGTCGATGGCGGGACTGCGGGAGCTGGTGGCGACCACCGCCACGGTGGTGCGCCGCACGGGGCGGGACGCGGCCCCGGTGCCGCGCGAGATCCCGGTCGACCAACTGGTCCCGGGGGACGTGGTCCGGCTGGGGCCCGGGGACCTCGTCCCCGCCGACGTACGGCTGTTGCGCGCGAACAGCCTGGGCGTGAACCAGGCGGCGCTGACCGGAGAGTCGGCGCCGGTCGCCAAGTACCCCCTCGACGTGCCGGGCGGGGCCGGGGACGGGGTGCCGGAGCACGGCCCGTTCGGCGAGCCGCAGTCGTGCTTCCAGGGCAGCAGCGTCATGTCGGGCAGCGGCACCGCGGTGGTCGTCGCGACCGGGGCGCGCACCCGGTTCGCCGCCGCGCACGACTTCGCGCACCCGCGCGGCCCGAGCGCCTTCGACCGTTCCGTGCAGGGGATCTCCTGGACCCTGATCCGGTTCATGCTGGTGACGCCGCCGCTGGTGCTGATGGCGAACGCCGCCCTGCGCGGCCGGGGCCTGGAGACGCTGCCCTTCGCGGTGGCGGTGGCGGTGGGGCTCACACCGGAGATGCTGCCGGTCGTCGTCACTACCTGCCTGGCCCGCGGCGCGTCGCTCCTCGCCCGCGCCCACGGCGTGATCGTCAGACGGCTGCCCGCGCTGCACGACCTGGGCGCGGTCGACGTGCTGTGCCTGGACAAGACGGGCACGCTCACCCGGGACCGCCCCGTGGTGGTCCGCGGGCTGGACGCCGAGGGGCGGGACGACCCCGAGGTCCTGCGCTGGGCCGCCGTGAACGCCTGGTGGACGCTGC
Organism: Streptomyces sp. NPDC001732; assembly: GCF_053596315.1. NCBI lineage: Bacteria > Bacillati > Actinomycetota > Actinomycetes > Kitasatosporales > Streptomycetaceae > Streptomyces > Streptomyces sp. NPDC001732. The sequence continues at coordinate 6,329 of NZ_JBSFFY010000084.1, forward strand.
AACTCACCGACCTGCCGGTCCCCGACGCCCTGGACGAGGCGATCCTCGACGCGGCCGACGTGGAGGACGCGCTGGGCCACGACGGGGTCGCGGCCGTGCCCTTCGACCCGGCCCGCCGCCTCTCCACCGCCGTGGTGCGCGTTCCCGGCCGCCTCGGAACGGACACGCTCGTCGTCAAGGGCGCCGTCGAGAGCGTGCTGGAGCGGTGCGCCCTCGACGACGCCCGGCGCCACCGGCTGCTCCGGCTCGCGGCGGGCCGGGCGGACGACGGGCTGCGGCTCCTGGCGGTCGCCACCGCCGAACGCCCCGCCCGGCACCGCCCGTACACCCCCGCCGACGAACGCGGTCTGACCTTCGTCGGTTTCGTCGCCCTGCGCGAGGAGCTCGTCCCCTCCGCCGCCGGTGCCCTGCGCGTCCTCGCCGATCGCGGGGTCACGGTCAAGGTGCTCACCGGCGACCACCCGGGCACCGCGGCCCGCGCCTGCCGGGACCTGGGGCTCGACCCCGGGGAGGTGTGCACGGCCGACCGCATCGACGGGCTCACCGACCCGGAACTGGCCCGGCTCGCCGACCGCACCACCGTCTTCGCCCGCTGCACCCCCGAACACAAGGCACGCATCGTCACCACACTGCGGACCGCGGGCCGCACCGCGGGGTTCCTCGGGGACGGCGTCAACGACCTGCCCGCGCTGCACGCGGCCGACGTCGGGATCTGCCCGCGCGACGCCGTCGACATGGCCCGCGAGGGCGCCGACGTGGTCCTCGCCGGCCGCGGCAAGGACCTGACCGCGATCGATCACGCGATCACGGCGGGCCGGCACAGCAGCGTCACCATCACGACGTACCTGCGCATCACGCTCTCCTCGAACCTCGGCAACGTCATCGCGATGCTCTTCGCCGGGCTCCTGCTGCCCTTCCTGCCGATGCTCCCGGCCCAGGCCCTCGTCCAGAACCTGTGCTTCGACGCCGCCCAGCTCACTTTCTCCTACGACCGGCCCGCCCCCGCCGCGCTCCGGGGCCCGACGGTGCTGCGGCCACGGGACCTGCTCCGCTTCATCACCGGTTTCGGGGCGCTCAACGCCGTCGCCGACCTGGCCACCTTCGCGGTGCTCGCGCTCGCCCTGTACGGGCCCGGCGGCGCGGACGAGGAGGCGGTGTTCCACTCGGGCTGGTTCACCGAGAACCTGCTCACCCAGGCCCTGGTGATGGTGCTCCTGCGGACCGGCCGCCGTACCGCCGGGGGCCGCGGCGGCGGCCCGGTCGGCCGGGCGGCGGCCGGACTCGCCGTCACCGGGCTGCTGCTTCCGCTCTCCCCGCTCGGCCCGCCCCTGGGCATGACCGCGCTGCCCGCCCTCTACTACCCGCTGCTCGTGGCGGTGCTGGGGCTGTACGCGGCGGCCCTCGCGATCACCGTCCGCCGCCACGGGACCTGAAGCGTGGTCCGGAAGTCCCGCCGGGGCTACTTGCTGATGGCGAAGCGCATCAGCGCGTGCTCGCTGCCCTGCTTGATCTTCCCCGTCGTGTTGATCACTTCGAGCTTCCAGACGTTGCCGACCCGCATGGCCTTGGCCACGGCGCAGCCGTTGTCGGCGGTGAGCAGGCTCGGCCAGATGTCGGCGACCTGCTGGGAGCTGCCGCCGGTGGCGTCGTACACCTTGAAGCTGATGTTGCGCGCCTTCTGGAAGGAACTGCCCTTCTTGTACGCGGCGGCGACGAACACGATCGACGTGATGTTCTCCGGCAGGCGCGCGAACTCGACCGTCACCGTCTCGTCGTCGCCGTCCCCGCGCCCGGTCTGGTTGTCGCCGCTGTGGACCAGCGAGCCGTTGCCCATCGGGTCGAGGGAGTCGAGGCCCGCCAGGCGCACCGGGTCGGCGCCCTGCATCGCGATGGCGATCAGGTCCAGGTCCGTCCCGGTCTTGCGGCGCAGCATGCCCATCACTCCGCCGCTGCTCCCGGCGGTGGGGTCCCAGGACACCCCTATGGACAGATGGGTCACTCCGTCCAGGTCCGCCGGGCCGTCTTCCTTCTTGAGCGTAATCATGCGTGAATCATCCCTTTGCTGGCGGTGGTGCGACACACAGAGTCTGCCCGGTGACCCCGGGGGCCCGCACGCCCGGCCCGCCCGCGGCCGGTCGCGCACGCCGCCGCGGACGCCGGCGGGGGCACGCGGTGCCGCCCGGTCAGGCGGGGGCGGTGACGGGGCCCGCCACCGGTACCACCACCGGCGATCCGTCCGACGAGGCCGTCAGGATCTCGGCGTCCACGCCGTACAACTCCCGTACCAGCGCGGCGTCGATGGTCTCGCGCGGGGTGCCGCGGGCCACGACCCGGCCGTCCCGCATGGCGATCAGCGTGTCGGCGTACCGGGCGGCGGCGGCGAGGTCGTGAACGACCATGACGACGGTGCGGCCGTCGGCGGCGATCCGCCGCACCAGGTCCAGGACTTCGACGGCGTGGCCGATGTCGAGCGCGCTGGTCGGCTCGTCGAGCAGCAGCACCGGGGTCTCCTGGGCCAGCGCCATGGCCAGCCAGCACCGCTGCCGCTGCCCGCCGGAGAGTTCCTCGACCCGGCGGTCGGCCAGTCCCGCGGTGCCGGTGGCCGTCAGGGCGTGCTCGACCGCCCGCTCGTCGTCGCGGGACCACTGGCGGAACAGGCCCTGGTGCGGGTGGCGTCCGTAACGCACCAGGCCCGCCACCGTGACCGCCTCCGGCGCCTGCGGGGCCTGGGGGAGCAGGGCGATGCGGTGCGCGGCCTCCCGCTGCCGCAGCTGCCACACGTCCTCGCCGTCGACCAGGACCCGGCCCGACTCCGGGGCGTGCAGCCGGGCCATCGAACGCAACAGCGTCGACTTTCCGCAGCCGTTCGGTCCGACGATCGCGACCACATGGCCCGAAGGCGCCGTCACGTCGACCCGGTCGACGACCGTACATCCGGAATATCCGGCAATGAGCTGCTCGGTGCGCAGTTCCATCTGGACCGCCCTTTCGAAATGACCCGGGCCCCTTGCTCAATGAGCCTGAGGTAAGGCTAACCTTAGTTTTCGCGTCGGGGGTGTTGAGGCGGCTGCAAGCCATCGGCCTGCCCTCCGCGCAGTCGTACGTTTCCGTGAACCGTGGAGTTCCCATGACCCTGCCCAGCCGTCCCTCCCCGATGCTGCCGCGTCGCGCGGCCCAGGCCGCCGCCGCGGTCGGAGCGGCCGTGCTCCTCGTGACCGGTTGCGGTTCGGACTCCGGCGGCAAGGACTCCAAGGGGCCCTCGGGCAAGGACTCCGCGGCATCGGCCACCCGTACCGTGAAGGACGCCACCGGCCGCGCCGTCGAGGTCCCGGCCCATCCCGAGCGGATCGTGACCCTCACTCAGGAGGAGCTCGACGGGGTCCTCGCGCTCGGTGTGAAGCCGGTCGGCATCACCAACGGCCAGGGCCTGAACAAGCCGCCGGCCTACCTCGCCGACAAGGTCGAGGGCATCGGCGTCGTCGGCAACCTGCTCCAGCCGGTCATGGACAAGGTCGTCGCGGCCAGGCCCGACCTGATCCTCGCCGGTGACATGCAGGACGAGCAGGTCCTCGAGCAGCTGCGCGAGATCACCCCCGCCACCCTCGTCACCATGGCGCCGACCGACGACTGGAAGCTGTCGCTCCGCGGCATCGGCAACGCCCTGAACAAGCTCGACGTGGCCAACAGGGTCATCTCCGAGCACGAGAGCGCCGCCAGGGCCGCGGGCGAGAAGTTGGGCGGGAACAAGGGCGCCGAGGTCTCCATCGTCCGCTGGAACCCGGACGGGCCCAGCTGGATGGAGAACAAGCAGTTCGCCAGCGGCATCGCGCTGGAGATGGGCCTGAAGCGCCCCAAGGCGCAGAACAGGGACGGCAACGCGCACACGCCGTCGCTGAGCCTGGAGAAGATCGACGAGATCGACGGCGACTGGCTGTTCCTGTCGACCCTCACCTCCGACGGCGAACAGGCGCTCAAGGAGGTGCAGTCCAAGGCCGCCTACAAGGAGCTGAACGCGGTCGAGGACGGTCACGTGGTGACGGTGGACGGCTCCGTCTGGTCGACCCGCGGCGGCCCGCTCGCCGCCGGCGAGGTCGTCGACGACATCACCGAGGCGCTGAACCGCTCCTGACGGAGCGTCGACCATGCGCGGGCCGGCCGTACTCGCCGTACGGCCACCCGCGCACGGTCGTGTTCTCACGCCGCCCGGCCGCCGTCCCGGCGGGCCCGTGCGAGGTCCGCGGCCGTCCAGGCCATCGCCGTCGCCCCGTCCAGCAGCGCCCGTTCGGCCGCCGGTGAGACGGCCGCCTCGACGAAGGCGGGCTCGTGCGGGCCGCAGGCCCCGCCGCTGATGTCGAGCACCGGGTGGATGGAGGGCACCGCATGCGAGACGTTGCCCATGTCCGTGCAGGCGAACGGGGTCCGCTCCACGGGCTCGGGACGGCCGAGCGCACGGGCGTTGGCCGTCCACAGCCGGATCAGCTCCGGATCGCCCCGGAAGTCCAGGTAGTCGGGCTCGGGGCGCTCCAGGGCCACCTCGCAGCCGGTCGCCAGCGCGCCCGCGCGGAAGCACGCCTCCACCCGGTCGCGCAGCTCCGTCAGGTCCTCGGCGGCCAGCACGCGCAGTTCGTACTCGGCGCGGGTCCGGTCCGGGATCGCGTTGGGGGAGCTGCCCGCCTCCGTGGTGATGCCGTGCACCCGCCACTGCGGCGGCAGTTGCTGGCGCAGCAGGCCGATGGCCACCTGCGCCACGGTCAGCGCGTCGGCGGCGTTGCGGCCCTCGTGCGGATTCAGGCTCGGGTGCGCGGAGCGGCCGGTGTACGTCACCGACAGGGTGCCCAGCGCGAAGGACCGGAAGTCGGCGACCTCGAACGGGCACGGGTGCACCATCATGGCGGCGTCGACGCCGTCGAACGCGCCCTCGCGGAGCATCAGCGCCTTGCCGGCGCCGCGTTCCTCCGCCGGGGTGCCCAGCACCCGTACGCGCAGGCCGAGTTCGTCCGCCATCGGGGCGAGACCCAGCGCGGCGCCGACCCCGGCGGCGGCGATGAGGTTGTGGCCGCAGGCGTGCCCGAGACCCGGCAGGGCGTCGTACTCGCAGACCACCGCGACCGTGAGCGGACCGCTGCCCGCGGTGGCCTCGAACGCGGTGTCCAGCCCGTACGCCGGGGCGGTCACCGCGAAGCCCCGGGCGCCCAGCAGTTCGGCGCACCAGGCGGCGGCCCGGTGCTCCTCGAACGCCGTCTCCGGGTGGCCGTGGACGCGGCGGCTGAGACCGAGCAGGGCTTCGCCCTCCCGCTCGATCCCCTCGCGTATGCGGGACTTGACGTCCTGTGGGGCGGGTGCGGCATCGCCGTACGGGTCGGTCATCGGCTCCTCCTCCGGTGGGTGCGGTCGCACTGTCCCGCGTCGTGAAGTTCACACGTGGGCGCGCCGTGCAAGTATTTAGCTTAGGCTTACCTAAGTTATCGGCGGCCCGCTGCGCGGCAAGGCTTTCACAACCGAGGAGTTCTCCCCAGATGAACGAGCATCCGGAGCCGTTCCCCCTGCTCACCGCGCAGAGCGGCATCCACTACGCCCAACAGCTCGCCCCCGGCGGCACCGACTTCCACACCGCGGACGTCGTGGAGATCCACGGAGCCCTCGACGAGGAACGCTTCGAACGCGCGCTGCGCCGCACCGTCGCCGAGGCCGACACCCTGCGACTGCGGATCACCGAGACGGACGGCACCCCCGCGCAGTACCCCGACCCGGCCCCCGCCTTCCGGCTGCACCGGATCGACCTGCGGGGCCACGAGGCACCCGAGGAGGAGGCCGGGCGCTGGACCGACGCCGACCTGTCCCGGCCCGCCGACCTCGACGCACCGGACGGCCTGATGACCCAGGCACTGCTGCGCGTCGGCGACACCTCGTACCGCTGGTACCAGCGCATCCACCACGTGGCCGTCGACGCCTACGCCCTGACGCTCATCGGCAACCGGGTCGCCGAACTGTACGCGGCCGGCGAACAGGAGGCCCCGGAGTGCCGGTTCGCGCCCCTGCGCGAACTCGTCGCGGAGGAACAGGCGTACCTGAGCGGCGAACAGTACGCCGCCGACCGGGAGTTCTGGGCCGGACGGATGGCCGGCGCCGTTCCCGTCGCCCTCGCCCCGCCCGCCGGACCCGGCCGGGACACCGCCCCGCACACCCGGCTGCACCGGTACGCCGCCCCGCTGTCCGCCGACACGGTCACCCGCGCCGCCGAGGCCGCCGGGGCCACCTGGGCCGAACTGGTCGTCGCCGCCACCGCCGTCCACCTGCACCGGCTCACCGGCGCCCGCGACGTCGTCCTCGGCCTGCCCGTCACCAACCGCCGCACTCCCGCCGCGCTGCGCACCCCGGCCATGACCGTGAACGTGCTCCCGCTGCGCGTCGCCGTCCGCCCCGAGGACACCGCGGCCCAACTGCTGCGCCGCATCGTGCTGGAGATCCGCCAGGTCCGCCGCCACCAGCGCTACCCGCAGGCCGACCTGCGCCGCGACCTGGGCCTGACCGCCCCCACCGCACCGCTGACCGGACCGATGGTCAACATCAAGCCCCACGACGGTGCCCCCCTCGACCTCGGCGGCCCCTGCGGCACCGTCCACAACCTCGCCGCCGGCCCGGTCGAGGACCTCGCCGTCGGTGCCCGGCCCGGCCCGGACGGCACCATCGCCCTGGTGCTGGAGGCCGCCGCCGACCGCTACACCGCCGCCGAGACCGGCCGGTACGGCGCCACGCTCCTGCGCTGCCTCGACAACCTGACCGCCCTGCTGCTCACCGACCCGCACCGCCCCGTCGCCACCCTCGACCTCCTCGCCGGGGACGAGATACGCCGGGTGACCGCGGGCCGCTCCGAGGAACCCTGCGGCACCACCGTCCCCGAGGCGTTCGCCGCACAGGCCGCCCGCACCCCCGACGAGACCGCCGTCCGCTGCGGCACGGACACCCTCACCTTCGCCGAACTGGACGCCGCCGCCGACCGGCTCTCCCACCACCTCGCCGCGCACGGCGTCGGCCCCGAGACCCCCGTCGCGCTCGCCCTGCCCCGCTCCACCGGCATGATCACCGCCCTGCTCGCGGTCCTCAAGGCGGGCGGCGTCTGCCAGCCCCTCGACCTCGGCCACCCGCCCGCCCGCACCCTCGCCGTGCTGGAGGACGCCCGCCCGGCCTGCGTCCTCGGCACCACCGAGGCACTCGCCCGGCTCCCCGAGCACGGCCTGCCCGTGATCGGCATCGACGCCCCCGAGACGGTCCGGGCCCTTCGCGACGCACCCGCCGACCACCCCGCCGCCACCCCCGCACCCCACGACGCGGCCTACATCATCCACACCTCCGGCTCCACCGGCCGACCCAAGGGCGTGGTCGTCACCCACGCCTCCCTCGCCAACCTGTACGCCGGACACGGCACCGACCACATCGCCCCCGCCGTCGCCCGCACCGGCCGCACCCGGCTCAAGGCCGCCCACAGCGCCTCCTTCGCCTTCGACGCCTCCTGGGACCCGGTGCTGTGGATGGTCCACGGCCACGAACTGCACCTGCTCGACGACGCCACCTACCGCGACCCGGCCGCCCTCACCGCCCACGTCGACACCCACCTCGTCGACTACCTGGACGTCACCCCCTCCTACGCCGAGGCCCTCCTCGCCGAGGGGCTGCTCGCCGACGGCCACCACCGGCCCGCCGTCCTCGTCGTCGGCGGCGAACCCGTCCCCGCACCGCTGTGGCACCGCCTCGCCACCACCGAGGGCGTCCACCCGCTCAACCTGTACGGCCCCACCGAGACCACCGTCGACGCCTGCCACTGGACCGGCCCCGACTCCGCCGGCAGCCCGGTGCGTGCGACCCGCCTCTACGTGCTCGACACCGCCCTGCGCCCCGCTCCCGACAACGTCCCCGGCGAGCTGTACGTCGCCGGAGCCTGCCTGGCACGCGGCTACCTCGGACGGCCCGACCTGACGGCCGAACGCTTTGTCGCCGACCCCTACGGCGCCCTGCACGGCGACACCGGCGGCCGGATGTACCGCACCGGGGACCTGGTGCGCCGCCGCCCCGACGGCACCGTCGAGTTCCTCGGCCGCACCGACGACCAGGTCAAGATCCGCGGCTTCCGCATCGAACCCGGCGAGATCCAGGCCGTCCTGGCCGCCCACCCCTCCGTCGCCGCGGCCGCCGTCGTCGCCCGCGAGGCGGCCGGCGGCAAGCGGCTGCTCGCCTACGCCGTCCCGCGCCCCGGCACCGACGCCGAACCGGCCGCCCTGCGCGACCACCTCGCCGCCGCACTGCCCGCACACATGGTCCCGGCCGCGGTCGTCCTGCTCGACGCTCTGCCGCGCACCGCCAACGACAAGCTCGACCACCGCGCGCTGCCCGACCCCGCACCGCTCGCCCCCACCGCCCCGGCCACCGGCACCCAACCCGGCACCCCGCACACCGACGTCGTCCGCGGACTCTTCGCCGACCTGCTCGGCCAGGCGGAACGGGCCGCGCCCGACGCCTCCTTCTTCGACCTGGGCGGCCACTCGCTGCTCGCGGCCCGGCTCGCCGCCCGGCTGCGGGAGACCTTCGACGTGCCCGTCTCCGTCGCCGACGTGTTCCGCGAGCCCACCCCGGCCGCCCTCGCCGCCCTGGTCCGCGCCCGCCACACCGGCACCCCCGCCGACGCCGTACCGCCGACCCCCGTGCCCCGCACCGGCGAACTGCCGCTGTCCCCCGCCCAGCAGCGGCTGTGGTTCCTGCACCGGCTGGAAGGGCCCGCCCCGACGTACAACATCCCGCTCGTCCTCACCGTCGAGGGACCGCTGGACGAGGACGCGCTCACCGCAGCCCTCGCCGACCTGACGGAACGCCACGAAACCCTGCGGACCGTCTACCCCGTACCCGGGGAAGGTCGAGGCAGCCTGCCCCGGCAGCACATCCTCGCCCCCCGGGACCCGGCGGCCCGGCCCCGCCTGCACCGCGCCGCCGACGGCGAGGACCTGACGGCCGCCGCCCGGCACGCCTTCGACCTGGCCCACGAGATCCCGCTGCGCGCCACCCTGTTCACCGAGACCGACGACCGGCACACCCTGATGCTGGTGCTGCACCACATCGCCGGCGACGGCGCCTCCACCACCCCGCTGGCCGACGACCTCGCCACCGCCTACCGGGCCCGACTCGCCGGACGGGCACCGGAGTTCGCCCCCCTGGCCGTGCAGTACGCCGACCACGCCGCATGGCAGCGGCGCCGGCTCGGCACCCCCGCCGAACCCACCCCGCTCGCCACCGCCCAGCTGGACCACTGGAAGCGGACCCTGGCCGGCCTGCCCGACCAGCTCGACCTGCCCACCGACCGGCCCCGCCCACCCGCCGCCTCCACCGCCGGCGACACCGTCCCGTTCGCCCTGGGCACCGCCGCGCACACGGCCCTCGCCGGGCTCGCCCGCACCACCGGCGCCAGCCTCTTCATGGCCGTCCAGGCGGGCCTGGCCGCCCTGCTCACCCGGCACGGCTGCGGCACCGACATCCCGCTCGGCACCCCCGTCGCCGGACGCGACGACGACGCCACCGCCGCCCTCGTCGGCTTCTTCACCAACACCGTCGTGCTCCGCACCGACACCTCCGGCGACCCCACCTTCCGGGAACTGCTGGAGCGGGTACGGACCGGCACCCTGGCCGCGTTCGAGCACGACGCGCTGCCCTTCGACCATCTCGTCGAGGCCCTCAACCCGGCCCGCTCCCTCGCCCGCCACCCCCTCTTCCAGACCATGCTGGCCTGGCAGTCGGTACCGGACGCCGCCTTCCCACTGGGTCCCGGCACCACCGCCCGGCTGTCCACCACCACCTCCGGCACCGCCAAGTTCGACCTCACCCTCAACGCCGGGGAACTGGCCGGCGGCGGCATCGGCGGCTTCCTGGAATTCCGCACCGACCTGTTCGACCGCTCCACCGCCCAGGCTCTCGCCGACCGCCTCGCCCGGCTGCTCACCGCCGCCGCCGAGGCCCCCGACACCCCCCTCGGCCTGCTGCCGCTGCTGAGCGAGGACGAACGCCGCCGCGCCCTGGTCGACGGCAACGCCCGGCCGCTGCCCACCGCACCCGCCGCCCCGGCCACCCTTGCCGACCGCTACGAGGAGGCCGCCCGCCGGCACCCCGACCGGATCGCCGTCAGCCACGAGGGCACCACCCTCACCTACGCCGAACTCTCCGCCCGCGCCCACCGCCTGGCCCGGCTGCTCGCCGCCCGCTCCATCGGACCCGGCTCCGTCGTCGCCCTCGCCCTGCCCCGCTCCGCCGAACTGGTCACCGGCCTGCTCGCGGTCTCCCTGGCCGGCGCCGCCTACCTGCCGCTCGACCCCGACTACCCGGCCGACCGGCTGGCGTACATGCTGGCCGACGCCCGCCCCGCGGCCGTCGTCACCGACACCGCCACCGCGCCCCGGCTGCCCGGCCACGACCTGCCGGTCGTCACCGTCGACGGCGACACCACCGCACACGCCACCGGCCCGCTCACCCAGGCGGACCGGGTCCGCCCGCTGACCCCCCACGACCCGGCGTACATCATCTACACCTCCGGCTCCACCGGCCGCCCCAAGGGCGTCGTGGTCACCCACCACAACGTCACCCGGCTGTTCACCGCCACCGACCACTGGTTCGGCTTCGGACCGGACGACGCGTGGACGCTGTTCCACTCCTACGCCTTCGACTTCTCCGTCTGGGAGCTGTGGGGCGCGCTGCTGTACGGCGGCAAGGTCGTCGTCGTACCGCACCTGACCAGCCGCGACCCGCACGCCTTCCGGCGGCTGCTCGCCGCGCAGCGGGTGACCGTACTCAACCAGACGCCCTCCGCCTTCTACCAGCTCGCCGCCGCCGACCGGGAACACCCCGGAGGCGAACTCGCCCTGCGCTACGTGGTGTTCGGCGGCGAAGCGCTGGAACTGGGCCGTCTCGACGACTGGTACGCCCGGCACGCCGACGACGCACCGGTCCTGGTGAACATGTACGGCATCACCGAGACCACCGTGCACGTCACCCACTTCCCCCTCGACCGGGCCACCGCTGCCGCCGCCACCTCGTCCACCATCGGCGTCAACATCCCCGACCTGCGCGTCTACGTGCTCGACGAACGGCTCCAGCCGGTACCGCCCGGCGTCACGGGGGAGATGTACGTCGCCGGGCAGGGCGTGGCGGCGGGCTACCTCGGCCGGCCCGACCTCACCGCGACCCGTTTCGTCGCCGACCCCCACGCCCACCTGTTCGGCGAGAGCGGCACCCGCATGTACCGCTCCGGAGACCTCGCCCGCCGACGCGCCGACGGCACCCTGGAGTACTTCGGCCGCGCCGACCATCAGGTCAAGATCCGCGGCTTCCGCATCGAACTCGGCGAGATCGAGGCCGTCCTGGCCGCCCGCCCGGAGGTCGCCGACGTGGCCGTGGTCGTCCGCGAGGACACCCCCGGCGACCAACGGCTCGTCGCCTACGTCGTACCCGCCCCCGGCACCGGTGCCGGTGAGGGGGACGACCCGGACCCGGCGGCGCGGCTGCGCGAGCACACGGCCCGTGAACTGCCCGTGCACATGGTCCCGTCCGCCGTGATCGAGCTGGCGCGGCTGCCGCTGACCGACAACGGCAAACTGGACCGCAAGGCGCTGCCCGCGCCCGGCCGCCCCACCGGCGACGCCCGCGGACGCGCCCCGCGCAGCCCGCGCGAGGAGCAGCTGTGCGCACTGTTCGCCGAGGTGCTCGGCGCGGACCGGGTCGGCGTCGACGACAACTTCTTCGACCTGGGCGGCCATTCGCTGCTCGCCGTCCGGCTCGCCGCCCGCGTCACGGCGGCCCTCGGCACCGAGGTATCCATCGGCACGGTCTTCCGGTCGCCCACCGCGGCCGCCCTGGCCGCAGCCCTGGAAGCCGCCTCGGCCGGCACGCACCACGACGATCCGCTGGACGTCCTGCTGCCGCTCAGGCCCGCCCGCGACGGCGACCGCGCCCCCCTGTACTGCGTCCACCCGGCCGGCGGGCTGAGCTGGTGCTACGCCGGACTCATCCGCCACCTGCCCGCCGACGTGCCGATCTACGGCCTCCAGGCGCAGGGCGTCGGCCCCGCCACCGCCGACGAGCCGCTGCCCGCCTCCCTGGAGGAACTGGCCGCGCACTACGTGGGACGGATGCGGGAGGTGCAGCCCGCGGGACCGTACCGCCTGCTCGGCTGGTCCACCGGCGGCATCGTCGCGCACGCCATGGCCACCCGGCTCCAGGACCTGGGCGAGGAGGTCGAACTGCTCGCGATCCTCGACGCCTACCCGGCCGATGGCTTCCGCGACCTGCCCGTGCCCGACCACGCCGAGGCCATGGAGTCGCTGCTGGCGATGGGCGGTCACGGCCCCGACACCCTGGAGGACAAGCCGCTGACCACCGACCGTGTGATCGAGGTGCTCCAGCGCGAGGGCAGCCCGCTGGCCGCGCTGACCACCGGCACGCTGGAGTCGCTGGCCGAGATCTACCTCAACACCAACCACCTCGTCCGGGGCTTCGACCACCGGCGCCTCGACGCCGACGTGCTGTTCTTCCGCGCGACCGTCGACACCATCGACGACGCCCTCACCCCGGACACCTGGACGCCGTACGTGAGCGGACGCATCGACAACACGGACGTCGCCTGCTCGCACAAGGACATGACCCTGCCCGAACCGATCGCGCACATCGCCCGCGTGGTCGCCGACCGCCTGACCGACCTGGAGAAGTGACACCCCGATGGCCGTGAACAGCGACGCACCCGTCAACCCCTTCGACGCCGACGGCGGGGCCGACGCCTTCCTCGTCCTCGTCAACGAACAGCGCCAGTACTCGCTGTGGCCCGAGTTCGCCGACGTGCCGGCCTGCTGGACGGCGGTCCACGGGCCGTGCCCGCGCCAGGAGGCACTGGACCGGATCACCGCGCACGACACCGGGCTGCTGTCCCGGTGACCGCACCCGAATCCCGTACCCGGCGGGGCGGGTGGCTGCCGGTGCCGCGCATCCGCCCCCGGCTCGCCGTGGTCCTGGTCTACGTGGCCGCGATGTGCATGAACGGCCTGGACTCGACCATCGTCAACCCGGCCCTCTACACCATCGCCGAGGACTTCGGCCGGCCCGTCTTCGCGGCCAACACCGTCGAGACGGCGTTCCTGGTCGCCCTGGCGCTCGCCCTGCCGGTGGCGGGCTGGCTCGGCGACCGGTACGGCACCAAACGGGTCTTCCTCGGCTCGCTGGCCGTCTTCACCACGGCCTCCGCGCTGTGCGGACTGGCCTGGAACCTGCCGGTGCTGGTCGCGGCGCGCGCACTCCAGGGGCTGGCGGGCGGACTGCTGACCCCGGTCGGCATGACGCTGCTGTTCCGGGCGTTCGCCCCGCCGGAGCGGGCCAAGCTGTCGAAGGTGCTGATCGTGCCGACGGCCCTGATGCCCGCCCTCGGCCCGCCGCTGGGCGGTCTGCTCACCGAACACCTCTCCTGGCACTGGCTGTTCTTCGTCAACGTGCCGGTGGGCGTGGCCGCGGTGCTGCTCGGCGCGATCGGGCTGCGCGAGCACGTCGAGGGCACCGAGGGCCCGTTCGACCGGGCGGGCTTCTGGCTCGCCACGCCCGCCCTCGGTCTGCTCACCTACGCGCTCGGCTTCGGCCCGGCACACGGCTGGTCCGACCCTCCGGTCGTGCTGGGCGCGGTCCTGGGCGCGGTGCTGCTGGTGGCGTCCGTCCTCCAGCAACGCCGGGCCCCGGCCCCCCTGTTGGGGCTGCGGCTGTTCGGCGACCGGTACTACGGGACGGCCGCCGTGCTGGCCGCCCTGACCGCGGCCGGGCTGATGGGTGTGCTGTTCGTCGTCCCGCTGCTGTTCCAGGCGGCCCTGGGCGGCTCCGCGCTGGACGCGGGACTGATCGTCTTCCCCGAGGCGATCGGCCTGATGCTGGCCTCGCAGACGGTGGACCGGCTGCTGCCCCGGCTCGGCCCCCGCCGCCTGGTGGTGACCGCACTGCTGCTGGCCGCCGTGGTGTTCGGCGCGCTCGCGGTGCCGGGCACGGCGGAGAACAGCTGGGCCGTGCGGGCGCTGATGTTCCTGATCGGGCTGGTGCTCGGCACGGCCGTCCTCACCGTGCAGATCGCCGGGTTCGAGACCGTCGCGCCGCCCGACATGGGCCAGGCGATGGGCCTCTTCCAGATCGTCCGCACCCTGGGCGGCGCCCTCGGCATCGCGCTGTGCGCGGCCCTGGTCGGCGGCGGTGCGCACGGCGCGGGGGGCACGACGGACGCAGGACCGTTCCGCACGGCGGTGTGGGCCACGGCCGCCCTGGTGGCCCTGTCGGCCCTGTTCGCCCTGCGGCTGCCCCGCACGGCACCGCAACTCCCGCCGCCGGACGAGGAGATGCCGGGCGGGGACGTGCCGGGGGAGGGCTCGGCGGAGCCCGTCGCGGACGGGCCGGGGGACCGTCGGCCGGTCTAGGGCGTGTTTCGGAAGTGGCGTCGGGGGGGGGGGGGGGGGGCCCCCCCGGGGGGCGCGGGGGGCGCGCCGCACCCCCCCCCCCCCCCCCCCCCCCCCCCCCCCCCCCCCCCCCCCGCCCCGGAGCTGA